>JBBRAV010000004.1:0-154823 GCA_038206535.1 Caulobacterales bacterium
ATCTGGTCTATGTCCGCGTGTCCGGCGGTCGCGTGCCCGGCCGGGAAGACATCCACGCCCTCGCCGGCGAAAGCGCGGATCTGGCGGCGGCCGCGCTAGAGGGCCTCAAGCGCCGGATCGCCCTGTTTGACGATCCCTCAACGCCCTACGTCTCCTGGGCGGCGCCGAAGTTCGTCGCCCGCCAGCACAGCGACTACAATCACCTCGCCCGCCTGTGGGAATGGCGCGTGATCGGCGAGACCGACGCCGCAGGGACGGGCGAATGAATTCCAGTCCATCCTCGGGCTGGTTCGAGGGCCGCGAGCATCGCTTGCCGGTGCGCGTCTACTATGAGGACACCGACTTTACCGGCGTGGTCTATCACGCCAACTACGCACGCTATTTCGAACGCGGCCGCTCCGACTTCCTGCGCCTGGCCGGCATTCATCACCATGAGATGGCGAGCCGCGACGATCCGGGCGCATTCGTCGTCACGCGCCTGGCCATGGATTTCGTCAAGGCCGCCCGGATCGACGACGCCCTGCTCGTGCGCACCACCTATGACACCGTCCGGGGACCGCGCCTTTGCATCCGCCAGACGATCACGCGCGGCGACGCCCTGATCGCCCGCGCCGACGTCGAGGCGGCCTGCATCACCCTGGACGGCCGCGCCCGAAGACCCTCGCGCGATCTCGTCGAGGCGCTGAAACCCCTGCTGCTGTGATCGGGCCGGCGATATTCCCATAGCTGCAACGCGGCGGGACGCCGCGGGTCCGAACGGTCGATCGCCCCCCCTCAAGGGTCTTTCAGATGCGCCGTCTCGTTGAGGCTGAACAGGTTCCGCTGCCCCGTGCCGGCGCACAGGTATCGGTGGACGCTGGCGTATTGCGGCTCGAAGAACAGCCTGGGCGTCATCTCCAGGACATGGGCGGTCCACACGTTGATCACCCCACCATGGCAGAACACCGCGACGCGGCGGCGCCGGTTCGCCGCGATGATCCCCTCCAGCGTCCCGACCACGGTCGTCTGGAAGGCGGCTATGCCGCCAGGGTCTCGGCCGCGCGCCACGAACTTTTGCCACCCTTCGTAGTTGTCGCGTTTCAGTTCCTCCATCGACACGTAGGAGCCGGCGTTGCGGTCGAACTCGACGATGCCTTCGTGGGTTTCGATATCGCGGCCCGCCAGCGCCGCGAACGGCTCGGCCGTCTGCACCGCCCGGCGCATCGTGCTCGACGCCACGACGTCGATCTGCTCGCGCGACAGCCAGCCGGCGACGCGCAGGGCCTGTTCGCGTCCTACCTCGGACAGCGGCGGATCGGAGGTTTCGCGGCTGCGCACCGGCAGGCCGTGGCGGATCAGGATCAGTTCCATGGTCTTTCTTTAGACAGCCACGGTCTATTTCGCCAGGAACCCGCCTGGCATCGCGCCGACCACCGAGGCGGTCAGGCACGTGGCCAGGAAGCCGGCCAGCATCGCCTGCCACACCAGGCTCACGACCTCCGCCCGCCGTTCGGGAATGAGGATGGAATAGCCGGCGACGTTGATGCCGACCGAGCCGATGTTGGCGAACCCGCACAGCGCATAGGTCATGATCACCCGCGCCCGCTCGCCCAGCGCTCCGTGCGCGCCGCTGCTCAGGTCGGCGAAGGCGGTGAACTCGGTCAGCACCAGCTTGTCGCCCAAGAGGGCGCCGGCGGCGGGCGCCTCGCGCCACGGCACGCCCATCAGGAAGGCCAGCGGCGAGAAGATCCATCCAAAGACGCCCTGGACGCTCACCGGCGCGCCCCCTATGCGCGGCGCCAGGCCCAAAATCCCGTTGACCAGGGTGATCAGGGCCACCAACACGATCAGGATCGCGCCGACGTTGAGCGCGATCTGCAGCCCGTCGGCGGCGCCGCGCATGAGGGCGTCGATCGAGCTCGCATAGTCCTTGGCGCCGCGCAGGTCGAGCGCGCGGTCGGTTTCCTCCCCGGGCTCCCGCGGGACGATGATCCGCGCCAGCAGCACGCCGGCGGGCGCCGAGATCACCGAGGCTGTCAACACATGCGCGGCCGCATGCGGCACGCTGGCGCCGAGAATGGCGACATAGGCCACGACCGTCGAGCCGGCGACGCAGGTCATGCCCACCGTCAGCAGCATGAACAGATCGGCGCGCGACAGGGACTTCAGATAACCGCGGATGAAGATCGGCCCTTCCACCTGGCCCATGAACATCGTCGCCGCCACGGCCAGGGCCGGCGCGCCGCCCAGCCCCATCGCGCGCTCGAAAACCAGTCCAAATCCGCGCGTCACCCATTGCAGGACGCGCCAGTGCCACAGCAGAGCCGACAGGGCGCAAACCACGACGATGACCGGCAGGACGCGAAATGCGAACACGAACAGCCCCTGGGGATTGCTCACCGAATAGGGCTGGCCTTCAGGCGTCCCGGCCAGGAAGCCGAACACGAACTTGACGCCCGCCTGGGTGCTGGTCGCCAGCGCGTTCACCGCCGCCTCGGCGCCGTCCAGCAAGAGCCGCGACGCCGGCGCCGCGAACAGGATCAGGATCAGGAACGCCTGCGCCAGCACGACCCCGATCGCCAGCCGCCAGGGAAACGCGCGGCGCCGCTCCGACAGCGACCAGCACAGCGCGACGATCGCGGCGATTCCCGCCAGGCTCTGCACATTCTCAAGTCCGAACATCGGCACGCCCCGCAATCGGTCCCGTCTCATCGATCCGACATGGCGCTCCATGGCAAGAGCCGAGGGCGAAGGATGTGATGGTTTGCGCGCAATGCCCAGGTTGCGGCGAAGGCCGCGGCCTTGCCGTCCCGGACCGGCCTCGCCATCTCATCCTGGCCGAGACGAACCCCCGGCGCGAAAGGTCCAGACGATGGCGAAAGCGACATGGAACGGCGTGGTGATCGCCGACACACCCGACACCGTGGTGGTGGAGAACAACCACTACTTCCCGCTCGGCGCCATCGACCCGGCCATGCTCCGGCCCAGCGCCACCACCAGCGTCTGCCCATGGAAGGGAACCGCCCACTACTACACCCTCGCCGCCGGCGGCGCGGAGAACAAGGACGCCGTCTGGTACTATCCCGACCCCAAGCCGGCCGCGGCCCAGATCAAGGGCCGCGTGGCGTTCTGGAAGGGCGTGAAGGTCGGTTGAGCCTGGCGGCGCCGCGCGTGATGAGCCGCCGCGACCGGATCATCTATGTGCTCGTCGGCCTCAGCGCCTGGCTCAACGGCGCGATCGGGTTCAAGCTGGGCGGCCGCGTGCTGTTCGAGAGCGGCCCGCTGGTCACCGTCCTGGTGGCGATCGTGATCGCCGTCCTCGTCTGCGCGGTGTTGCGAGGGACCATGGGATGGCGCAAGGCCGATCCCTCGCAAGCTGTGACCATCGCCGTGATCATGGCCCTGCCGGGCCTGTTCGGCGAGACCGTGCGTCAGCTGGTCTTCACCGCGGCGACCGGCCTTCCGCTCGCCGCCTCCCCGACGTTCAGCGCGGTGATCTTCTTCGGCAACGCCGTGCTGCTGGCCTATGCCTTGATCATCGCGTCAGCCGACCGTCGATCCTCCGTCGACGACGATGATCGCGCCGGTCATGTAGGCGGCGGCGTCTGAGAGCATGAACACCGCCGTCGCGGCCAGTTCCTCCGGCTTGCCGAAGCGCTTCATCGGCACGCCCTGGGCGACGACCGCTTCCCCGCCGGGCACGCGGCTGACCCAGCGCTCCGACATCTCCGTCGTCGTGCCGCCGGGACACAGGCAGTTCACCCGGATGCCGCTGGCGGCGAAGTCGAGAGCGGCGGATTTCGTCATGCCGACGACGGCATGCTTGCTGGTCGTGTAGGCGGACGACTGCGCGAATCCAACGACGCCGGCGATCGAGGCGACGTTGACGATGGAGCCACGCCCCTGCGCGCGCATCAGGCTGGCTTCATGGCGCAGGCACAGCCACGTGCCGCGCACATTGGTGTTCATCACCCGGTCGAATTCCTCGATCGGCATGTCGGGCAGCGGCGCATGCTCTCCTTCGGTCCCGGCGTTGTTGAGCGCGGCGTGCAGCGGCCCCCGGCGCCCGATCTCGGCGAACAGGGCGTCGATGCTGGCCTGGCTGGCGATGTCGACGCTGATGAAATCTGCCGACCCGCCGGCCTCTCGGATCGCGTCCACGGTCTGACGCGCGCGATCCTCTCGGCGCGCCGAGACGATGACGCCCGCCCCCTGCCCGGCCAGCAGCAAGGCGGCGGCCCGCCCGATGCCGGAACTGGCCCCGGTGACCAGGACCGTCTTGCCGGCGAACGGCCGTTCCAGGTTCGGCGTCATCGCGGCGGGTCCTTCGCCTCGAGATGACCGATCACGCCGTACGAATAGTCGGAGACATCCCGCGCCCACGGCACGGTCGTGGCCTCGGGATTGTTGGGAACGATCAACGGCGCATCTGCGAAGTCGGCCGGCGTCTGGCGAACCTCCTCGACGCGGCTGACGTCCATCAGCGAGCTCCTGTGCCGGATCGCCCAGACGCCGTCGATCCGCTCGAAGCGGTCCAGGTACCGCCCGCCGGCGATGATGTCGTATTCGACGCCCCCGCGCGGCACGCGCAGCACGAGCGACCAGTAGGTCTCCGAGCCCGCCTTTTCCGCCTCGAGGTCGAGATCGATCAGGATGTTGCTGACGACATGGCGGGTCACCGTCATCGCCGCGTGCACCGGCCACAGCCATGCGATGAACCCCTCGACCGTGCCCTTGAACACCGGCGCGTGGTCGTCGGCGCCGCCGGCATGCCAGCAAGACCGGGTGATCTCGGCGTCCATGCGGTCCATGCCGCGGCAATAGCGGTGAATGACCTCGGTGATCGCCTGCTTGGCGGCCAGTTCCTCGAAGGTCGGAGTGCGTACGCCCATGGTGGTCTCCCTGCGCGGGTTCTATGAGCCGCCATTGGAAGCGGTCAAGCGGGGCGGCGCTTTGCGCTTCCAGGCGCGGCGTCCCCGCCGGCGTAGAAGGACCTTGCAAGGCGCGCGCGTATGCCGGAATCCTACCCTGTCGGCCCTATCGCCAAAGGACCCCTCAATGATCAACGGCCTCCACCACGCCACCATCGCCACCCACGACATCGATCGCATCGTGGCCTTCTATTGCGACGTCATCGGTTTCAAGCTGGTCTCTCGCGGCGGCTGGGAGGTTGGCCAGCCCGAGATCGACGCGCTGGTCGGCCTGGAGCGGTCCTCCGCCAAGGCCGCCATGCTGCAGGCGGGCAACGCCTTCCTCGAAGTGTTCGAATATGTGACGCCGCGCGGCGCGGCGCCCGATCAGAGCCGTCCGGTGTGCGATTCCGGTTTCACCCATATCGGCCTGAACGTCATCGACATCGATGCGGAATATGCCCGCCTCTCGGCCAACGGCATGCGCTTCCATGCGCCGCCCATGGATGTGGGCGGCGGCGCCCTGCGCGCCACCTACGGCCGCGACCCGGACGGCAATGTCGTCGAGCTGGTCGAGGTGAAGAGCCGCGAGCACCCCTTCCACCTGGCGATGGCCCCGACGCCCCACCCGGCGGCTTGACGGCCTACTCCGCCGCCAGCCGCTCCGGCTGCTCGACGTACGGCGACAGAAGTTGCTCCACCGCCAAGCCCGGCGGCACGCGGTCGGCCCCGATCGTCCGGTCGATCTGTTCGTGCGACCAGTAGATCCGGCGCTCCTGGTAGCCTAGCATCATGCCGGTGAACGCGCCGGAGTTCAGCGAAGCCTGGATGGCTTCCAGGTTCTCGACATCCTCCATCATGATGGCGTCGAACTGCTCGTTGGCCGCGACCCTCTCCGCCGGCAGATCGCCCTCTCCCCAGTCGGCGCCCACGCCGATCACCTCGATCTCGCACTGGCCGACGCCGCGTGGCCAGAACAGGATGAACTTGCCGCGATCGACGCTCCAGGGGATGTTGAGCGCCGGCCAGAGTGTCTGGGCGACGCTGGATCGACGGTAGATCTCACCCTTCGGCCAGCCGTCGGCCGGCTCGGCGTCGATATCCGCCCCGGTGAGGCGAACGCACATCCGCGAGTTGCCGTTGGGCAGCAGGCCCATGGTGGCGGCCTTGTGGTCGAGCATCGCGCCCACGCTCGCCGGATGCAGGGTGTTGATGTGATAGACCTCCTGGAAGGCGTCGAGCGCGCACTTCCAGTTGCAGTTCATCACCCGCGACCAGCGATGGTCCAGACGGCTCTGGTCAAGACAGCTCCACGACCATTCCTCGGCGAGCGGGCCCATGGACTCGATCAGCGGCACGGCGCCGGGATCCTCATTGACGAAGATCAGGCCGCGATATGTCTCGCACCGCACGGGCAGGAGGCCGCGCTCGGCCTTGTTGAGCCCAACGAAGTCGTGTTCGTCGGGAACCTGCACCAGGCGGCCGTCGAGGTCGTAGGCCCAGGAATGATACTGGCACCGCAGGACGTTGCAGCGTCCGGCCTCGTCCTTCACCACCGGCGCGCCGCGATGGCGGCAGGTGTTGTAGAAAGCGCGAATCTGATTGTCGCGATCGCGCACGATCACGATGGGCGCGCCCATCAGCTTGTTGAAACGCTTGTAACTGCCCGGCGTCGGGATCTCCTCGGCCAGGCCCGCCATCACCCACGACTTGCGGAACACATGCTCGACCTCGAGGTCGAAGAAGTCCTGGCGCGTGTAGCGTCCGCCGGGAATCTCGGGCAGGGCGGGGAAACCTGCCGGCGCAGCGTTGCGGTCGCGCTCGTAGCGCATCTCACCGAAGATGCGGTCGTCGATCGAACCGTCCATGCGCATACTCCTTGCATGGAATGAACGCCGGGAGGCGTGCGGTGTAAAGAGCCAATACTGCAGCGCGCCCTATTTTTTGCCGGGGTGTCCGACGACGTCGCGGACAGGCGAACGATAGCGCATGGCGACGTCGCATCGCTCGTAACGCGCCCCATGCTCGGACATGATCTGCGCATCGTGGACGAAGCCCAGTTTCTCATACAGGTGGATGGCCGCGGCGGATTTCTTGTTGCTGAGCAGATACAGAACCTCGGCCCCCATGGCCATCGCCCGGGCGATGACCGCCTTCAGCAGATATTCGCCGGCCTTGCGTCCGCGCGCTGCCTCCAGCACCCCCATTTTGGTCAGCTCGAAACACCCCTCGCCCGTCTTGCGCAAGGCGCACGCGCCGACCACCCCCATTTCCCGCGCCTCGACGAACAGGATCGCGCCGCCCGGATCGATGACGCGCGCGCGGGGATTGTCGAGCACGTCCCTGTCGGCCTGCTCCAGGCGATACATCGCGGCGATCCATTGCGCGTTGATGTCGCGAAACGCGCCAGCCAGATCGTCGGAGTAATCCAGGATCCGCAATCCGGCCTCGGCGGCGGGAAGGGCGCGTTCGTTGAGCGGCCCCGCGTCGAGCCGCGCTTCGATCTCCGAGATCTGCTCCAGCAGCGAGCCTTCGAGATCGCGGGTGATTTCCACCACCGCCGCTTCGACGCGCGGCCACACGACCAGCTTCGAGCGCGCCATGGCCTCGGCGCCCGCCACCGTCAGCGAGATCGTCTTGTGACGTTGGTCGGTGCGCAGGCGGCTGACCTCGACAAGGCCGACGCCGACCAGTTTCGAGGCCGCGCGCGTCACCGTCGGCTGGCTGAGTCCCATCGCCTGGGTCAGTTCCCCGATCGTCTGAGGGCCATAGCGGTCCAGGGTCGCCAGCAGGGGATACTGGCTGGGCTGGATCGGCAGTTCGGCCTGCTCGACAATCCGGGCGACGTCCGCCTGCATCCGCTCGGCCAGTCGCCGCAGCCGGCTGCCCAGAAATAGCTCGCCGCGTTCCTTCACCACATCGCCAACCATCGCCAGACCCTCCATATGCATAGCTATATAGCCATGCATATTTTCTCTGACAAACTTGTTTTACGCGTCCGTTCGACCGCCGGCGGCCGAACGGACCGGCGGCGTCCCGCGCCGAAGTTCCTCAGCCGCCGGGCGCCACGCCCGCAACCAGACCCTGGTCGTGCAGCGTCGCGATCTCCGCCGCCGATAGCTTCAGCACCTCCGACAACACCTCATCGGTGTCGCGCCCAAGCGTCGGCGCGGAGATCGGCGCGCGCCGGGTCTCCGAGGGTAGGGTGGCGGCGGCGCCGGGGGCGAGGTAGCGCTGGCCGCTGGGATGGTCGATCTCCGCCAGGATCGGGTTGGCCGCGGAGAAATAGGCATCGCTCAGCACGGCCTGCCGTAGCGTCTGATAGGGGCCCCAGCAGACGGCCCGCGCCTCGAACGCCGCCGTGAGCTCGGCGGTGGGGCGCTGCGCGATGGCGTGATCGATCAGCGGCGTCAGCCGGTCGCGATGTTCGAACCGCGCGCCCTCGTCCTTGGCGAACCGCACGCCCAGCTCCGTCTCCAGCGCGGAGACCGCCGCTTCCAGGCCGAGCACCGACAGCAGGCCGGTCCACTGCCGAGGACTTATGGCGATGATCATCAGCCGATCGCCGTTCCGCGTCACGAAATCCCGCCCGAACGCGCCATAGAGCGCGTTGCCCACGCGCGGCCGATCCAATCCGGAGGTCAGCACCTCGCCGATCTGACCGAGGTGCCCCAGGCTGGCGATCGCCAGGTCGCTCAAGGGGATGCGGATTTCCCGGCCCTTGCCGTCCGACCGCCGCGCCCGCTCCGCCGACACCATCGCAAACGCCGCGTAGGCGCCGGCCAGCAGGTCCCAGGCCGGCAGCACGTGGTTCACCGGACGCGGATCATCGGTGGGTCCGGTCATCATCGGCACGCCGACGGCGGCGTTGACCGTATAGTCGACCGCCGGCCGGCCGTCGGGCCAGCCCATGATGCGCACGCAGATCAGGTCCTCGCGCCGAGCGCGCAAGCGCTCGTAGGACAGGAATCCCTCGACCGGATAGTTGGTGACGAACAGGCCCGCGTCGTTTCCCGGCGCCGTCGCGATGCGCGCCGCCAGCTCGCGGCCTTCGGGGCGCGACAGATCCACGGCCACCGACTTCTTGGCCTTGTTCAGCCCTTCCCAGTAAAGGCTCGCGCCGCCGTCGGGCGCCAAAGGCCAGCGACCGAAATCGGGGCCCCCGCCGATCTGGTCGATACGGATCACCTCCGCCCCGAACTGCGCCAGATGCATCGCACACGAAGGCCCGGCGACGAACGCCGACGCCTCGACCACGCGCATTCCCTTCAGCAGATCGTACATCGGCGACACCTTCCTGGCGGTGGGCCGGGGCCCAAGCCATCCGCCTAACCGCGATGGCCGGAGATTGGAACCTTCCGGGCGCGGATTTGCCGTGGGACTGTGGACGTCACCACTCGAGCAGTTTCAGCCCGGGAACATCGCGAAAGTCGTCGCCATTGCAGGTGACAAGGGTGGCCTGGTGAACCAGCGCCTGCGCGGCGATCATGCGGTCGATCAGCTTTCGCCGAGAATAGCCCGCCGTTTCGGCGATGGCCCGGTAAGCGTCGGCGGCGGCCTCATCGAAGGCGAGGATCGGCAGCGCTCTCAATATCAGATCAAGTCGCGTGCGGCGCACGGCCGACTTCGTCGGATCGCGATAGACCCCGCCTTCGAGTTCGACCCGGCTGATCACGGACAGCAGAACAGGACCGTCGAGCTGACCTGTCCTGGCGGTGATCGACGCGTCGCCGTCACGCAGATGGATCGCGACGTTGCTGTCGAGGATGTAGGCCACGACTAAAGGCCGGGCCGCTCCGGCAAGGGTTCCTCATCGCGCACTTCGACATCTCCTGGACCGGGAAGCGCCGACAGGCGCTCGATCATCTCCGTGATCGGCGGGCGCGTGGGATAGATCGTCATCACATCCCCCGATTTGACGATCGTCACGGGCACATCGACGCCAAAGGCCACTTCCCTGGGCAGTCGGACCGCTTCGCTGTTACCGCTTCGGAAGGTGCGACTTTTTGCGATGGGCATGGCGGCGTCTCTTTGGTAAGCACGCGTGTATACGGCATGGCGCGCTCGCAAACAACGTGGCGCTGGCGAGTCACCGGAATGCGCTCTTTAGCCCCCGCCCCCTCACCTGAAATACGGATCGTTGGCCATGGCGCGGAACGCCGCCAGGCCCGGGCCTTGCAAGACATAGCCCGATCCGCCGTAGCCCTCGTGTTCGCGCGCGAACTTGCCGCCGTTGCTCCAGTAGACGAACGCCTTGATCGCCGGGTGGGTCTTCAGAAATGCGCGCGCGGTGATCAGCCACAGGGTCTGCGCGTCCGGGGCCTGCTTGGGATCGTTGACCGCCCCGGTCTCGGAGACCATCAGCGGCTTGCCCATGGATGAGGTCGCGGCGTAGAACGCCAATATGCCGGGGTCGGTGGCGAACGACGCGGGGGTGTTCGACTTGTTGTAGTCGTCGATGCCGATCCAGTCGACGTAGCCGTCTCCCGGGTAGAACATCCGCCAGAGCCCCTTTTCATAGGCCTTGTGACCTGGGGACCACACCCACTTGACGTTGGCGGCGCCGGCGGCGCGGAACCTGTCCACGACGTGTTTCCAGGCCGCGACATATTTGACGCCCGCGACGCTCGGGTTCGATTTCACGCGGAACCCGGTAAAACAGGTGTTCTCCTCGTTATTGGTCATCTCATAGTTGAAGCGCACCAGCAGCGGAACGCGCAGCGCCCTCGCCGCGGCAGCCTGCCGGTCAAGTTGCGCATCATAGGTTCCCGCCGAGATCGCCGCCGCAGTCGCGCAGCCCCCGGCCGGGTTGCTGCGGTGGTAGATGATCCGCCACGAGAGCATGGGCGTGCGTCCGTTCGCGACGTCCCACTTCACGCGATCGACCTTGGGGAACTCCGCCCAGTCCTGGTGATCGTTGTCGATGGCGAGCTTGCGCCCGATCGCCGATTCAAGGGCGGCGAAGTCCGACTTGGAGTCTGGATTGCCCTCGTGACCGACATGGGCCCCCAGCATGACGCCGGCCTGCGCGGCGCCCGACGCAAGGCCGATCCAGAGCAATACGAGGGCGGCGACGCTGACGGGGCGCATGGCGGCTTTCCGAGAAATGGGGTTCACCTGGGGTTTCGGCGACATGGTAGCGCGAAGTCGAAGGGGCGGCCACCTCACCCGATCGGGGGCGCCGGGCAGGCTGGCGAGAATGGGGCGGACAACCCCAGGCAATTCGGTATCATGTGATCGAATTAATTTCGAGGCAGCCGAAAGGACTGGGAAACCCCGATGAAGGCTTGGCGCGCGGAGCGTTTTGGCGAGGCGGTGGACGTGCTCCACAAGGTGGACGGGCCGATCCCGGAGCCGCAAGGCTCGCAGATTCAGGTGAAGGTGTCGGCCGCCGGCGTCGGTCTGCCTGATGTGCTGATGCTGCGAGGGATCTATCCCGCGGTCGCGGCTCCGCCGGTGACGCCGGGCCAGGAGGTCGTGGGCGTCGTCAGCGCCGTGGGGCCGGACGCGAGCGTGAAGCTTGGCGAGCGGGTGATGACCTCGACCTATTTCGCCCAGGGCGCCGGCGGGTTCGCCGAATATGCGCTGGCCTCGTCCGCGTCGGCCCTGCCGGTCCCGAGCACCTTCAGCGACGGGGAGGGGGCCGGCTTCTACGTCGCCTATCACACGGGCTATGTCGGCCTGATCCAGCGCGGCCAGCTCAAGGCGGGCGAAACCCTGCTGGTGCTGGGCGGCGCCGGTTCGTCCGGCTCGGCGGCGATCATGCTGGGCAAGGCAATGGGCGCCATGGTCATCGCCACCGCCAGCAACGCGCAGAAGGCCGCGTTCTGCGCGGCGCTGGGAGCGGACCATGTGATCGACTACCACGACACGCCCATCCACAAGGCAGTCCGCGAGATCACCGGCGGGACCGGCGCCGACATCGTCTACGATCCGGTCGGCGGCAGCGCCTATGAGTCGGCGACCAAGTGCATCGCGCAGCACGGCCGCATCGTCATGATCGGCTACGGCAGCGGCGCCTGGCCGAAAATCGACCCCCTGCACGCGGTGCTGAAGTCCTATTCGCTGGTCGGCGCCTTCGCCGGCGCGCGCACGGCTCAAGAGACCCATGCCCAGCACGCCCACCTCGTCGACCTGGCCGAAACCGGCAAGATCCGCGTGCCGATCGACAAGGTCTTCGACTTCGACCACGTCCCCCAGGCGATCGACCGCCTGGCGAAAGGTGAGATGCTGGGGAAGGTGGTGGTGAGGGTCTAGGGGCAGGCGCGACAGCCGCGACCGTATCGGCGCTCAAGGTGATCGGTCGAGTGGATCGTCGTCAGAGCGTGTCTCAGAGTTGGCGTCGAGGCCGGCGCCGCTTGCGACCAGCCGTCTCTGGCGCCGCACGCGTCGCGCGGCTAGGGTCGCCCCACCAAGGCGATATCCAGTCCGCCGGCCGCGATTGATCTGCGTATTGGCGCGATGACGGCGCCTAATGGGAGGCGATTTTGTTCGGGTATATTCGCCAGCTGCTGGACACTCGCACCCTGTCTCCGCACGGCTTTTGTCTCCTGTGGCGCCCGGAACTCTTGTGGACTCACGTCGTCTCCGACGCCTTGATCGGGCTGTCCTACATGACCATCCCCCTGTCGCTGGTGGTGATCCTGTGGCGGCGGCGGGACATACCCTTTGGCGGGGTGGTCTGGTGTTTCGCCCTGTTCATCACCGCGTGCGGCCTGACCCACTTCATGAGCATCGTGACCTTGTGGCGGCCCATCTATGGGATCGAGGCGCTCGTCAAGGTCGTCACCGCGGCGGCCTCGATGATGACCGCGGTCATACTTTGGCGACTGATCCCCCTGGCCGTCAGCCTGCCCTCGCCCGCGCGCCTGAGACAGGCGAACCTCGACCTGGAACTGCGCGTCGCCGAGCGCGACCTGGCCATCCGCGAGCTGCAGCATGAGCGCGAAGAGCGCGCGCGCGCCGAAGAAAGTCTGTTGCAGACTCAGAAGCTCGAGGCGCTGGGCCAACTCACCGGCGGCGTCGCGCATGACTTCAACAATCTGTTGCAGGCGCTTCAAGGCGCGTTCGAGCTGATCGACCGCCGCGCCGCCGATTTATCGCGCGTTCGCCAGCTCGCCCGCGGAGGCATAGAGGCGGCCCAGCGCGGCGCGCGACTGACGGCCCAGTTGCTGGCCTTCGCCCGCTCGAGGCAGCTCAAACCCGAGACCTTCGCCATAGACGACCAGGTGGCGGGCCTGCGTGAAATGCTTGAGCGGACCTTGGAGTCGGCCATTGACCTGCGCTTCGACCTGAATGCGGCGGGTCAGTTCGTTCTGGCCGACCGCACCCAGCTTGAGCTGGCGCTGCTGAACCTGGTGATCAATGCACGTGACGCCCTGGGTCCTCACGGCCGGATCGTCATTCGCACCGCCACCGTCGTCGTGGACCAGACCGCGCCGGACCTGGCGCGAGGACGCTACGTCGAGGTCAGCGTCGCCGACACGGGGAGCGGCATGCCCGAAGAGGTGCGCGCCAAGGCGTTCGATCCGTTTTTCACCACCAAGCCGGTGGGCAAGGGGACCGGCCTAGGCCTGAGCCAGGTCTACGGCTTCGCGCGCCAGCTGGGCGGCGCCGCGCGCCTCGAGAGCCGCGAGGGCCATGGCTCGACGGTCAGCATCTATCTTCCGAGCGTCGAACGTCCCGCCGACGGGACCGACGCGCCGGACCCATCCGACCCCACGCCCGGCATTGTCCGCGGCAGGGTGCTGGTGGTCGACGACGATTCGGCGGTGAGAGCGGTCGCCGTGGGCGCTCTGGAGGCGATGGGCCATGAGGTGTCCCACGCCAGCGACGGCGTCGACGCGCTCGCCCAGCTCGACGACGGCGCGCCCGACCTGATGGTGATCGACTATGCCATGCCCGGAATGACCGGCGCCCAGCTGGCGGCCGAGGTCCGGGAACGCCGGCCCGGCGTGAAGATCATATTCGTGACCGGATATGCCGACGTCGAGGCTGTGCAGGGCCGCCTGGGCGGCGACCAGATAATCCTGAGAAAACCCTATCATTTCGAGTCGCTCGTAAAGGCGGTCAACGACGCGCTGATGCAGGGCAAGTAGACAACGGGGGCGGTTTGCGATCGGGCGAACCGCCGAGCGCCTTTGCGGGTGGCGGCGGCGGAACGTCGCCGGTCCGATCCTGCGTTCAGAGGCCGCCGCCGAGGGAGGTGTAGAGGGTGACCAGATTGGCCGCGCGGGCGAGGCGGGCGGCGACCAGCGTCTGTTGCGAGGCGTAGAAGGTGCGGCGGGCGATCAGGACGTTGAGGTAGGTGTCGCTGCCCCTGTCGAAGCGCGCGGCGCTCAGCGTCAGGTCCTGATTTGCAGCCTCCGTCAGAGCCTGCTGCGCCGAGAGCTGCTCGTCGATCGTCGCGCGCTGGGCGAGCGCGTCGGCGACATCGCGGAATGCCGCCTGGATCGCCTTCTCGTAGTTGGCGAGCGCGACGTCGCGCTGGGCCTTGGCGTAGTCGAGGTTTCCCTGGTTGGCCCCGGCGTCAAAGATCGTCTGGCTGACGGCCGGCGCGAAGCTCCAGGTCGCCGCGGCGCCCTTGAACAGGCTCGAAAGGGCCAGGCTGGTCAGGCCGCCCGAGCCGGTCAGGGAGATGCTGGGGAAGAAGGCGGCCCTGGCCGCGCCGATGTTCGCGTTCATGGCCCGCAGCTGATCCTCTGCCGCCACCACGTCGGGGCGCCGCCGCAGCACGCTGGAGCTGACGGCCGCCGGCAGGGCCCCAAGCACGGCGGGCTCGTCGACGACGCCGGCCGGGAGAAGGTCGTCGCTCACCGGCGCGCCGACCACGAGGTCGAGGGCGTCGCGATCCTGGGCGATCTGGGTGGTCAGCCGGGCGATGTCGAAGCGCGCCTGCTGCACCACCTGTTTGGCCTGCGCGACGTCCAACCCTGAGTCGACGCCGGCGTCGAAGCGCGCCTGAATCACGCTCAGGCTTGCCTGGCCGCTGGTCATGGTGTCCTGGGCGATCTTCAGCGTGGCGCGGTCGGCGCCGAGCGTCAGGTAGTCGGCGGCGACCTCGGAGACCAGGGTGATCTGGGCGGCGTCGCGCGCCGCCTGGGTGGCAAAGAACTGATCCTGCGCGGCGCGGGTGAGGTTGCGCACCTTGCCGAACAGGTCGAGCTGATAGGCGCTGACCCCCGCGGTGAGATTGTAGGTGTGCTCGCTATAGGAGGCGGCGCCTTGCGGCACGGCGCCGCCGGCGGCCACCTCGGCCGGTACGCTGGCGAAGGTGGCGCTGGGGCCGCCGGTGATCGTCGGGAACTGGGCGGCGCGCTGCACATGGTACACGGCGCGGGCGGAGGCGATGTTGGCAATCGCGATGCGCAGGTCGCGGTTGTTGGCCACCGCCTGCTCGATGACCGCCTTGAGCCGTGCATCGGCGAAGAAATCGCGCCAACCGACGAGGGGGCGATCGTCGTCGGCGCTCGCGGCAGTTCCAGGAAAAGTCGCGGGGGTCGGTTGCGCGGGGCGGTGGTATTTCGGCGCGAGGTCGATGCAGCCGGCGAGGGCCAAGCCGGCGCAGGCAAGAGTAAGTGCGGAGGACTTTCTTCTCCCTCTGGGAGAAGATGGCATTTGTGGCTTCCCCATCAAACCGCCCTCCCCTTCCTGAACAGGCCGCGGACCAGGATGAAGAACAGGGGGACGAAGAAGATCGCCAGCGCGGTGGCCGAGATCATGCCGCCGATGACGCCGGTGCCGATGTCGTTCTGGCTGCCGGCGCCCGCGCCGGTGGAGATCGCCAGGGGAAAGACGCCGGCGATGAAGGCCAGGGAGGTCATCAGGATCGGCCGCAGGCGCAGGCGCGCCGCCTCCAGCGCCGCCTCCACCGGCCCGGCGCCACGCTTCTCCGCCTCGTCGGCGAACTGGATGATCAGTATGGCGTTCTTGGCCGACAGGCCGATGGTGGTGAGCATGCCGACCTGGAAATAAATGTCGTTGTGGAAGCCGCGCAGGAAGGCCGCCGCCAGGGCGCCCAGCACCCCCAGCGGGATCACCATCATCACGGCGATCGGAATCGACCAGCTTTCATAGAGGGCGGCCAGCGACAGGAAGATTACCACGATCGACAGGGCGTAGAGCATCGGCGCCTGGGCGCCGGCTTCGCGCTCCTGCAGCGAAAGGCCGGTCCAGTCGAAGCCGACGCCCGTGGGCAGCTTGCCGACGAGTTTGGCGATCTCGTTCGAGGCAACGCCCGTGCTTTTGCCGGGGGCCGGGTCACCCTGGATCTCCATCGAGGCGATGCCGTTATAACGCTCCAGCTGCGCCGGGCCCGTCGTCCAGCGCCAGTTGGCGAAGGCGGAAAATGGCGTCATCGTTCCCGATTGGCCGCGCACGAACCAGCGGCCGATGTCCTCGGGCGCGGCCCGGTAGGGCGAGTCGGCCTGCATGTAGACCTGCTTGACGCGCCCGCGGTCGACGAAGTTGTTGATGAACGATCCCCCCCAGGCCGCGCTCAGGGTGTCGTTGATGTCGCCCTGCGCAATTCCCAGCGCGCCGGCGCGGGGGGTGTCGACGTCGATGTGCAGCTGTGGCGTGTCGTCGAGGCCATTGGGATGGACCTGGGCCAGCAGCGGATCCTTGGCCGCCAGGGCCACGAGCTGATCGCGCGCGGCGGTCAGCGCGGCGTGCCCCATCCCGGCCCGATCCTCCAGCTGGATGTCGAAGCCGGAGGAGTTCCCCAGCGACTGAACCGCCGGGGGCACCAGCACGAAAGCCTGGGCGTCGCGGATCCTGGAGAACGCCATGTTGGCGCGCTGGGCGATGGCCTTGGCCCGGTTGGCGGCGCCGGGGCGCCTGGCCCAGTCGGTCAAGTGGATGAAGGCCTGTCCCTGGTTCTGGCCGTTGCCGCCGAAGCTCTGGCCGGTGACGAGAAAGAGGCTGTCGACGTTGCCCTTCTCCTTCTGCAGGAAATAATCCTCAATCTGCTTGCCGACCGCCACGGTGCGTGGCTCCAGGGCGCCGGGCGGCAGGCTGAAGCTGGTGATCATGAAGCCCTGGTCTTCGTCCGGTAGGAAGCCGGTGGGCAGGAAGACGAACAGAGCGACCATGGCGGCGACGAGCACGCCATAGCCACCCAGCGCCATGCGCGGCCGCTTGATGAACCCCGTCAGCCGGGCGTGATACCCGATCACCGTCGCGGCGAAGGCGCGGTTGAACCAGCCGAAGAACCCCCGCTCGCGACCAACCTTCGGCTCGGTCGGCCGCAGCAGGGTCGCGCACAGGGCCGGCGTCAGAATCAGGGCGACGAGAACGGAGAGCACCATGGCCGCGACGATGGTGACCGAGAACTGGCGATAGATCGCGCCTGTGGAGCCGCCGAAGAAGGCCATGGGCAGGAACACCGCCGACAGCACCACGGCGATGCCGACCAGGGCGCTGGTGATCTCGCCCATCGACCTGATCGTCGCCGCCTTTGGCGAAAGCCCCTCCTCGCTCATGACCCGCTCGACGTTCTCGACCACGACGATGGCGTCGTCGACCAGCAAGCCGATGGCGAGCACCATGGCGAACAGCGTCAGGGTGTTGATCGAATAGCCGAAGGCGGCCAGCACGCCGAACGTGCCCAGCAGCACCACTGGAACGGCGAGCGCCGGAATCAAGGTTACCCGCCAGTTCTGCAGAAACAGGAACATGACCCCCACGACCAGGAACACCGCCTCGATCAGGGTCACCACGACCTGCTGGATGGAGAGCTTGATGAAGGTGGTGGTATCGACCGGGAACCCGAGCTTCACGCCGGGCGGGAAGCTCGAGGCCAGTTCCTGGGCGCGCTTCTTGACCGCGTTGGCGGTGGTGAGCGCATTGGCGCCGGGGGCCAGGCGAATGGCCATGCCGCTGGCCGGATGGCCGTTGAGACGGGTCACGAAGCCATAGCCGTCGGCGCCCAGTTCCACGCGCGCCACGTCGCGAAGGCGAACCACCGATCCGTCGGGCTGGGTCTTCAACACGATGTCGGCGAACTGCTCGGCGGTCTGCAGGCGCGACTGGGCGGTGACGATGGCGTTCAGCGCCTGACCGCCGGTGGCCGGCTGGGCGCCGATCTGCCCGGCGGGCACCTGCACGTTCTGGGCCAGCACGGCGTTTCGCACGTCCGAGGGCATCAGCTTGAAGTTGTCGAGCTTGAAGGGATCGAGCCAAATCCGCATGGCGTACTGGCCGCCGAACACATTGACCTCGCCCACGCCGTCGACGCGCGAAATCGGATCGCGCAACCGGCTGTTGAGAAAGTCGGCGATATCGATGTCGCTGTAGCGGCCGGTGGTGTCGTAAAGGCCGACGATGACCAGGAAGCTGGCGCCGGACTTGCCGACGAACAGGCCCTGCTGCTGCACCTCGACGGGCAACAGGGGCGTGGCCTGCGCCAGCTTGTTCTGAACCTGGACCTGGGCGATGTCGGCATTGGTGCCCGGCTGCAGCGTCACGGTGATGTTGACCGACCCGTCCGAACCGCTGCTGGAGGAAAAGTACAACAAATGATCGATACCGGTCAGCTGCTGCTCGATCACCTGGGTCACCGCGGACTCGGCCGTGGCTGCGTCCGCGCCGGGGTAGGTCGCGCCGATGAAGATACGCGGCGGGGCGATCGTCGGATATTGCGCGATCGGCAGGGTCCGGATCGCCAGCGCGCCGACCAGCATGATCACCAGGGCGATGACGATGGCGAAGATCGGCCGCTCGATGAAGAAGCGCGACATGCCGCGCCTATCGGGTCAGCATCAGGGTGGTCGCCACCGCATGCACGGCCGCGCCCGGCTTGACCTTCTGCAGGCCCTCGACGATCAGCCGGTCGCCGGGGTTCAGGCCGCTCTTGATCAGCCACTGATTGCCGATCGCGCCCTGCGTCTGCACGTCGCGGATCTGCGCATGTCCAGTGGCGTCCACCACCAGCGCCGTCGGCTGGCCTTTTTCGTTGCGGCCGACGCCCTGCTGGGGGGCGAGCAGACCGGCGGGCGCGACACCCTCGGCCACGACGGCGCGCACGTACATGCCCGGCAGCAGCAGACCATTGGGGTTTGGGAAGATGGCCCGCAGGGTCACCGCGCCGCTGGCCTGATCGACCGTGACATCGGTGAACTGCAGTTTGCCCGGGTATGGGTAGGTGGAACCGTCCTCGAGCTTCAGCGTGACCGGGGCGCTGACGGGCCCGCCGCTGGTCAGCTGGCCGGCCGCCAGGGCGCGGCGCAGCCGAAGCAGATCGCCCGACGACTGGGTGACGTCGACATAGATAGGGTCGAGCCGCTGGATGGTGGTCAGCGCCGTCGCCTGGCCGGGCGAGACTAGCGCGCCCTTGGTGACGCTGGATATGCCCACGCGGCCGGAAATCGGCGCGGTGATCGTCGCCCAGCCGAGGCTCACCTTCGCCGCCGCGACCGCGGCGCGCTGCTGGGCGATGGCCGCCGTCGCCTGGTGGGAGGCGGCCTCGGCGTCGTCGGCGTCCTGCTTGCTGACGCCGTTGATCTTGACGAGATCCGCATAGCGCTGCGCCTTCAGCTGGGTCGTCGCGAGATTGGCCTGCGCGCTTTCGAGCTGCGCCCCGGCCTGGTCGTAGGCGGCGCGGAACGGCGCGGGGTCGATCTGGTAGAGCACCTGACCCGCGTGGACCAGGGCGCCCTCGGTGAACGGGCGAGCAACGATGATGCCGCCGACCTGCGGGCGAACGTCGGAGGTCTCGAACGGACTGGTGCGGCCTGGCAGCTCGGTGGTCAGCGTCACCGGCGCGGCGCGCAGGGTGACCACGCCTACTTCCGGCGGACCGGGATCGGGCGGCGCACCGGCATGGCCCCCGCACCCCTGCAGAGCGAGGCAAACAAGGGCGAGGACGGCGCCGGGGCTGGCAAGCCTTGTGGATTTCACGACCACTCCGGATTGGCGACGACGGCGCTTGGTGAAGGCTGCCCGGAGTCGGTTTTGACGCCGGACAAGTCAAGCGCATCTCCCTCTTCTGACAAAAGTTTAATTCTGACAGAAGTTTAATGCCGGCGAACCTGCGCCGCCCTCGCAGCGGCTCATCCGCATCGTGCGTCGCGGCTGGGCAAGCCGCCCGCGACGAGGCTAAGATCACCGCAAAACACGGGAGCCCCCAATGGTCAAAGCCACGAACGTCGGTCTGTCACCCGCGCGCCTCGCGCGTCTGGACGAGGTGATGCAGCGGCGCTACGTCGACACCGGCGAATTGCCGGGCCTGATGACGATGATCTATCGCCGCGGCGAACTGGCCCATGTCGGCATGAGCGGCCAGATCGACCTGGAGCGCGCGACGCCGATGCGCGAAGACGCGATCTTCCGTATCTATTCGATGAGCAAGCCTATCACCGCGGTCGCCCTGATGATGCTCGTCGAGGAGGGCATGATCGGCCTGGACGACGCCGTGGAGACGTACATTCCGTCATGGAAGACCCTGGGCGTCTACATGACCGGCGTGCCGACGCTGGTGGCGGGGCCGCCGCCAAGCTTCATCACCAGCCGGCCGCAGCGGCCGATGAAGGTCATCGACCTGGCCACGCACACGGCCGGACTGACCTACGGCTTCATGATGCGCACGGCGGTCGACGCGGCCTATCGCAAGGGCAAGGTGTGCGATCTTCAGACGCCCGGCGGCCTGGACGGGTTCATCGAACAGCTCTCGGCCCTGCCGCTGGAGTTTTCTCCGGGCACGGCGTGGAACTATTCCGTGTCCATCGACGTCATGGGTTATCTGGTGCAGAAATTGTCCGGGCAAAGCTTCGGCGAGTTTCTGCGCACGCGCCTTTTCGAGCCGCTGGGCATGAGCGACACTGCCTTCTGGTGTCCGCCCGAGAAGCTCGACCGCTTCGCCTCGTGTTACCAGCCCAAGGAAGGCGGCGGCCTGCAGCTGCAGGACGACGGCCAGAACAGCCCATACGCCAGACCGCCGCTCCTGGAATCCGGCGGCGGCGGACTGGTGTCGTCCGCACACGACTACATGCGCTTTTGCCGCATGATGTTGCACGGCGGGACGCTGGAGGGCGTGCAGATCCTCAGCCCCAAGACGGTCGCGCTGTTCAGCCTCAATCACCTGCCCGACGATAAGGAGCTCGCCGACCTGTCGCCGCCGGGTCTGTTCAGCGAGGCCGGCTATTCCGGCATCGGTTTCTCGCTGGGCTGCGGCGTCAACATCGACGTCGCCAAGACCCGCCTGCCCGGCACGCTAGGGGAATACTTCTGGGGCGGCGCCGCCTCGACCGCTTTCTGGATCGACCCCAGGGAGGATCTTGCGGTGGTGTTCATGACCCAGGTGATCGGAACCGACGCGCGCCTGACCCTGCGCCGCGACCTGCGCACCCTGGTCTATTCGGCGATGACGGAGTCGTTCGCCTAGCAAGCACGCCGCTCTCTGGCGGCGCGGGCCCTGCTTCGTTTGCTCGATGCCGACGCGTCAGCGTAAGGAGGGTTGGGAGCGCGCGTCGATGGCCGACATCTTCATATCCTACAAGGCCGAGGATCGCGCCCGCGTCGCGCCCCTCGTCGAGGCGCTCCTCGCCGAGGGCCTCTCGGTGTGGTGGGACGTCCATATCGAGGGCGGCGCAGCCTGGCGGGCGAGCATAGAACGCGAACTGGAGGCGGCGGCCTGCGTGATCGTCGTCTGGAGCGTCGGCTCGGTCGGCCCCCAGGGCCATTTCGTGCAGGACGAGGCGTCGCGCGGCCAGCGCCGGGGTGTGTGCCTGCCGGTCGTCATAGACCCGGTCGAGCCGCCGCTGGGATTTGGCCAACAGCAGGCGCTGAACCTGGTCGGCTGGCGCGGGTCGCGGCGCGATCCCCGGTTTGGCGACTTGCTGGCGGCGGCGCGGGCGGTCATCGCGCGCGGGCCGCGCCCCAGGCCCCTCGCGCCCACGCCGCGAACGAGGCGGAGGCGGAGCGCGCTCATTTTGACGGCGGCGGCGGCCGTCCTGGTGGCGGCCGGCGCGGCGATGTGGTCGCTGCACGGCCTCAGCCCCTCGGCCCCGCCCAACAGCCTGGCGGTGCTGCCGTTCGCCAACCTCAGCGGCGACCCGGCGCAGGACTATTTCTCCGACGGGCTGTCGGAGGAACTGATCGGCACCCTGGCGCGGCTGAAGCCGCTGCACGTCATTGGCCGCGCCTCGTCGTTCCACTTCAAGGGCAGCCATGAGGACGGCGCCACGATCGGCCTGAAACTCGGCGTCGCCTATCTGCTCGACGGCAGCGTGCGCCGGGACGGCGGGCTGGTGCGGGTCAGCGCCGAGCTGGCCGACGCCAAGACCGGCTACGAACGCTGGAACGCCACCTACGACCGCGACCTCAAGGACATCTTCGCCGTGCAGAGCGGCATCGCCCAGGCCGTGGCCGACGCTCTGAAGGTGCAGCTGTTCGGCGGCGACATCGCCGCGCTCAGCCTCAACGGCACGTCGAGCCCGGAGGCGTACGACGCCTATCTTCGTGGAAAGAAGCTGCTGCTGGAAGGCGCCGGGGAGGCGGACTTCCGCGCGGCCCTGGCGAGGTACGACGACGCCATCGCCGCCGATCCCCACTATGCCTCCGCCTACTCCGGCCGCGCGGTCGCTTTGCTCTTCCTCGCGGGCCAGTTCGATCCGCCGGCGCGGGTGCAAGCGACCTATGCCAAGGCGCTGGCGGCGGCGCGCCAAGCGGTGGCGCTTGCGCCGGCGCTCGCTTCCACCCAGAAGACGCTGGCGTCGACCTTGGTGTACGCCAGTCACGACTTCGCCGGCGCCAGACTGGTTTTCGCGCGCGCCGAGACGCTGGGCGCGGGCGATCCGGACGTCCTGCAGGACTATGGCTTGTTCAAGTGTCAGACGGGCGACTGCAGCGCCGGCGCGGCGGCCATCAGGCGCGCGGTGGCGCTCGACCCCCTCAATCCCCAGGCCTACAGGCTGCTGGGGACCGTGCTGATCGGCGCGCGCCGCTACCCCGACGCCGTGGTCGCCCTGCGCAAGGCCCTGGCGCTTACTCCGCGCGTCGCGAACGCTCATGACTGGATAGGCGACGCGCTGATGTTGCAAGGTGACCTCGTCGCCGCCAGGACCGAATATGCCGCAGAGCCGACGGGATGGGCGCGCAACACCGGCCTGGCCCTGGTTCTGCGGCGCCTGGGCGACGACGTGGGCGCCCGGGCCGCGCTCGCCGCCCTGATCGCCGACGGCGGCGACGCCAATGCCTATCAGGAGGCCCAGATCTACGCCCAGTGGGGCGAGCGCGACCGCGCCTTCGCCGCCCTCGACATCGCCGCGAGGCTCAACGACAGCGGCCTGCTGATGCTCAAGGTCGATCCGTTACTCGATCCGCTGCGCTCCGACCCGCGCTTTGCCGCGCGCTTGGCGCGCATGGGCCTTACCGGATAGCGACTGACGAGGTGGGCTATTGTATTCGCGGCCGATTGCGCGGAATGTCTCGTATTCGAAGAAACCCTCGAGGGGTGGGGCCGTGACTAAGGAACGATTTCTAGTATGCTTGCTGGCGACAATGCTGGCGGCGGCCCTTTCGACAGCGACGGCCGCGACCGCGGGCAGCCCGCAAAGCAAGCCGGATCGGTCCGGTATCGTTCCCACGCCGCCGCCGCCTCCCCCCCCGCCTCCGCCGCGCCCGCCCCCGCCTCCACCGCCCAGCGACTACACGCTCTATTTCGGGTTCGACGAGGCGGCGATCACGCCGCAGGCTCAGGCGATTGTCGCCAAGGCGGCCGGGGACGTCACCGCGATCGTGACCGTAAACAACGACTATCGCGCGCAGATGACGCGTTACAACACCATGATGACGCCGACAGGCCAGTCCCCGCCGGCCCTGGACGCCCAGGCGCAGGAAGCCTACCCGCCCAGGGAGGACGTGGTGGGCTTTGCCGATACGGCCGGTTCGACGGACTATAACCTGCGGCTGTCCGAGCGGCGGGCGAAGGCCGCCGCCGACGCGCTGGTCGCCCTGGGAGTGCCGGGCGCCAGCATCCAGGTAAGCTGGAAGGGCGAGGCCGACCCGGCCGTGGCCACAGGCGACAATGTTCGCGAGCCGATGAACCGACGTGTGACGATCCACGTGGCGGCTGGTATGCAATAGCCTGCGGTCCAACCTTCGCCGCTCAGCGCGGAGCGTGACATGGCGGCGAACGATACGGACATCGCCGTCATCGGCGGTGGGCACAACGGGCTCGTCTGCGCCTGGTATCTGGCGCGCGCTGGCCTGAAGGTCACGGTGCTGGAGCGGCGCGGCGTGGTCGGCGGCGCGGCGGTGACCGAGGAATTCCATCCCGGCTTCCGCAACTCGGTGGCCAGCTACACCGTCTCCCTGCTCAACCCCAAGGTCATCACCGACATGGACCTGGCCGGGCACGGCCTCACGATCGTGCAGCGCAAGGTCGCCAACTTCCTGCCGTTGGACGACGAGACCTATCTGATCGTCGGCGAGGGGCGGACGAAGTCCGAGGTGGCCAAATTCTCGCTCCGTGACGCCGAGCGCCTCGACGCCTACAACGCGCGCCTGGAGACCATCGCCGACACCGTGCGCGATCTGGTGCTGACGACGCCGCCCAACATGCCGACAGGGGGCGGCCTGGGCGAGACAATCAGGCAACTCATCAAGGGCGCGGGCGTCGGGCGGCGGCTGTCGCATCTGGGCCTCACCGCGCGGCGCGACCTTCTGGCCCTGTTTTCGCAATCGGCCGGCGACTGGCTGGACGGCTGGTTCGAGAGCGCGCCGATCAAGGCGGCGTTCGGCTTCGACGGCATCGTCGGCAACTACGCCAGCCCCTATACGCCCGGTTCGGCCTATGTGCTGTTGCACCATGTGTTCGGCGAGGTGAACGGCAGAAAGGGCGCCTGGGGCCACGCCATCGGCGGCATGGGGGCGATCACCCAGGCCATGGCCGCCGCCTGCCGCGCCGCGGGCGTGATCCTCCGCACCGATACCGCCGTGCTCGAGACCCTGGTGGAAAAGGGCCGGGCGGCCGGCGTGGTCACGCAAGGGGGCGAGACCGTGCGCGCCCGCGCCGTGGTCTCCAACCTGCACCCGCGCCTGCTGTTCGAAAAGCTGGTCGACGGCGCCCATCTGCCGGCTGACTTCAAAGAGCGAATATCGCGCTACCGTTCCGGCTCCGGCACCTTCCGGATGAACGTCGCGCTCTCACACCTGCCGCGTTTCACCTGCCTGCCGGAAGACGGCGACCATCTGACCGGCGGCGTCATCATGGCGCCGTCGCTGGCCTACATGGAACGCGCGTTCATGGACGCCCGCCAATATGGCTGGTCGCGCGAGCCCATCGTCGAAATGCTGATCCCCTCGACTCTCGACGATACGCTGGCGCCCCCCGGCCGCCACGTCGCCAGCCTTTTCTGCCAACATGTCGCGCCGACGCTTTCGGGCGGCCGTTCGTGGGACGATCATCGTGAAGAGGTCGCCGACCTGATGATCGACACCGTCGAGCGCTTCGCGCCGGGCTTCAAGGCCAGCGTGCTGGGGCGCCAGGCGCTCTCGCCGCTCGATCTGGAACGCACCTTCGGCCTGATCGGCGGCGACATCATGCACGGCTCGATGGCGCTCGATCAGATGTTCAGCGCACGCCCGGTGCTGGGTCACGGCGACTACCGCACCCCAATCGTCGGCCTCTATCAATGCGGCGCCGGCACACACCCCGGCGGCGGCGTTACCGGCGCGCCGGGTCACAACGCCGCGCGCGAGGTGCTGGCCGATATCGCCAGGCTGCGGTGAAGGCGGCCCCTTCGGCCGAGCCGGTTCGCGGCACAACCAAAGAATGAAACACGAAGAACACGAAGTTTGTTTCGACGGCGAAGCCGTCACTCGACTTCGCTGAATGGCGGTTCGCGCCGCAGGCGCAAAACCACCATCGAACGGGTCACGTGACGGCTTCGCCGTCGAAAACAGACTTCGTGTTCTTCGAGTCCTTAGTGGTTCATCTTTCTTCCGATCGCCCCCTAAGCGGCGATCTTGGCGAACCGCTCCGCCAGGATCTCATCGGCCTGGGCCATGATGTTGCGGACCAGTTCGGCGCAGGACGGAATGTCGTGGATCAGGGCCTGGCTCTGGCCGGTGGTCCAGATGCCGCCGTCGAGATCGCCGCCCACCAGCACGTTTTCGCGACCGCGCACGCCGGCCATCAGCTCGCGGACGTCGGCGAAGGTCTTGGTCGGATCCTTCTGGATCTCCGCCACCTGCACCGAGATCGCGTTCTTCGCGACGCGCGCGGTGTTGCGCAGAGAGCGGCCGACCAGCACGGTGTCGCGTTCGTCGCCTTTGACGATGGCTTCCTTAACATTATCGTGGATCCTGGCTTCTTTCGTGGCCAGGAACCGCGTCCCCATGTTGACCGCATCGGCGCCCAGCGCCAGTGCGGCGACGAGGCTGCGACCGTCGGCCATGCCCCCCGAAGCGATCACCGGCACGTTGACCGCGTCGACCGTGGCCGGCAGCAGCACGATCAGGCCGATGTCGTCCTCGCCCGGATGGCCGGCGCATTCGAAGCCGTCGATGCTGATGACGTCGACGCCATGCTTCACCGCCGACACCGAGTGCCGCACCGAGGTGCACTTGTGGATGACCTTCACGCCGGTTTCCTTGAAGCGCGGCAGGTGGTCGGTGGGCGCGCGACCGGCGGTCTCGACGATCTTGATCCCCGAATGGATGATGGCCTCGCGGTACTCGTCGTAGGGAATAGGGTTGATCGAGGGCAGCAGGGTGAGATTCACCCCGAACGGCTTGTCGGTCAGGCTCTTGGTCTTCTCGATCTCGTCGAGCAGCTCGGCCCCCGACTTGAACATGTGCGCTGTGATGAATCCCAGCGCCCCGGCGTTGGCGACCGCGGCCACGAGATCGGCGTAGCCGACCCCCGTCATGCCGCCCATGACGATCGGCGTCTCGACGCCGAACATTTCCGTGATGCGTGTCTTCATTCCCGATCCCTGCCTTTGAAGTCTTATTGGGACACGAGATAGGGCAAGCGGCCCACGTGGTCCAGACGATCGGTGACGTCGCCGGTCCGATCGTACGTCACTGTTCAGCCGCCACGCGACGCGCCCCCGACGCCAGGCGCCTTGATGGTGACGGTAAGGCCGCCGTCGTTCCAGTCGCGCTCGAGCTGGCCGCGGAGCTGCTTTTCCACCATGCCCATGACCATGGCGACCCCGAACCGATCTCCGGGGCGGTCCGCCTGCGACGGCGCGCCGCTCTCTCGCCACTGCAGCTCGAAACCGCCAAGGCCCGGCAGTGCGGCCCAACGCACCTCGAGCCGGCCCTCGGGCGATGCAAGGGAACCGTTGGTCACGGCGTTGCTCAGCAGCTCGTGCAGAACGAGCGCCAGGGGCTGCACGTTCAATGCGGCTATCATCACGGGGGGGCCGGCCAGCCTCACGCGGTCATCGGCGTCGTCCAGCTGCTGACGCACCACCGTCTCGAGCGCGATTTCCCGCCAGCCATGATCCGCCAGGAGCGTGTGCGCCTGAGCCAGCACATTCACGCGCTGCTGGATCGCGGCCGAATAGAGCGCCGCGTCATCGGCGCGGCTGAGCCGGACGATGCCGTTGACGACAGCCAGAACGTTGCGCGCGCGGTGATCCACTTCCTTCAACAGCCGATGTTCGGTGGCCTCGAGGGCCTGAATTTTTCGGAACTCGGTGACATCGATCTGCGAGGCGAAGAAGTACAGCAGCCTGCCTCGATCGTCGTGGATAGGACTGACGCCGAGCTGGTTCCAGAACGTCGAGCCGTCCTTGCGGTAGTTGAGAATCTCGATGTCGACGTCGCGCTCAGCGACGACGGCGGCGCGAATTTCGGAAATGACGGCCCGCGACGTGCCTTCGCCCTGCAGAAAGCGACAGTTTCGGCCGATGACCTCTTCCGCCGAATAGCCCGTCAGGTCGAGAAAGGACTTGTTGGCCAGGACAATGGGGTTTTCGCTCTGGCGCGGGTCGGTGATCACCATCGGCATGCGCGTGCGTTCGACGGCGATCGCGGTCAGTTCGCCACGATCAGCCAATCCACGCGGCGACGCCGCCGCTGGCCGGTCCGCGCGTAGTCGCGGGTAAGGTTCGAGAATTTCGGCCAAAATTTCAGCTCGCCGCGGTTGATCCGTAGGGCTGAACGCGCGTGATTTGTCCGGGTTCGACCAAGAATCGAATGTGGGTGGGGATTCTCTCGGGCTCGAGACATGCGAACGCCTGGCCGGTGCGGGCGTGAATTTGTGTCGCCTATGGAACAGATGGCGCCGGGGAAGCCTTTATGGGGATGCAATCCTTTACATTCTGCATCGATGACGACCGATACGCTGTCCCGGTGCGGCTGGCCGTGAGTCTTCCCAACGGAGTGGCGGTGCGCAAACACGCTCAGAGCATGCTGGATCAGAACCAGCACCACCGGGCAATAGAGGTATTCGTCGCGGCGACCTCCCTGTTCAAGGTCGGCGGCCGCGCCGAAAACGAGCCGCAAGCCTGACGACGGGAGCCTCGGGTCTCGTCAGGCCGACGACCGGGCTCCACAGGCGCTCAGCGTGTGCTGCGGCGGTCGTTCAGCGGGCTCGGTCGCGTCCGCGGCGACCGCGGGCTCGACGAGCGAGGATCCGAAAGGCCGGCCGGGGCGGTCGTCGAGAGATACTTGGGGAAACGGGTCATGCGTGGCCTTTCTGGCCGGGCTTGGCGCGAATGAGCCGCGCTTGAAGCGAGCGCATCCTAGCACGCCGCCAGGGCCGCCGCACGCTGGCGTCTTCCCGCCTCATCCTGGTACAGCGGTGGCGTCATCGTATTGGGATCGCCGGCGAGATGAGTGAGACTTCACCGACCGAGACCCTACTGGGAACCTATCTCCGGGATCGTCGCACGAAGCTCGATCCGGCCACCTTCGGCTTTCCGCGCGAGCGGCGCCGTACGCCGGGCCTGCGCCGCGAGGAGGTGGCGCAGAGGGCCCACATCAGCCCCACCTGGTATGCATGGCTCGAGCAGGGGCGCGGCGGCGCGCCATCGGCCGACGTGCTCGACCGTATCGCGCGCGCCCTGATGCTCACCGACGTCGAGCGCGAGCACCTTTTCCTGCTGGGCCTGGGCCGCCCGCCCGAGGCGCGCTATCGAAAGAACGACGGCGTGACCCCGCGGCTGCAACGTATCCTCGACATCCTCGACCCGAATCCCGCCCTGATCAGGACGGCGACCTGGGACGTCGTCGCCTGGAACCAGGGCGCAAGCGTCCTGCTGATGGACTATGGATCCTTGCCGCCCGAACAGCGCAACATGCTGCGCTTCATCTTCCTCGACCCGCGCGCCAGGGCCGCCCACTACGATTGGGAAAGCGTCGCGCGGCTGGTGCTGGGCGCGTTCCGCATGGACGCCGCCCGCGCGGGCGCCGCGGCGGACGTGGAGCCGCTCGTCGACGAACTCGGCCGGCTCAGCCCCGAGTTCAAGGCCCTGTGGCGCGCCAACGACCTGCCAGGTCCCCACGGCGAGGCCGTCAAGCACATCCGCCATCCGACGCTGGGTCCGATCGCGTTCGAGCTGTCGACCTTCGGGGTGGACGGCCGCACCGACCTCAGCATGCTGGTGTACAATCCCGCGACGGACGAAGACGCCGGGAGGATCAGGTCACTGATCGAGCGCGGTTAGAGGGTCCGCTTCCAGCTCGCATCCGCGGTCGGGACAAAGCCTAGGGCCGCGCGCGCAGCTTTCCGCGCCGGCAGGTCGCGTGACGTTCGCTCATCAGGCGCTGCACGCGGATCGGGCGATGGCAAAACAGAGATTACCACATCCGCCGCGCGGTCGATGGGCGCGCTTGGTCGCGGCGGGACAATCATAGTAAGTCGACAATATCGACGGAGGTCTCGCGGGTGGGTCTGAGGACCAAGTTCAATCTGATGCTGCTGCTCATCGCCCTGGCGGGCGTGGCCGCGTTCGCGCTGGCGTCGACGCCGGTGCTCGACGGCTTGGCCAAGGACGAAGTGCTTCAGACCTCGCGCGTGATGATGGCCAGCGCGGCGGGCGCGCGCAAATACACCTCGGAGGAAATCACGCCGCTGCTCAAGCCCAGCATGGCGTCGAATTTCCACCCGCAGGCGGTGTCGGCCTATGCGGCCAAGAAGACGTTCGCCGTACTGCGCTCGCGGTTCCAGGATTACAGTTATCGCGAGGCAGCGCTCAATCCAACCAACCTCGAGGACCGCGCCAGTGACTGGGAAGCGGACATAATCAACGACTTCCGGGACCACCGGGGCAAGACCGAGATGATCGTGCAGCGCCAGACGGCGAATGGGCCGGCGCTGACGCTCGCCCGTCCGCTGGTCAACGCCGCCTCCTGCCTGGAATGCCATTCCACGCCGCAGGCCGCACCCGCGTCAATGATCACGGTCTATGGTCCCTATCACGGCTTTGGATGGAAATCCGGCGACGTCATCGGAGCCCAATTGGTCAGTGTGCCGATGACGGTCGCCCAGAAACGCGTCGACGAGGTGCGGATTCTGTTCCTGATCCCCTACGCCGGCGTGTTTCTGGTGCTCTTCGTCGCCCTCAACATCCTGCTCGACATGGTTGTGATCGGACCGATCGACCGGATGGCGAAAATCGCGGAGGCCGTGAGCATGGGCGACCTCGGCGTTCCGGAATACAGCCGGGCGGGAAAGGATCAGATCGCGCGGCTCTCCAGTTCGATCAATCGCCTGCGGCGAAGCCTGCAGGAAGCCCTGCGCATGCTGTCCGAACCGTGACCAGCGATGCGACATCCGCCTGCGGCGCGTCCATGACGACCTATTTCCTCAGCTATGCGCGCCTGGATCAAACGGTCGCCCTGCGCCTGGCCGACGATCTGATCGCCGCGGGCGTATCGGTGTGGGTCGACCAGTACGATATCCAGCCAAGCCAGCACTGGGATCGAGCGGTCGAAAACGCGGTCAGGGCGTGCCGCGGTTTCATCGCCGTTCTTTCGCCCGCGGCGGTGGCTTCGCCGAACGTCGCCGACGAAGTGTCGGTGGCTATCGACGACGGCAAGGCCATCATCCCCGTCCTGGTGGAGCGTTGCACCCTGCCGCTGCGAATGACGCGCATGCAGTACATCGACGCCACGAGCGATTATGACGCCGCGCTGCGTCGCTGTCTCACGGCGATCCGTGGCGCCAAGGCCGATCCCGCGCTCGCGTGGGAGCCGTCCGGCGCGCTTGCGCCCGAGGTCCTGGCCGAGGCGGAACGGCGCCTGATCGGTTTCATCGGCCCTATCGCCTCTCATCTGGTGAAGCAGGCCGCGCGCAGAACCGGGACGCGGGAGGCGTTGTATGCAGCCCTTGCGACCAATCTCAGCGATCCCGCCGAGCGCAAGGCCTTCCTCGCCTGCGCCGCATTGTCCCCCACCGCAAGCCACCTCGCCGTCGCCCCACCGCGGGAGCCGGCGTCGCAGCCGGGTCTGGGCCTCGATGACGCGACCCTGGCGAGCCTTGCCAAGGCGCTCATTCGTCATCTCGGCCCGATCGCGCCGCAGCTGGTCAAGCGCGAAGCCGCGCTCGCGGCGAGCTATCATGACCTGTGCCGTCGCCTAGCCGACCGCATCCCCGATCGCGGCGACCGCGACGCGTTCCTGAAGGCCGCGGCGCTGGCATAGGCCGGCTCGCGGCCGACGGGCATCGCGCCGGACAGCGCGACGGCGCCGCTTGCGGAACGTGACGGGATCAGGGGGGTTGTTTTCGCGTCGGCGGCTTGTATCCCGTATACGCCGAGATCGCCTTCCATGGTTATCGTCGGGTAGGGCGGCGATCTGAGGCAGTTGTCGCGACAGGAGGGTCCGGCCGACCGTGGTTGAAAGCGTCTCGTTCAAACAGACACTGATCGACCGTTGCGGTGAGTCCGGGCGCCTGATCGCGGCGCGTGACTGGGCGCGAACATCGCTCGGCCCGATCCAGGCCTGGCCGCAAAGCCTCAAGAGCAGTCTGAGCCTACTGCTGCTTTCGCCCGTCCCGATCGTCATGCTGTGGGGCGAGGACGGCGTCATGCTGTACAACGACGCCTATTCCGTTTTCGCCGGCGGCCGGCACCCGCATCTGCTGGGCTCGAAGGTCCGCGAGGGGTGGCCCGAGGTGGCGGACTTCAACGACAACGTCATGAAGGTGGGGTTGGCGGGAAATACCCTCGCCTACCGGGATCAGGAGCTGACGCTCTACCGGCACGGCCGGCCCGAACAGGTTTGGATGAACCTCGACTATTCTCCGGTGCTTGACGAGAGCGGCCGGCCCGCCGGCGTCATAGCGGTCGTCATCGAGACCACCGAGCGCGTGCAGGCGGATCGCCGGGCGGCGAGCGAGCGGGAGCGGCTGTTGCAGGCCTTCGAACAGGCTCCGGGATTCATCATCGCCATGCGCGGACCCGAGCACCGCGTGGAATTCGTCAACGCCGCGCACCGGCAGGTCTTCAGCAGCGACGACTGGCGCGGCAGGAAGATCCGCGAGGCCTTCCCCGAGCTCGAAGGCCAGGGGTTGTTCGAAGTCCTCGATGAGGTCTTCGCGACCGGCCGGCGCTATGTCGCCGATGCGACGCCGGTCGCCTTTCGACAGCCGGACGGCGCGATCGAGAGCCGTTTCCTGACCTTCGTCTACGAGGCCATGCGCGACACCGACGGCCAGATCGTCGGCGTTCTCTGCGAGGGCTCGGACGTCAGCGTCTCTCACATGGCCCAGGAAGCCTTGCGCAGGAGCGAGGCGCGATTCCGCACCGCCCTGGAAATCCGCACGGTGGGGGCCATCACCTTCGATCTCGATGGAAGCATCATCGACGCGAACGACGCCTTTCTGGCGATGAGCGGCTACAGCCGCGCCGATCTCGAGGACGGCGGCCTGAGTCTGCAACTGTTGACGGCTCCGGAATGGCGCGGCGCGGTGGAGAAGACCCTCGCCGACCTCGAGCAGGCGGTCGAGACCCCGCCTGGCCACAAGGAGTACCTGCGCCGGGACGGCTCGCGCTGGTGGGGGCTGTTCGCCGCCAAGCGGCTGCACGACGGGGTCGGCTTCAAGTTCGTCATCGACATCACCGAACAGAAACAGGCCGAGTTCGCGCTTCGCGAGCAGACGGCCGCGCTCGAGGCGCTCAACCGTACGGCGGCCACCACGGCCATCGAACGGGACCTGGATCGCGTCGTGCAGACGGTGACGGACGCCGGCGTCGAGCTCAGCGGCGCAGAATTCGGAGCGTTTTTCTACAACGTCGGCGAGCCCGCGGGTGCGCGCTACTCGCTCTACGCGCTTTCCGGCGCGCCGAAGGACGCCTTCAACCACTTCGCCATGCCGCAGATCAACGATGTGTTCTCGGCGACCGTCGCCGGCGAGGGTATCGTGCGTTCAGACGACATCAGGCGCGACGCCCGCTACGGCCACAACGGTCCGCTCCAGGGAACGCCGCCTGGGCATCTTCCCATTTCCAGCTACCTGGCCGCGCCGGTCGTTTCGCGCAGCGGCGAGGTGCTGGGCGCGCTGCTGTTCGGACACGGCGCCGCAGCGATGTTCACGCAGGCGCACGAGCGGCGCGTGGCCGGACTGGCCGCACAGGCGGCGATCGCCATCGACAACGCTCGCCTGTTCCAGGCGGTGCAGGCGGCGAACGAGACCCTGGAAGAGAGGGTCAACCAGCGCACCCTGGAGCTCACCGAGGTCCACGAGGCCCTGCGGCAGGCCCAGAAGATGGAGGCCGTCGGCCAGCTCACCGGCGGAATCGCCCACGACTTCAACAATCTGCTGATGGGGATCAGCGGCAGCCTGGAAATGATCGAGCGCGGGCTCGCAAGGCGTGGCGTCACCGGGTTCGAACGCTACGTGCAAGGCGCGCAGGCGTCGGCGCGGCGCGCGTCCTCGCTGACCCAGCGCCTCCTGGCCTTCTCCCGCCGCCAGACGCTCGACCCCAAGCCCACCGACATCAACCGGCTGATCCTGGGGCTGGAGGACATGATCCGCCGCACGGTCGGGCCCTCGATCGAGGTGGAAGTCGTGGGAGAGGCGGGCCTCTGGCCAGCCCGCGTCGACTCCGCCCAGTTGGAGAACGCCATCCTCAACCTGGCCATCAACGGCCGCGACGCCATGCCGGGCGGCGGCCGGATCACCATCGAGACCGCCAACAAATGGCTGGAGGACCGCGGCGCGCGCGAGAGCGAACTGTCGCCGGGCCAGTACCTGTCGATCCGCGTCACCGACACCGGGGTCGGGATCCCCAAGGACATCGTCGACCGCATCTTCGATCCGTTCTTCACCACCAAGCCGATCGGCGAAGGCACGGGACTGGGTCTGTCGATGGTGCACGGCTTCGTCCGCCAGTCCGGCGGACAGGTGCGGGTCTATTCGGAGCGCGGCGAGGGAACCACCATGTGCCTCTACCTGCCCCGCTACATGGGCGAGATCGACGCCGAAGCGCCGCGGGCGGCGCCGGTCCCCGAACTGGGCTCGGGCGAGACCGTGCTCGTCATCGACGACGAGCCCACCGTTCGCATGCTGATGAAAGACGTCCTCTCCGAGGCGGGATATCGGGTTCTGGAGGCGCAGGACGGCCCCTCGGGGCTGCGTTACCTGCAGACGCAACAGCCGCTCGATCTGCTGATCACCGACGTCGGCCTGCCAGGCGGCATGAACGGACGTCAGGTCGCGGACGCCGCTCGCGTGAACCGCCCCGGGCTGAAGGTGCTGTTCGTGACCGGTTTCGCCGAGACCGCGGTGCTGGGCAACGGCCATCTGCCGCCCGGCATGGAGGTGATCACCAAGCCATTCCTGGTCGCCGACCTGGCGGCCAAGGTCAGCGAGATCATCGAGGGCTGAGATGTGGCGCCGGCTGCCAGCTGGCTCTTTGTTCGGCTTGCGCGATGAGTCGGCTGGCAGCCGACGGTACGAGGTCAGGCAGACCATCGGATCAAACCGATCGATAAGGTCTTTGTCGTCGGGTGGCGAAAAGGACTCGATTGGTCAGCACAGAGCCAGCGCGCCCCGCACCCAGCCGAAGGCGACGCGTTCCTGTTCGAGGCGGACGTTCTCGCCCAGGCGGTTTTGGCGCAGGTCTTCGAAGAGCGCGCTCTCTTCCGCCTCCAGACGCTCGAGGGGGCGCGGGAGGGGGGCGGCCTCGTGGACCCACAGGCTCTGATGGGCCATCAGGGTGGCGCGGTCCATGAGCAGGGACCGCGCGTGGCCAAAGCGGGCGCGCAGGCGGTCGAGGATGGCGAAGCCGTGCGTGTCGATGTCGCCCCAGTAGAAAAGCGGGCGGGTGGCGAGCCAATCGGCCTGCGCGAGGCGCCCGACATCGTAGCCGAGACCGAAGACCACCAGGGCGCCGGACATGTCGGGAAAGGCGAGGCCGTTGATCTCGTTCTCGGTGACGAACACGCGTTCGGCGCGCGTCTGTAGACGGGCGAAATCGGCGGCGGGTACGGTCAGGTCGCGCAGGCCGCCGATGGCCAGGCTGGGGTCCAGCACGCGGAATCGGACCAGGGGCGGCTTGACGGCGAGACCGTGGCGCTCTTCGAAGCCGCGGGCGCCGATGAAGCCCGCGTCGATGGCGCCGGGGGCCTGGACACGGTCGAGCAGATCCGACAGCAGCGCCCGGCGGGTCTCGATGAACTTGGTGTCGACCCCGGCGATATCGAGCTGGCGCAGGTAGAGGCCGGCGCGGGGGTGGTCGCGGAACCAGGCGAGGGTGGCCAGGACCCGCTCCCAGTCGTCGGCGTGGTTCAGCAGGCGCATGGGATGGCGGGCGAGCCAGTCGCCGAGGCCCGGAAACCGCTCCAGCGTCGTGGCCGCCAGCCGCGAAAACCGCTCGGCGTCCTGGCGCTTGCCGATCAGGCGCAGGGCATCCTGCTCGGTGTCGACCCGCGCGCCGGACGGCAGGCGGTTGCGGCCCAGCTGCCGGTGGTTGATCTGCGCCCATTCAATCTCGTAGCCGAACCCCTGGGCGGGTTTGGCGGCGCTCTCCAGGGCCTTGATCCACTGCCGGACCTCGTCGAATCGCTCTGACAGCGCGCGCACATCCGGCTTCCGGAACTTCAGGACCAGCGGATAGAACGGCTCGCTCGCGACCCGCGCGGCGAGGACGCGGCCCAGGCTCCAGTGTCGCGCGAGTTCGGCCTTGATGTCGGCCGGCGTCGTCCAGCCGGGAGCAGGTTTCACGCCTACGCTACTCCGGCGCGGGTTCGCCGTGATCGTCCGCCGAGAACGCCACGCCTTCGTAGACCTCGGCGATCGGAACCTCGATGCCGATTTCCGGCATGCGCAGCAGGCTGTCGGCGGACAGCAGGCGACCGGTCCAGTCGTCGCCGTCGCGCTCGAACATCGTCCCGCCGATCGCGTCCTGCGCCAGGACGACATAGCGCCTTACCGAGGGAGTCGCCGCGTATTCCACATTCTTGGTGATCAGATCGGTGCTGCTCGTGCTCTCGCTCAGCACTTCGAAAATGACCACTGGCTCGTCGATCACCTTGGTCCCGGCTTGGAAGGGCCCGCAATACACAAAGCCGTCGGGGTATCGAATCCGGCCGGCGACCCGTATCTTCAGATCGTTTCCGATGAAGCGGCAGGGTTTGCCCCGCAGGCGCCCCCCCACGGCGATCGCCAGATTGATCTGGATCAGGGCATGCGCGGCCGTGCCGCCGGTCATCGCGATCGCCCGGACGCCGTCGAACTCGTGTCGCAGCGGCTGACGATCCTCCCAGGCGAGGAACGACTCCAGCGTCAAGGGCGTCCGCACCGGCGCGTTCATGGCGATCATCCTATTCTTCGTGACGCGAAAAGTCATCGGAGCGCGGGCGTCACGCGCGGCGGGCCGCCTGTTCGGCGCGGTATTCCTCGATCGAGAGGTTGCGCAGCATGGAGAGGCGGCCTTCCTCGTTGTGGACAAAGCCGACGTTGGAGACGTAGGGCTCGATGATGTGGATCTTCTGCAGGGGAGTGACCACCAGCAGCTGCAGGCCCAGGCGCTGGAACAGCTCCAGCCCATAGCGGGCCGACTCGTCGGAGCCGCGGCCGAACGCCTCGTCGATGACCACGAAGCGGAACGAGCGGGCGCTGGCGGCCCCGGCCTCCAGGCCGAACTGATAGGCCAGGCTGGCGGCGAGCACGGTGTAGGCGAGCTTCTCCTTCTGGCCGCCCGACTTGCCGCCGGAGTCGCTGTAGTGCTCGTGTTCGCGGTCATCCTCGCGCCAGCGCTCCGAAGCGGAAAAGGTGAACCAGCCGCGCATGTCGCTGACCTTGGCCGTCCAGCGGCGATCGAGCTCGGCCGTGCCCTCGCGGCCGCGGAAGCGCTCGATGATCCGCCGCACCTGCAGGAACTTGGCCTCGGAATAGGTCTCTTCCTCCGAACCGGTCAGACTGCCCTCGGTGCAGGCGCGCAGGTCCTGCTGGAAATCGCGGATTTCCGCATCGGTGGTGGGCTCGGCCTCGAGCACGATGTAGCGCGCCGGGTTGTAATCGATCTCGCGCAGGGAGCCGTTGATGGCGTTGATCCGTTCACGGACAGTCTGGCGTTCGCGGTTGAGCTGGGACTGGAAGTTGGCCACCTCGCGGATGGTGTTCTCGTTGAGCAGGGTCTTGAACCGGCTCTCGAAGCGCGGCAGGTCGTCGGCGGCCAGGCGGTCCAGCATGCCGCGATATTCGTCCACGGCCGCGACGCTCGCGTCGGCCTCCTGCGCGTCCAGCGGATAGGCGCCGCGGTATTCCTCCATGGCGCGGACGATCTTCTCGGCCAGGCGGGAGATCTTCTTGTCCTCGGCGTCGATGCGGGCCTGCAGCCAGTCGCGCATGTCCCGCTCGCGGTTGTCGCAGGATTCCACGGTCACGGCCTTGGGACCGGGAACCGCCTCGCGCATGGCCTCGAGCCGCACGAACAGCGTCGCCGCCGCGTCGGGATCGACCAAGGCCAGGGTCTCTTCGCAGTCGGCGACCAGCAGCATCGCCTGGCCGCGCTTCTCCTCCAGCCGGGCCTGGTCGGCGCCGCCGGCGCGCAGATCGTCCTCCGTCTGGGCCATGGCCGCCTCGAGGTCCGAGAGCTGACCCTGCAGCGCGCGCAGGACGTCGGCCGCCGCTTCCAGCTCGCGTCGCTCACGCTCCAGACGCTCGATCTCGCTGACCGCCGGGCGCCAGTCGAGGTCGCGGAAACTGTCGAACACGGCGAGCTTCTGCAGCGTGTCGAGACACGCCTGCAGCGCCTTCAGGCTTTTCTGCAGGTCGCCGATCCGCCCCGCGATCGCGCCCATCCGCGCCTCGACGCCGCGCGACGTCGCTTCCAGGGCGGCGATCTTGTCCTCGTTGGACCAGCCCAGGACATAGCGCGAACGGTCGTCGATGCGATGGCGGTCGTCCTTCTCGTGGCGCTCGGCGCCGGCCTTGATCTGGCCCGTGCGGGTGATCGCCTGGCGCTCGCGGCGGAAGTCGTCAAGGCTCTCGCAGCAGGCGTAGTCGTAGCGCCGCGACAGCTCCCCTTCCAGCCAGGCATAGAAGCCGCTGTCGGGCTTGACCGCGACCTTCCGCACCAGCGAGGCGGGGTGCAGCGCTCCGTGATCGGCGCCGGCTTGTCCCCGCACGCGGAAATAGACCAGGCGCTCGCCCAGGTGGGTGCGGTTCACCCACTCGCTGACCTTGGCATAGTGGCTGTCGGCGACCAGGACCGACAGGCCGAAATTGTGCAGCAGGCGCTCGATCGCGCCCTCCCAGGCGCGCTCGTCCGGCCGCACCTGGATCAGCTCGCCGATGAAGGGCAGCGCCTCCTCGGCCAGGCCGCTGGCGCGGCAGAGTTCGGCGCGCAGGTCGAGCATGCGCCTTGGGATGTTGGAGCGACGCTGGCGCAGCGAGGCCAGCTCGCGGCCGAGTTCCTCGTGCTGCGTCTTCAGGTCGCGGAATTCGACGCTGGCCTCGGTGAGGGCGTTCTGGCGCTCGGCCCGGCCGGCCTCGGCGGTCTCTTTCGCCGCGGCGAACGCGCCCTGGTTGGCAAGGAAAGCGTCGACATCCGACGCGCCCGGCCTGTCGACGGCGGAGGCGAGGTCGTCGTACTGGCGCGCGCGGCGCAGGCGCTCGTCCTTCTGCCTCTGCTGGGCCGCGATCTCCTGCTTGATACGCTCGATACGGTCGCCGCCGTTGTCGGCGATGGCGCGCTTGAGCTCGTCGCGTTCCGCCCGCTGGCGGCTGCGCTGCTCGACGGCGCCGGCGATTCGCGCCGCGACACGGGCCAGGTCGCCGTCCAGTCCCGACACTCGCTTGACCAGCAGGTCGAGCTTCTGCCCGGCGAACCAGGGATGCAGGACGTCACGGCAGGCCAGCAGGTCCTGGCGAGCGGCCGCGAGGGCGGCATGGGCCTCGCCGTCGGCGACCAGCGGCGCCAGGCGCGCGATCTGATCCTTCGCCTTGAGGACCGCGTCGTGAGCGCGGTTGAGATCGTCGAAATGTCCGATCAGCGCGGCGATGCGCGGCTCGACGGGGAAGGCTTCGAGCATGTGCTCGCGCACGAAGTCGGTGAGATTGCCCACCGACTTCATCGACACCGTCTGGTAGAAGAGATCGAGCGCCTGTTCGTTCTCGATGCCGAAGCGCCGCCGCCAGGCCGCGCCATAGGACGGGAAGGCGTCGTGTGTCTCGACCGACGGCAGGCCGCGCAGCCGCTTGCGCAGCTGTGTTATCTCGGTCCCGAAACCGGAGAAATGCTCGGCGATGGAAAGCGGCGCGTCGGCGACGACATAGAGCCGCGCCGGCTGGCCCTGCACGTCCTTGAGCCAGAACACCTGGGCCAGGGTCACGCTCTGGCGCAGCGCCTCGTTGACGAAGCGGGCGAGGATCACCGAATAGGTGTTGGCGTCGCGCAGAGCCACCGGCCGCGCGGCGAGGCCCGCCCCGCCGCGCTCGGTGCGGAAGTGGCCCAGCACATAGCTGCGCAGGGTGCGCTCGCGCGCCTCCGCGCCGGCGGCCTTGTTGTAGGTGATCTTCTGGGCCGGCACGAGCAGGGTGGTGACGGCGTCGACCAAGGTCGACTTGCCCGAGCCGATGTCGCCGGTCAGCAGGGCGTTATCGCCCTGCAGGTCCAGGCCCCAGACGCGGTTGTGGAAGGTGCCCCAGTTGAACACCTCCAGTCGCGCCAGGCGAAAGCCCGACCGGGCGCCCGGCTCCAGCAGGGCGAACATGTCGGGACGGTAGGGGTCGAGCGGCTTCATGCGACCGCCTCCCGATCGCCCGCGGCGCCGCCTTGATGCTCGCGGTAGCCGGCCAGGCGCTGCTCGAATTCGCTGAGCCACTGGGCGTCGACAAAGGCCTTGAGCACGCGGCGCACCTCGAAGCGGTTCTCCTGGCCGGCGAGGCGGCGCAGGAAGCCCATCTCGATCACCCGGTTGATATTGTGATCGATCCGGTCGACCAGCCGCGCCTGATTGACCGTGTCGGGCAGGAAAATTCGCATCAGCTCGACGATGTCCTCGCGGCTGAGAATCAGGCGCGTGTCGCCGCTGGCCGCATCGAACTCGGCGAGTTTCTTGCGCAGCAGGGCGATCAGCAGGCTGGGGGCGTAGCCGAGCTGGCGGCGCGGGACCAGGCGCGGCAGTTCCGCCTCGCCCTCGCGCGGCGGGCGCTGGCGCAGATAGGCGTAGCCCTCCGCCTCGTCGACGATCAGCTCCAGCCCCAGGACGCCGACGTGGTCGCGCACCCGCGCCTGCAGCCCCAGAAGCGATTGCCACAGCGCTCCGTCGGCCTCGGCGAAGGTGACGCCGCGCATCAGGCTGATCAGGACCACCGAGAGGTCGCGGGCGGCGTCGGGCGGGGTCACGCTCAGGTCACCGGGACCAGCGCGGGGCGCTGGTTGAAGATCACCAGCGGCAGGGTCGCCTGGCGGCGGCGGCCGGCCTCGTCGGTCCAGACGAAGGTCTGGGCCCCGCTGTCGTCGATGACCGCCAGGCGATCCTCGGCGGCGAGGCTCAGATAGGCGATGAGTTCGGAAAGGCCCTGCTCCACCGGATGCGTCTCCACCAGTTCGGCCAGGGAGATCTGGCCGCGGGTCTGCAAGGCGCGCCTGATCCGGGCGGCGAGCCTGAGCCTGTCGACGTGGGTCTGTTCGAAGAGGGCGTCGGCACAAATCTCGTCCGCCCCTTCGGCGGGCGCGTCGTCGGCGATCGTCGGCTTGAACGGCGGGTCGTAGAGGGGCCGGTCCATGGCCAGGTCGATATGGGGCGCCGGCTCGTCGAGGTCCATGACGTCGCCTTGCGGCGCGCACTCGCGCAGGGCCAGGGCGTGGTGCTCGACCTCGCGGATCAGCTGCATGATGCGCCGGTTCTCCAGCCAGGCCTGGTCGTCCAGATAGCGGCGCAGCTGTTCGGAGAGACGCGCGACGGTGCGTTGGGCGACCTCGCCGGCCTCCAGCCAGTCATAGTGGATGCGCAGCAGGCGCCGGTCGGGGGCCAGCGCCTTCACCGGCTCCAGGGCGAAGGCGGCGTCGAGCAGGGCGGACAGTTCCTCCTGCCGGGTGGGCGACATCAGGAAGTCCCAGAAGCTGCGGAAGCTGCGCCCCTGGTCGGAGTCGGCGATCAGATCGCGCTGGCCGAAGATATCCTCCAGAAGGGCGCCCTTGCCCGCCTCCCAGCCGGCGATGCGTCCGCGCACGTCGCGGTCGAGACCGCGGAAATTATGCTCCACCTCGCGGAAGTCCGACAGCAGCCCCCGCGCCGTGGCCGCCATCAGCAGGAAGCGGTCCTTGACCTGGGTGTCGTCCATCAGGAACAGCCGCCCCTCGCGCACCCGCTGGATGTCGGCCTCGATCCGCGCCTTGCGCTTTTCCAGCTCGGCGATCCGCGCCGCCGGGTCGATCTCGGTCCCCTCGGCAAGCTGGCGCAGCAGGTCGAACACGGTCATCAGCCGTGATTCGGTCCCCACGAACTGCCGCTCGCCCAGTCCCGCCAGCCAGTCGACGGCCTTCTCGGCGGCCGTGGTCAGGTCGTAGTGCGGCTCGTCGCTGTCGGGGGGATAGTATTTGCGCAGCCAGGCGTGCTCGTCCGACGCCCAGTCGTCGAGATAGTGGCTGGACGCCCTGGGAAAGGCCGCCTCGCCCAGGTGCTCGCGCAGGCCGTACAGATGATCGTCCAGCCGCGAGGCGAGATCCACCCGCGCCCAGGTGCGGATATTGGGCTCGATGAACGCGCGATGCAGGAAACTAGCGATCAGCGGCGCATGCTCGGCGGTCAGCAGCCGCCAGGCCGGGTGCGTCCGCCGCAGGGTTTCCAGGGTGCGATAGTCCATGGGCCGGTCGGTCAGAGATTGAAGAAGTTCGGCATAGTTCTCTATTTGTTCGGCAGGATCAAGCGTTTCAGACGCGCGTTGGCCGCCTTGTCGCCCATGGCGGCCGATTCGACGCGTTCGCGCCGTCCGGAGCGCGGGCGTCCCGCCCGCATCTTTGTCGGAGTCGTCTCGTGTGGCGGAAAAATAGGAGCGGGCGGGACGCCCGCGCTCCGAGACGCACACCTCTAGCGTTTGCGGAAACGCTTGGCTTCGGCTTCCAGCTTCGCGACCCAGGCCTCTGGCTCGCGGGTTTCCGGCTGAAACGGCAGCGATCCTGCCACGCCGCGCACCGCCAGCCACAGGGGGCCGCTGAAGGGGCCGAGCACGCGCAGCGGTCGGCGCTTGTTGTCGGTGACGTCCCAGCCCGCCGCCTCGAACGCGGCGACCTGTACGGCCGGCGCCTTGCATTCGATGTCGTCCCAGCCGTCGGGGCGCGGCGACGCCTCGGCCTCGTCCGCGGTCAGCCCGAACAGCGCCTTAACGCAGGCGTCGATCTCGGGGAACTCCGCCCGCGCCTGAGGCTCGGCGAAGTCGCGCTTCAGGATCGCCCGATACTCCAGGGCGTCGACGCCCGGCAGGTCGATCAGGCGGCGCAATGCTTGAGGGTTCCCGGTCATGCGCAGGGTTTAACCACTTGTCGCCCGCTCTGGCGAGGTATCGGCGCCGGGGGCGAGCGCTTGGCGCCAAACGGGCAGCTTGTGGGCAGCCTTCGGCAACATCAGGGCAGCCACTCGGCAAGTTGCAGGCAACAGGTGGGCAGCTTCCCGGCAACCAATGGGCAGCCAATTGGCAAGATTCTGGCAACATTTGGCAGTCGCATGGCAACCGGCCCGTCACCAAATATATTGTTTTTATTGTGTATTTTCATGTTTCCTCGGACCTTCCTGAAATTCCAGTCCCGCGAGTGTCCGCCGAGTCCACCTTCAAGACACATATTGCAATTATTTTCGTTTTTGTCAACCCTGCGTCACCGACGCAAGGCCGGCGTCAGGCCCTGACGCCGCCGGCGTGGTTTGGCTGGCCGAACATCAACCCCACTTGAAAACGCAAAGTTTGTTTCCATCCAGATCACGCAAGTAGGAGCCGTAGAACGGGCTCGCGTCGCCGCCGCGCGGGCCCGGGTCGCCCTCGTTGGTCGCGCCCAGCGACAGGGCCAGAGCGTGAATTCGGTCCACTTCGGCCCGGCTCTGCGCCTCGAACGCCGTCATCTGACCGTTGCCGACCACATGGGGGTGACCATCGTATGGGCCGAGCACACCGAACTTCAACCTGCCCTCGGCCCCGTAGATCATGCCGCCGCTGGGATGGGGGAAGAGCGGCGTCAGGCCGAGTTCGGGCAACAGCGCGCCGTAGAAGCTTTTAGCCGCTTCGAGCTGATTGGAACCAATAACCGAATAACCCAACATCACTCACTCCTTGATCACCATCATCGGGCGGAGAACCGCCCATGCGAATAGCCCATGAGGCTCCGTACCGTCACCGACAAGGCGAACCCTCAGCCGCGCAAGCCGTAAGCGCTTTTTACTCCGGTAAAATATCCGGGACACCCTTCTCATATCGACACCGTGGCGCAAGGCTCGCATGACGCTGCGGGGTTGTCGGATTAGCTTTGGTGTCGATCATGTTACCGGATTCAAAACCCCTGAGTTCAACTTTGACGACCAACCTGCGCGATTGCGCGGGGGTGACCGAAACCTTCGGCGTGAGGCTTGTCTGGCCGGGCGACCTCGTCGCCGAACTTCGGAAGGCGGACCACTAAGCAACTGTCCCTTGCGGCTAAGCAACGTGCACGAGAACGGCGAACGCGAGGCCAATGACTCGCGGTCGAACCGTTGCGCGCCGGAGGTTGCCGTCTATCTGGCAAAACGTCCGCTTGTGATCACTCAGCGTCGCGACGGCGCTTGTCCAAAAGATGGCAGGCCCGCCTGGCGTCTAAAGCGGCTTTCTCGGTTGCATGAGAATGGCCTACTCTCGTCGTCAGCCCGCTGGCTAATAGGCGATCCAGGTGAACACTCTGAGCGTATCGTTGTCACCGGCCTTGCCGCCGAAACCGTCGTAGTTCCCGCCCGCCCCATCGAATGTGATGTAGGCGGTGTATTGGATTCCCAGTCTCGCGTTGAAGCGCGGACCCAAAGGCGAGTGTCCATCGCCCCATGGCGTGCCATCGAGTTGCAGGACGACACCGGAACTATCGGGCTTGAATGTCCTGTTGGGTCCGTAAAGCAGCTCATCGGACGCGCCCCAGGTGTCGAAACCCTGAACGCTGAAGCCGATCGTGTCATGCCAATAGTATGAGGCGTCGACGCGAAAATCCTGCAGATCCACGCGGTCGTTGGCCGCCAATCCCAGAGCCTGCGATGCGTTGAGCCGCTGGCGCTCGTAGATATAGCGCGCATTGAGCGTAATCGTGTTCTTTCGGGCGGCGAAAAGCTGGTAGGACGCGTCGAGCCCCAGGTCGGTGTAGTGGTCGGTCAGTCCGAGGCTTTGATCATGACCCGGGTAGATGTTCGCGTTCATTCCAAACGCGCCGACCTCGAAATTCCGATCGCCATAGTTTTTCATATAGGCGATCCGGGCATAGGGCGCGGCGCCCTGGATATTGCCAGGGGCTGTCGGGTCGACGCCGGCATGAATGAGGAAGCTGGAGCTTGGCGAACGGTATGCGCCCAGTTCCGCATAGACCTGCGAATTGATCCAGGCGTAACCGGTCACCCCAAGCGTGTTCTGCGCCAGGTTTCCCACCAGGGGCGAGGCGGCCGGAGAAGGCGCCAGGTCCGACGAGGTGTAGGGAAATCCCCAGGACGGAAGGGTATTGAACGGATCCTGAACGGTGGGGGCGTTGTTGACGCTCAAGCCCAGGACCACGCTCGCCTTGGCGATGGTGGCCGTCGTGACGGCGCGCAGATCGAGATTGTCCCAGCTGAAGCTTCTGCCGATGCCATCATAGGTGTTCTGGATGAACGCGCCGAAGTGGGAACCGACGCCTCCGGCGATGAAGACGCTGATCTGGTCGATCCCGACGTTGTCATTGACGCCGAAATGCGGCGCCGGGGCCGTCCCCTCATCCTTCAGCGTATGCACATAGGACGCCACCGCCATGGCCGAGACCGGCAGGTTGAAGGTATTTGTTCTCAGCGTGTAGCCGCCGATCTTGAACGAGCGCCCAAACGGCGTGAGTTGTGGCCCGAACCCTCCGACATGGCAGGCGCCGCAGGGACGGCCGGTCTGAACCGCGAAGGCCGGCACAGCCCTTGCGCCCGACGCGACAGCACCGGCAAACGTAAGCGCAAGCAGGAGATTGCGCGCCAATCCGCAGACCAGTGAAAAACTCATTCGCGTCCCCTCCACAGACAGTCGCTTACGTTTTCGCAGCGTACAGATTGCACCAACCGGAGGGGCTGATCGGGCCGAGCACAAGCTTGCAGGAGGCGGGGGACTGCCAGAGGCTGCAAAGATCGCATTTCGCCTTGCCCATCGGCTTAGGCTGGTAGCCCGCGGTCGCTTGCGACATTTTTTTGGCCGCCGCGGTCTGCGCTCCGGCGGCCGCGGCAGCGACCAAGGTTCCCGCCGCGCAGGTCAGACCGCCTCCCAATACGATCAACCGACGGCGCGACACGCCGATGCTTGCAGTCTTGGAAGTGGTTGACATTGGCGGCTCCTGTTTTGGTGAGGTGCGACGAAAGCCACGGGGTGCGGCCGCCGAATATTCCACGAAAGACGTTTTTCCCGAGGGAACCGAGCAACACCGCCGGCACGCGCATCCGTTCGCTGACCAGTGGCCTCGCAAGCGACCTAGCAGCCGGGTGAGGATGCGAAACCCTCGGAATCTACCGAGGGATCACTTCGTCAATCTCGGGTTCGAACGAGCGCAATCGCCCGCCGCACGCTTTCCAGCGCCCGTGTCGCGGCGCGTTCGCCACCGCGCCTGCATCAGCGTGAGGGTGTCGAGTTGTTGAACAGTGGCTGCCGACGGCTCAAACCGGTTTATTTGCGCCGCGACCTCAACAGCCTGTTCATCGACCGGCTTTAGCCTTGGTTTACACGGGTCGGGGCGGTCCTGAACTTGGCCAGACTACGCGCGGTCGTCCTTGTACCGGCAGACTCGGAATCTACGCAGGGCGCCGCGGCGCGAGACCGTCCTGAAATTTTAGCTGTCTGACGCAAGCTGCGTGCGAATGGACAAGAGTTCCTGGCGGCGAGCCTCACTCGTTTTGGGATAGGCCAGTTTCAGCCCGCCGAGAGTGTCCAGAATGACCTGAGAGACGATCAGCCGTGCGTTCAGCTTGTCGTCGGCCGGGACGACGTACCATGGCGAGTCTTTCGTGCTCGTTGCGGCGAGACACTGTTCGTACGCTTTCATATAGTCCTTCCAGAACTTACGCTCCTCGATGTCCGCCTGGCTGAATTTCCAGTTCTTTTCCGGCTGGTCGATACGCTCCAGAAACCGCTTGCGCTGTTCGTCCTTGGAGAGGTGGAGGAAGAACTTGACGATCGTCGTCCCGTTGGCGTGCAAGTGCCTCTCGAGATCGACGATAGACCGATAGCGGTTGCGCCAAACCCCTTTATCGGCGCGGGTCGCGTCCGGGACGCCTTCGCTCTCGAGGATTTCAGGGTGCACGCGGGCGACCAGCACCTCCTCATAATATGAGCGATTGAAGATGCCGATCTTGCCACGCTCCGGCAGATCGCGCGTCGTGCGCCAGAGGAAGTCGTGCTCCAGCTCGGCGGCGCTGGGATGCTTGAAACTGAATACCTGGCAGCCCTGGGGATTGACCCCGGACATCACGTGCCTGATGGCGCCGTCCTTGCCTGCCGCGTCCATCGCCTGAAAGATCAGCAACACGGCCTGGCGGTTCGAGGCGTACAGCCGCTGCTGCAGTTCGCTCAGCCGCTCGACATGATCTTCCAACAGCTTCTTGTAATGGTCCTCCGATCTGTAGACCGGATCGATCTTCGTCGGCCATTTCCCGAGGTCGACTTCGTCGTCTTCGGGCACGCGAAAGTGCTTTGTATGTATTTTCACTTTGGATCCTTCCGACCTCAGCTACCCCCGACGAGCGCCTCGAAACCGGAGATCACATCGAAAAGCTCCTCGTCAATGGCGGTCTGACGCAGACTGTGCGACGTCGCGTGAAGCCCTTCCAACAGGTCGGTGATGTTCTTGTCGGCGCGTTCCATCGCCGACAGACGGCTCGCATTCTCGCTGGCCAGCGACTCGGCGCACGCTTTGAACAGCGAAATAAACAGGTACTCGCGGACGAGCATCCGCAACGTCGCGCTTCGGCCGCCCATGACTTCGGCGAGATTCGCCGTCGGCCAGCGGGCGTCGATCACGGATTGGCGCCATCGCCGATCGAGCGGCAGCAGACGCTGGGCGACCGGCTCGTAGAGCCCCCCCGATCGGGGCCGGTTATGAAATACCCAAAGGCCGAGCGCCCCACTTGCCGCCCGTCGGGCCTCGCTTTCGATTTGAAGCTGTCCGATCAGCGGCGTGATGCCTTGAACGGAACCGGGCACGTTGAACAGCCCAAGCAGCGGCAGGCCCGCGTCCGTCAAGCGCATGTGAACCCGCTCGCCGACCGCCCAGACCTGGAGGTTGGCTGACAGGGCCGCGAGGGACTTGATGGCGAAGTCGGCCACGACATCGTTGAACTGGCCCACCAGACCCTGGTCGGATCCGAACACGATCGCGCTGGTGGCCTCCGGACGGGCGGGCGGGATGGAGCCCGTCACCGATGTCGCCGCTGGCTCGCCTATACGCAGGCACGCGCCCAATCCCAGTTCCACGGTCCGGTAATAATCGCCCAACGCGAGCACTGATCGCTCATATTGCCCGACGCTCGACGCCGCCAGGGCCTTCATCGTGCGGACGACGGACTGGAGGTCGTTGGCGCTGGCGATCTTGCGGCGCAGGCTCTCGGTGGTGTCGCTCATGACGCCGCGCGTTCGGGCCGGCGCGCCGTCCGAGCGGCCGGCGTGGGGCCGCCGCTGGCGTCCGCCTTGGACTTGGGGTCCGGCCCCGCGTCGGGCGTCGGCGCCTGCCTGGCCTTCGCCGTCGGCGCCCGACTGACCGCGGCCCGCGGTTCCGGGCTGGTCTGGAAAGGGGCCAGCGCGCGGCGGGCGATTTCGACGATCGTCTTGCGGTCCTCGTCAGCGAGCGCATCGGCGCTTTCCAGGCGCGCGCGGACCGCGGCGGGGATTTGCGCGGCCGCCTCCTGGATGGCCTTCTGCGCGACCGTCATCTCATCGAGCGGCACGGAATCGAAGAGCTTTGCGGTCAAGGCGAGCAGGATGGCGATCTGATCGGGCGCCGAGAGGGGAGCGGCCTCCCCTTGCTTGAGGCAGGCGCGGATGCGCCGACCGTGCTCGATCGTCCCGTGGGTGTCTTCATCCAGACGGGCGCCGAAGCGGGCAAAGGTCTCGAGTTCCTCGAACTGGGCGTAGGCCAGCTTGAGATCGCCCGCCACGGCGCGGTAGGCGGCGCGCTGCGCCTTGCCGCCGACGCGTGAGACGGATTTGCCGACATCCACCGCCGGCAGCACGCCCAGTTCGAATAGTGACGGCGACAGGTAGATCTGGCCATCGGTGATCGAGATCAGATTGGTCGGGATGTAGGCGGAAATGTTCTGCGCCTCGGTTTCGATGATGGGCAGAGCCGTGAGCGAGCCGCCACCCAGATCCTCGCGCAGGTGCGTCGCCCGTTCCAGCAGGCGCGCGTGAATGTAGAAGATGTCGCCTGGAAAAGCCTCGCGCCCGGGCGGGCGCCGCAAGAGCAGTGACAGCTCGCGGTAGGCCTCCGCATGGTGCGTGAGGTCGTCATAGACAATCAGGACGTCGCGCCCGCGCTCCATGAAGTACTCCGCGATGCTGGTGGCCGCGTAGGGGGCGATGTAGGCGAGGCCTGGAGCATCGTTGCCTTCGGTCACGACCATGACGGTGTGATCCATGGCGCCCGCTCCCCGCAGGGTGGCCACGGCCTTGGCGACGGCGGACGAGCGCTGACCTATGGCGCAATAGACGCACAGAATGTTGTGGTCGCGCTGGTTGATAACGGTGTCGAGCGCAATGGAGGTCTTGCCGGTCTGGCGGTCGCCCAGAATCAACTCCCGTTGACCGCGCCCCACGGGAATGAGCGCGTCGACAACTTTCAGCCCGGTCTGCAATGGCGTGGTGACCGGCGCGCGATCCATGATTTGCGGCGCGGGTCGCTCTATGGGCCGGCGCGTGCTTGCGGCTACCGCGCCCTTCCCATCGAGCGGCCGGCCAAGGGGGTCGATGACCCGTCCCAGCAATCCGTCTCCAACGGCCACATCCATGACCCGGCCGGTGCGTTCGACCTCATCGCCGGCGTTCAGCCGCCCATATTCGCCGAGCAGCACGACGCCGATCTCGCCCTCGTCGATGTTGAACGCGATGCCGAGCAGATCGCCGGGAAACCGGACCAGCTCCTCGAAGCCAACGCCGGGGAGTCCCGACACCTTGGCGATGCCGGTCGAGACACTGGTGACGGCGCCCACTTCTCGCGGCGCCAGCTGTGGGGTGAAGGTATCGAGCGCCTGGCCTATCGCATCGAACGCGTCGTCGAACACCCTCTGCAGGTGTGCGGGCCCGATCATTGGCGCGCGGTCTTGGCGACAGGCCCTGCCGGCTTGGAGGCCGATCGGGTCTCGCCGTGCGCAGCGACCTTAGCCTTGACCAAGGGTTTGCCCGTGACCTCAGGCTTGGACGCACGATCGAGTGAAGGCTTGTCGTGTTCGTTCAGTAGCTCTCCGACGCCCTTCTCCAGGGACACCAGGTAGTCGGCGATGCTCCAGGCGATCTTTTGGCCATTGGTCGTGACTTCGATTCCGCCGACCAGATCCGGAGCCGTTTCGAACCGGATCGGGGTCTGGATCGAAAAGGTCTGGTCGAGCGATGTCTGGATCGCCGCGCGCTGCTTCTGCGGCAGATCGAAGGCGCTGCGCACCAGCGCCGGCCCGGGCGCCGTCTCGAGCGCCAGGGCGAACGTCTCTTTCGATTTCCCGTCCATCGTTTGGAGGCGCCGGGCGAACACCTCCGCCATCCTCTCTTCCAAACTGGCGCCGGCCAGATCGGTCAGCGTTCGGCGCGCGATGGAGAAGACTTCCTGTTGAGTTCGGCGCCGGAGCGCTTGATCGAGACCGGCGGCGTCGCTTCGCAGCGCCTCCTGCCGCTTGGCGCCGAGGGCGTCGGCCGCCATGCGCGACGCTTCGAGAAGCTTATGGCCCTCGGCCGTCGCTTCGTCCGTCGCCTGGCTCATGAGCGCGGCGCGCTGCTTGTCGAAAGTCTCGTTCTTGTGCGCGAACGCGTCGCGCTCCGTCTGCGCCTGCGCAGCCTTCGTGTCGGCGTCCGCGAGTTTCGCGGCGATCAAGGTCTCACGCGCGTCGATGGCGTTCAGGATCGGCTTGTAGAGAAAGCGCTTGAGCAACCACACGAGAATGACGAAGTTGAGGGCCTGCGCACCGACGATGAACCAGTCGATGAGCATGACTACTTTCCCGCGGTCTGGGCGATGACGTGATTCCAGAATGGATTGGCGAAAAGCAGGATCATCGAGACCACGAAGCAGTAGATCGCGATGGACTCGATCATCGCCAGGCCGACGAACAAGGTTCGTGTGATGGTGGACCCCGCGTCGGGCTGCTGCGCCAGAGAACTGAGGGCCGTGGCCACCGCGCGCCCTTCGCCGAGCGCGGGCCCGATGCTGCCCAGAGCGATCGTCAGGCCGGCGGTGATGATCGAGGCGACGGCGATAACCGTAGTACTGTCCATGGGATCACGCGTTCCTGCTGCTGGTCATGCCGTGCGATGACGGTTCGATGCGGTCTTCGGCTTGCGCCCGCGCGTCGCGGCCGCGATGTAGACCGCGGCCAGGATGCTGAAGATATAGGCCTGAACCATGCCGGTGAGCAGGCCGAGCGCGCTCATGGCGACCGGGAAGACAAAGGGCGTGATGGTGAGCAGGATGGCGATGATCATCGTCCCGCTCATCATGTTGCCGAACAGGCGCACCGCCAGGGCCAGCGTTCGCGACAGTTCGCTGATGATGTTGAACGGCAGCATGATGACCGTCGGTTCGGCATAGGATTTGAGATAGCCGCCCAGGCCCTGCTCCTCGATTCCGAAGAAAGGCACGGCGACGAACACACAAAGGGCAAGCGCGGCGGTGGTCGAAAGCGAACCCGTTGGCGGTTCGAAGCCGGGAATGATCGTGCACAGGCTGGCAAGGGCGATGAACAGAAACAGTGACCCCAGGAAGCCGATGTACTTGCGCGGAGTGCGCAAACCGACGTCCGCGATTTGCTTCTCGATCCCGGTGACGACGATCTCCAGCAGGTTCTGCCACGGCGATCGCTCCAGATCGGTGGACAGTTTGCGTGTGACGAGCTTTGATCCGGCGGCCAGCACGAACATCAGCTTCCAGGTGAACACGATGGTCCCGTTGATTTTGAGAAGGCCGTGCCGCCAGAAGACCATGTCGTCCGGACTAAGGCGCATAACGGGCCTCGGGCGCCCGCACGGTCGGGCTTTGCGCCGGTGAGCGGGTCAGCCACCAGGTCAGGAGGCGCGCCAGGACAAAGCCCAGCAGGCACAACAGCCATCGCTGCCATCGTCCGCCCCCGACCAGATAAAATCCGCCCAGGGCGAGTCCCATCCGCAGCAGCTTGCTGGCCAGGAACCAGACCGCGGGCCGCGTGGACAAAACGGCATGGCTGACGGTCCACCAGAGGCCGCCGAAGAAAATCCCGCCCAGCACGAGGCCCGCCGCGAGCGGAGGCGCGAACGACAGAAACTCACTCATTGTCGTCCTCCCGCTCGTCGTTCATCGTCTGATCTTCCTTGGCCACCCAGCGCCACGCGTTCAGGCAGCCGATCGCGAGCCCGGCGACCAACAGCGCCAGCGTCCAGGGATGCTGGCCTGGATAGTGTCGGTCCAGCCAGAGGCCCAACGCCGCGCCCGCCAGTGTGGGGATCGCCACCGACCAACCAACCAGTCCCATCATCCCGAGGCCGGACCATTCGCCCTGCTCCGCGATGCGGCGCGCCCTCAGCTTACGCGCCGCCTTTGCGCCGATGGCCTGCCCAAGCGTCGGCGCCGTTCTGGCTTGCGAGTGTCGCCGCTCAGTCATCGTGCAATGTCGCCATGCGCCCGATAATGGCGCCTTCCATTTTGGCGATCATGGACCGGAAGCGTTTCTCCTCGTCGTCCAATGTCAGGAACTCACGCTCCACCGCGACGCGCAACTGGCCCAGATCGCCCCCGGTCAGCGCCCGGCGCACGGACACGAACACGTCTGACCCGGCCTTGACGATGACCCCTTCATCGACGGCGACGAAGACTTCCCCATCCGCGCTGGTCTCATAGGTAAGAATTCCCGGCGCGAGCGCGGCGACGCAATCCAGTCGATGAGGCAAAAGGCCGAAGGATCCGTGCGGCGTCTCCGCGACGATGCGCGATACGCCGGTCTTTTCGGTGAAGACCTCGAACGGCAGCAGGACCTTAAGCTTCATGGCCGTCCACAGCCTGTTGCGTCGGCGCTCGTGGCTTTGCGCCTGCGGTTTGCGGCGCCTTCGGCGGGGCCGGTTTCGCCGGCGCCTTGGCTTCGCCGATCGCGCCGATCATGTAGAGCGCGCTTTCGGGATAGTCCTTGAATTCGTCGCCCAGGATACGCTCGCACCCGTCGAGCGAGTCTTCGAGGCTGACGACCCGCCCCTTGAGGCCGGTGAACTGTTCGGTGGTGAAGAACGGCTGGGTGAGAAACCGCTCGAGTCGGCGGGCCCGCATGACCACCTTGCGATCGTCGGGCGCCAGTTGCTCGAGGCCGAGCATGGCGATGATGTCCGTAAGGTCGGCGTATTGCGCGAGCGTGCGCCGGATCTCCTGAGCCAGGGCGTAGTGTCGTTCACCGACAATGCCTGGCGTCGCCATCTTCGAGGTGGACTGCAAGGGATCGATGGCCGGAAACAGACCTTCGCTCGCACGCTTTCGAGAGAGCACGATCGATGCGGAGAGGTGTGAAAACGTATGCACGGCAGCCGGATCGGTAAAATCGTCCGCCGGCACATACACCGCCTGGATCGATGTAATGGCGCCGGTGTCGGTATTGGCGATGCGTTCCTCCAAACCCGACAACTCGGTGCCCATGGTGGGCTGATAACCCAGTCGCGACGGCATCTGACCCATCAGACCAGACACCTCCATGCCGGCCTGAATAAAGCGAAAGATGTTGTCGACGAGGAGCAGCACGTCGCGGTGCTCGTCGTCGCGGAAATACTCGGCCATTGTCAGCGCCGCGTGTCCCACGCGAAAGCGGGCGCCCGGCGGCTCGTTCATCTGACCAAAGACCATGACCATGTTCGGAAGCACGCCGGCTTCCTTCATCGCATCGTAGAGTTCCTCGCCTTCGCGACAGCGTTCGCCGATGCCGCAGAATATGCTCACGCCCTGATGATGCCCGATCATGTTGTGGATCATCTCGGTGAGCAACACCGTCTTGCCGACGCCCGCCCCGCCGAAAAGGCCCGCCTTGCCGCCGCGTTCCAGCGGCACGAGGACGTCGATGACCTTGATCCCTGTCTCGAAGACCTCCGACTTGGTCGACCGGCGAGCCAGCGGCGGAGGAACCCCGTGCACCGAGCGCCATTGAACACCAGACAGAGCCGGTCCGCGGTCTATCGTATCTCCGAAAACGTCGAACATTCGGGAAAGAACCGCATCGCCCACCGGGGCCTCGAGCGGCCCGCCGGTGTCTTCCACCGCCATGCCCCGAGCCAGGCCTTGCGTTGGCGTCAACGCGATCCCGCGTACATGGCGCTCGCCGGGTTGGGCGAGAACCTCGATCACGATCTCATTATTGCGACCGGCGCGTAAAACTGAATAGATAGGCGGCGAACGGGCTTCAAAACGGACATCGACGACACTGCCGCGCACCGCGACAATCACGCCCGGATTCGATTGACCCGCTTCTTCGGCGGCACGGTGTTTGTCGATCACCTGTCTTGCCAAGATCTTGATCTTCTTCTGGGGGGACGTTGTAAAAGCTAGCGACCATGCGTGGATAAAGGCAGCGTCATGCGTTCAGCGGAACGCTCTCGGCGCGTGGGCCCGGCGCCGACCCGTTGGCGCCCTTGTCGGCCTTCTCGAGGATTTCGAGGAAGGGCTTCATGATGTCGATCGGCATCGGGAAGACCACCGTCGAGTTCTGTTCGGCGCCGATCTCCGTCAGGGTCTGCAGATAGCGCAGCTGCATGGCGGCCGGGATGCTGCCGAGGATCTTGGCGGCGTCGACCAGGGTCTGCGAGGCCTGGAACTCGGCCTCGGCGTGGATGATTTTGGCGCGCCGGTCACGCTCGGCCTCAGCCTGCTTGGCGATGGCCCGGACCATGTTCTCGGTCAGTTCGACGGTGCGGATTTCAACATTGCTCACCTTGATGCCCCAGGTCTCGGTCTGGGCGTCGATGATGCTTTGAACGTCCGCGTTCAGCCGCTGTCTTTCGGACAGCATCTCGTCGAGTTCGTGCTGCCCCAGGACCGCGCGCAAGGTCGTCTGGGCGAGCATGTTGGTCGCGGGAAGATAGGTCTGGACCTTGATGATCGCGCGCTCGGGATCGACGACGTTGAAGTAGAGCACCGCGTCGACCTTCATCGACACATTGTCCTTTGAAATGACATCCTGCGTGGGGATCTCGATAACCTGGGTGCGCAAATCCACCCGGACCATCTGCTGGACGAAAGGTATCAGCAGCACCAGGCCCGGCCCCTTGACCCCGGCGAAACGCCCCAGGGTGAAGACGACGGCGCGCTCGTATTCCCGCAGAATCTTCACGGCGGCCATGGTGGCCGTCAGCGCCGCGAACACTAGGATTGGAAACAGCAGGGTCGAGAACGAAAGCACGGGGTTACGCCTCTTTGAATGGGGGTGCAGCCGGCAATCCTCCCATTTTGCGGCGCGTGGCGGCAGGCTCGGAATCTACCTAGTGTGGCGTCGCATTGTATTTGACGGGTTGGTCCACGCTCCAGGATGTTCATGTTGAACTCATACGTGATCACCCAGGCGCGCCGATGAGCGGCGAGTCCGGCGCGACGCAGTTCAAGCGGTGGAATTTAGAGGGCGGAGGCGGCCTTCGATGGCGACTGGCTCGTGATCGCCAGCAACACGAGCGGGTGTTCGCCGGACGCGATCAACAGGTTCACCACGACACAGACTGGGCGATCTTTGCGCCCTCCGTCTCGCCGGCGTCCCGTCGCGCACCCAGAGATAGGGGTAGTCGATCACCGTCCCTGGCGCGAGGACGTCAGGCGCGATCGGCCGTCTCCAGGTCAGCCTTGGTCAGGCGATCACCCGACTTGACAATGCGCGTGGAGTTTGCAATATGTGACGATTCTGGACGCATTTTCTCCGGCGATGGACCCGACGCGGATGCCCCATTGACCAACGCAAAACGCCGAGCGCAGCCGCAATGTCGCAAAGATCCAGAGGAGTTCATATCGAACTCCTTCCCGTGCCTCTGCGGCACACATGGTGTCCCCGGATTTAGCGCGGGAACATCGTCGCAAGCACCCATCCGCAATCAGAATTTTCAGGGTTTAAAATTGCGCAAAAAATATGTTGATTTTCCCCAATTTTTCACTGTCACTAATCACGTTGGCAAAGGACCAGACGCATAATTCTGAAGGTTCGGTATGATCGTTCTGCACATTGGCATGCCAAAGGCTGGGTCCGCGACAATTCAGTCCTATTTGGATGAGAACCAACTCGCACTTCGGCGTTTGTCGGTCGACTATCCTCGTCCGGGCCGCGCCGGTAGCAAAAATCACGGCGCTATAATAAAAGATCTGGGCTTGCCTGCCGACAAAGTGCTCTCTGGAAAGAAACTCTCGGCTCTTATCTCGCGCATAGAATCAAAACCCTTTCGTACGACAATTATTTCTGCGGAGATGCTCTCTCGTCTGAATAAGTCCCACATTTACAAATTTCGTCGCGTTCTCTCAAGATCGGAAAGGCCCATCAGGGTCATTATGATCATTCGCGATCTTGCAGATCAAATCGTATCAATGTATGGGCAGAAAATTAGACATGGCAATAATACGTACGATTTCGACACGTTTTTTGAGATGCGAATCGACGACATCAGATGCAATTTGTTCGCGATTGCGAGTCTTTGGGCTGCCGAGTTCGGGTGGGAGGCAATGCGTGTGCGCGCCCTCGACAGAGGCCATCTCTTGAATGGTGACCTAATCGATGACTTTCTTGCATGCTCCGGCTTGGATCCGGACTCCCCAGAATTGCGATCCTTGCCCCGTTCTGAACGTGTAAATGAATCCAGCGGATGGAAATGCCTCGAGGCAGGCAGGGCTTTGTTCTCGGGCAATCACCGGTTAAATGCCGACCATCCACTCGCTCAGGTCATGTCGTCTGTACGTCTGGCGCCCGACAAGACGCGCGTACTCCGCGATATGAGGCTCATTGAGGAGCATAGCGCCGACATCGCGCGCGATCAGGGATGGGCCGCGGAAAAAGGTCGCTATCTTACGTACGCGCAGTCGCAAAGGTGCCTCGATGCCTACGGCGGAGCAATCCGAGATCTAAACAGGTTTCTAGAAACGCCGCTTCCCGAACCGGCGAATCTCGAAGATCGCGGGTTCGTCGCACGGGAGTTTTTGCCGGACGCCTCACATATTGAACCGTATGAGCTGGCCAACCACTATTGCGAACTTGGGTCACGACTCGTTGCCGATGGGCTTCTTGGGAAGGTGACGAAAGGCGATTTGAAGGACATGGCGCGAAGGCACAGAAATAGGGATGAGAGGAGTGAGCGTTCAAACGACAATAAGACAGCTGATTTGGCCAATTAGAGGCCGGCCGCTCTAGCCTGCGCGGCAGAGGGTACGTCCAGTCGGAAATGAGCCTCTACTGCATTTTCACCGCCGCCCGATTTAGGCTTGTGAGGCTAGGCGTGATTAGACTGGCACGGCGGACATGTTACTCTCCTCAGAAAGGGGAACCGAAATGGGGAAAGCTCGAAAGATTTCGCTCACAACGCGATCGTTTGACACGCCCCGAGAAGCTACCTCCTTCTTCGCAGCAATGCTCAATCGGTATAAAATTGGCGAAAGGGTCAGCGCGGAAGATGCAGCCCATTTGTCGGCGCTTCTTGAGCGCCATGATGAGTTGGAAACAAAAGTAGGGTCGGGTATTGCTGGCTTTGAGGTCGACAATCCTCCGGCCAACCGTCCTCAACTCTCGAAGAGATGCTTTTGGATGGTGAGAAGCGATGGCACAAAGATCAACTTTTCATTTGTCCGCTGCCTCCAGCCGAAATCATCCGACTGACGGGCTATCTGGTTAAGCATAAAATTGCGGGAGGGCGTCAACGTACCTTCAGTCAGTGCATATGGCAAGTGACGCCTTTCCGCGAGGAAGTCTAACGGGCGCCGTAGCGCCACTTTGCGCTCGGCCCCACCGGAGGGGGCTCGGTGAAAACGTCGAGCGAGATCCGCCTAGTGATAATGCTCTAGATTTACGCGCGTCGACGTGCTCCGCCGTTCGGCAATGTCGAACTCATGCCAACCTTCAGCCCTCGGGTTCGTCCACAGTTACAGCGGAAAGTTTGTCAGCTGTCTTCTGCGCCTTCTCTGCAATGCGCCCTAGAAACTTTGCCTTTTTATCTGGGTCCAAAGCGTCCCACTCAGCTTGCATCGCCGATTGTGTGGCGGATAGCTCGCTCGGACTCATACCTTCGAGTTCCTTGCGAATTTTGCGATTAAATTTTTTGCGGTTGTCCGCATTCAATTCTATTGCATCGTTGTGATGCTTCTGGCGCCAAATCACCATTTGCTCAGGCGACAGCAGAGTTTCTTTTGTTTCAGCCATGAAGGTCTCTTTTTGAATCGGAGGACTAATTTTAGCAGTGGATGGCGACAGCCGCAAGGACCGAACGCAGGCGCACACGAGTTGGTCGCCCTGCTGACCAAGCGTGCCCCCCACCCGTCGGTCGGGCGCGCCGGCTCGTAACAAACTTTGGGGTATCTTGATCGCGGTAGGGACGCTCATTGCTGAGCGCCTCCCGCACAGAACCGGACGTGCGGCTTTCCCGCATTCGGCTCCCACCTCGGGTGTCTGACCGCGAAGCGCTGGTTGGGCCAACGGTGAAGGATATGAAGTTTGGGGAGCCAGTCGCCGGCGAGCTTGTCCATCCGCGCCCACGTCGTGTCGTCCTTCTGGGTATCTTAGGACCCCATACTTGTATCGACGCCATGGCGAAAGCGGACCACACCCCCATCGGTGAGACAGTTAAATCAGGGACAGTCGGCCGCCCATCGGACCGGGTCCCGCCCTAGCCTCGCCGGCTCGCCGCGCGACGGCTGATGACATCGGAGGCCAGAACCGCGCCGATGGCAATCGCGGCGGCCACGGCGCAGAGCGCGATCGCCCGCGTTTCGCCGCCCGGGGTCTGGGTGGCCTGGTAGATGGCGCTGGGCAGGGTCAGGGTCTCGCCCGGGATGGCGGCGACGAAGGTGATGGTGGCGCCGAATTCGCCGAGCGCCTTGGCGAAGCCCAGCAAGGCGCCGGCGTTCAGGCCGGGCGCGGCCAGGGGAATGGTCAAAAGAAATTCGATTACGTCATACCAATGGCTCTATTCACAGGGTCGTACGGTAGAGCAGCAAGCCCGACCCCGGAAGCACCTGGTCGAACAGGTCGAATTCGCTCAGGTTCGCCGTCAGAAGCGCGCAGCCCATTTCGCGAGCCTGCAGAAACAGGAGGGCGTCACTGAGAATGTAAGAGCCGGTCGAGCGCCCGCTGAGGCGCGTGACCAGTCCAGCCAGCATCCCCGCCTCGCCAAAAATCCGCGCCGATGGGGATGTCGAGCGGTGCGCGGGGACGTCGTCTATCACCGCGCTGATCGCCGACAGAACCGCGCGCGTTCCCGCCTGGTTTGGATCGAGACGGCCGTAGAGGTGGGTCAGCTCCGCCAGGGCGACGGTGGAGTGGTTCACGATCCGCAGCCGCAGAAGCTCATCCACATCGACGGGCGTCTTGCCCCGCAGCACATCCAGATAGACACAGGTGTCGAGCAGCAGTTCGGGGCCAGGCTCTGGCCGTCCGACGAGTGGCAGGTCGGGGTCGCCGCGGCGAATGAGGGGTGCGGCGTTCCTCTGCGGCTTGATCCGCCGCAGAGACTGCGCTCGGTCAAAGCTCAAGGTCGAGATCGTTCGGGATCGAGCCCTTGCGCGCGACCAACTTGGCGCCGAAATCGTCCTCGAGCGCCACCTTGGCGAGTGCGTATTCCACGAGGTCCGTGGTCGAGGCGATACCAGATCGCGCCTTCGCCTCCTCCAACAGGTGGTGAGGAACACGGGCGCCGACATGGCTGTTTTCGCCGCGGAGCAGCCCAGCTTCCTCGGCGGCCGCCACGACAGAGGCGCGGCGGCGAGTGACAAAGTCCGTGGTGGGAGAACGGGCCATTGGAAACTTTTCGGTGTTGAACATACTGCCCATTTCGTTTTACATCAAGCCTCGCGCGCGGCGCGACGCCGCCGGCGATGGTCTGCGACCGACGAAACGGCGGACGTCTCGCTCACTTGGCGGGGTCGTCAATTATGTATGGCGTCCCCCGTACTCGCGCCTAACCGCGGCGGCGCGCCCGACGCTTGAGCTCTACGGGGGGCTCCGCGCCGGGCGCGCCGGCATCAACAGTTCGCCAAGCCCATTTTGCTGAACTTGACGCACACAACTTCGCCGAGTTTAGGCTACCTAGGGACCACGGTGATGGGGGGTGTCGATTGTAGGGACCCGGTGACTATGCAGCCACCGAGGTCACTGCCAAAGGTCCAAAGCCCACTCGGGCTCACGGTCGCTTCAAAGACTCCGGTACATACGCCCTTTTTCGGTCCATCCAGGACTAGTTGCACTTGGCGAGATTGAACGGCTTGCGCGCCCGACGGTAAAAAAACAAAAGTGGATGTATCGGTATCAATTTGACAAATTGGTTTTCTCCCCGAAAACACGACAGAGGGAAAAACGAATTCTTTGCCAGAAGGGTGCGTTTTACCCCGCCATACAATCTTGCATCTTCCGCTACCTCCATTGCCAGGAGCAGAAATCTCCAGAGCACCGGTCAATTTGGACTGTGTGTGAACCGGCGAAAAACTATAACCCGCAGCGAGGCTAGAGTCCACGGGCAATAACGAGGCAAGAACCAACACGATTAACATTCTAGACATTTTCATCTCTCCTGATCCTAACGATTCCTATAATACTCAGTTATGCATGTCTACTGTTGGACATAAATGTTCGGCGAAGTTGATGTCCCGTATCCAGGCACCCCAAAATTAGACGGAAGTGATCCCGACCCAGGGCTATAGCTAAGACTCGTATTTGGGCTGGTCGGGGCAAAGTTGCCAGCCAAACTCGCCGTCAAACCTCCAGTGGCGCTCGCGCCTTCCAGGGTAACAGTCCCGTTGCAGAGGATCGCAAAAAAATACACCATGTTGGGGCTGATAAAAAACGCATAGGGAAAAGGGGACACGTACGACTTAACCAATCCATCACCCCCCGCGGGCACGAGACGCCCCGCCGGCAGGAGCGGGCGGGTGGGCGATTGGGGCGGAGGCCAGGGTCCGCCCCGTCGACGCTTCCAGCGCCTTGACCCAGGACGCCCAGCAGCCACCCGGTGGTCGACGCGCATTGGAGCTTGCGCAACGCCTCGGCCTCCACGTCGAAGGACAGTCGGCCGCCCATCGGACCGGGTCCCACCCTACCCTCGCCGGCTCGCCGCGCGACGGCTGATGACATCGGAGGCCAGAACCGCGCCAATCGCGATCGCCGCGGCCACGGCGCAGAGCGCGATCGCCCGCGTCTCGCCGCCCGGAGTCTGCGTCGCCTGGTAGATGGCGCTGGGCAGGGTCAGGGTCTCGCCCGGGATGGCGGCGACGAAGGTGATGGTGGCGCCAAATTCTCCCAGGGCCTTGGCGAAGCCCAGCACGGCGCCGGCGATCAGGCCGGGCGCGGCCAGGGGTATGGTCACCCGGGTCAGGCGCGCCAGCGGGCCGGCGCCCAGGGTGCGGGCGACTTCGTCGACCTCGCGGTCGATGCTCTCTATGGCCAGGCGGATCGGGCGCACCATCAGGGGAAAGGCCATGACGCCCGCCGCCATGGCCGCGCCGGTCCAGCGGAACGCGAACACCAGGCCGAGCGGTTCGAGAACGCGCCCCAGCGGCCCGCGGGGGCCGAACAGGATCAAGAGGACGTAGCCGGTGGCCACAGGCGGCAGGACGAGGGGCAGGTGGGTGAGGGCGTCCAGCAGGCCGCGCCCTGGGAAGCGCCCGCGCGCCAGGGCCAGCGCCGCCAAGAGCGCGACGGGCAGGCCCGCCAGGGTCGCGACGCCGGCCACCTTCAGCGAAAGCAGGATGGCCTGGATGTCCTCGGGGCCGAACAGGGTCACGACGCGCGCGCCGACCCCAGCCCTTCGACCGCCACGCCGTTCGCGCGCAGAGTGTCGAGGAGCGGATCGTCGGCGGACATCCCGACGATCGCCACGATCCTGCCTTGCGCCACGGCGGACGCCAGGAAGGGGGCCGTAGCGGCCTCGATCCCCAGCCGCTCCGCGTCGCGGCGGCCGTGGTTGGCGAGCAGGGCGTCGGCCTCGCGGGCGGCGATGATCACGTCGGCCACGGCCAGGAGCCGGGCCACGCGCAGTGAGATCAGGTCGGGCGCCGACGGCGCTTCGATGACGGCGACTCGCCCCTGCGAGGCCTCTCCGCCGGCGAGCGCGCGATCGAGGTGTTCGAAGGCGCGGTCCCTGTCGCCGGCCGCCGCCGCGATCGCGGCCGGCCCGACGAGCACCTTGCGCAGGAAGGCGCGGCGCCGGACCAGGTCTGGAAAGGCCTCGCGGATCGCCTCGCGCCGCGCGCCGAACATGGCGGCGATGGCCCCCGCGCCTTCGGGCAGCAGCGTCTCCAGCTCCGAGCGGATCAGAGAGGCCATCAGCGGCGCGGCGCCGGCGGTGCCGATCGCGGCGACCACCTGGCCGCGGTCGATGATCGCCGGGGTGTGGAAATCCGACAGGTCGGGCGCGTCGACGACGTTGAGGGGCGCGCCGGCGGACCGCGCGGCGGCGGCGGCGGCGGCGCGGAACGCGGCGTCGAAACTGGCGACGAAGATCAGGTCGGCGCCCCGGTAGGCCTCGGCGTCGAGCCCCTCGACCACGTCGAGGCGAACCACCTCGGCCGGCGATCCCGCGAACAGCCGCGCCTTGGCCTCGGCCGGATCGCCCTCGCCCGTGATGATCACCCGCGCGCCGCGCAGCGGAAAAAAGGCCGGAAAAGCGTCCATGCGGGCGAGCCTATCGGCCGTCGGCGCCAAAAGCCATTGCGCGCGGCGCGATCCGTCTTATCATCGTTCAGATAGGCGCAGGCGGAGCCCCATGAACACCACGCTCGACATCAACGGCAAGCCCATAGCGGTGACGGCCGCGCCCGATACACCCCTGCTGTGGGTATTGCGCGACGAACTGCTGATGACCGGAACCAAGTACGGCTGCGGCATCGCCCAGTGCGGCGCCTGCACCGTGCACGCCGACGGCCAGGCCATCCGGTCCTGCCAGACGCCGATCGGGTCCCTGGCGGGGGTGAAGATCACCACCATCGAGGGGCTGGGCGGCGCCCACCCGCTGCAGGCCGCCTGGGTCCGGCTGGACGTGCCGCAGTGCGGCTATTGCCAGTCCGGCCAGATCATGAGCGCCGCCGCACTGCTAGCCAGGACGCCGACGCCGAGCGACGCGGACATCGATGCGGCGATGAGCCGCAATCTGTGCCGCTGCGGCGCCTATCAGCGCATCCGCGCGGCGATCAAGGACGCCGCCGGCGTCGCGCCGGCCCAAGCCTGAAGGGACGAGACACCATGAACGCGCCCGTCAAATCCTTCCGCCCTTCCCGCCTCAGCCGCCGCGAGATGCTGGTCGTCTCGGCCGCGTCGGCCGGCGGCGCCCTGTTGGTCGGCTGTTCGCCCGCGAGCATTCTGGCCATCGGCGCCGACGACAAGTTCGGTCCGTTCGGCCCGTTCCTCAAGATCGCCCCCGACGGGATCGTGACCGTCGTCTCCAAGCACATAGAGTTCGGCCAGGGCAGTCACGCGGGCCTGGCGGCGCTGGTGGCGGAGGAACTCGACGCCGACTGGGACACCCTCGAGGTGGTCCAGGCCCCGGCCAACGCCAAGGTCTATGAGAACATCGGCTTCGGCGCCCAGGGCACCGGCGGTTCGAGCGCCATCGCCCACTCCTGGGACCAGCTGCGCAAGGTCGGCGCGGCGACCCGCGTCATGTTCGTCGACGCGGCCGCGAAACGATGGAACGTCCCCGCCGGCGAAATCGCCGTCAGCAAGGGCGTCGTCTCGCACTCGTCGGGGAAGTCGGCGACCTTCGGCGACCTCGTCGCCGACGCCGCCAAGGTCAAGCCGCCGGAAAACCCGCCGCTGAAGGATCCCAGGACCTACACACTGATCGGCGGCGACCGCGTACGGCGCAAGGACGCGCTGGCGAAGTCCAACGGGACGGCGCGCTACACCCAGGACGTGCATCTGCCGAAGATGCTGACGGCCATGGTGGCCCATGCGCCGCGCTTCGGCGGCAAGGTCAGGGGCTTCGACGCGAGCGCCGCGAGGGCCGTTCCGGGCGTGGTCGACGTGTTCCAGATCCCGACCGGCGTCGCCGTGGTGGCCAATGACACCTGGGCCGCGCGAAAGGGCCGCGACGCGCTCAAGATCGACTGGAACGAGGACAAGGCCGAGAAGCGCGGGTCGGACGAGATCCTGGCGACCTTCCAGGGCCTGGCGTCGGGCCGGATCGCGCCGTCCGGCGATCTGAAATGGCAGAGCTTCGACACCCGCGGCGAGGCCAGTCCGCCGGCGGGCGCGAGGATCGTGGAGGCCGCCTATGACTTCCCGTATCTCGCCCACGCCGCCATGGAGCCGATGAACTGCGTCGCGGAAATCGGCGGCGGTCAGAACAAGCTGACCTTCGGCTCGCAGATTCCCTCGATCGACCAGCTGAACACCGCCATGATCGTCGGCGCCCTGCCCGGCTCGATCAAGATCGAGACCCTGTTCGCGGGCGGCTCATTCGGCCGGCGGGCCAACTTCAAGTCCGACTACGCCGCCGAATGCGTGCACATCGCCAAGCACGTGGGCGGCGGACGGCCGGTCAAGCTGGTGTGGACTCGCGAAGACGACATGACCGCCGGCTACTACCGTCCCCTGGTCTGCCATACGGTCAGGGTGGCGCTGGGCGCGGACGGCTTGCCGACCCATTGGCGCCACCGCGTCGTCGGCCAGTCGATCCAGAAGGGCTCGCCCACGGGGACCAAGGGACTGGACGAGACGGCCGTCGAGGGGGCCAAGGGCTCGCCCTATCTGAAGGCGACGGCCAACGTCGACGGGCAGGCGATGCTGCCGGAGGTCGGCGTGCCGGTGCTGTGGTGGCGTTCGGTCGGCGCGACCCATACCGCCTTCGTGATGGAGCACACGATCGATCAGCTGGCCCGGGCCGCCGGCCGCGATCCGGTCGACTATCGCCGCGCGCTCTACGCCAAGGCCGGAGCGAGCCGGCACCGGGCGGTGCTGGACCTGGCGATAGAGAAGGCCGGCCCCAAGGCCGCGGACGGATGGACCCGCGGCGTCGCGGTACACGAGAGCTTCGGCTCGGTGGTGGCGCAGGTCGCCGAGGTCAAGCTGGTGGACGGCGCGCCGCGCGTCGGCCGCGTCGTCACCGCGATCGATTGCGGCGTCGCCATCTCTCCCGACCAGATCGCCGCCCAGATGGAGGGCGGAACCTGCTTTGGCCTCTCCGCCGCGCTCTACGGCCGGATCACGCTGAAGGACGGGGTGGTCGAGCAGAAGAATTTCGACACCTACCGCGTCCTGAGGATGAACGAGGCGCCAGCCGTCGAGACCTACATCCTGCCCTCGGCCAACCGCCCCTCCGGGGTCGGCGAGCCGGGCACGCCGGTCATCGCCCCGGCGGTGGCCAACGCCCTGCTGGCCATGACCGGCAAGCCGACGCTCAGCCTGCCGTTCGTGAAGGCCTAGCGTTTGGAGCGCGGGCGTCTCGCCCATAGGCGCTAGGATAAGAGGTCGCGGGCGACACGGACACTCGTAGCGCGGGCATCCTGCCCGCTCTTAAACGTCGCCGAAGAGCTCGATTCATTCGGGAAAAGATGCGGGCTGGAAGCCCGCGCTACGAGAGAGCAACGCTTTCGCGGCTTTGGAGACGACTAGCGCGGCGGGCGACTCAGATCCTGGGGCAGGTCGATATCGAACAGGACGCCCGGGTCGTCGGTCGGGACGAGGGCGAGGGCGTCGCCGAGGCCGGACAGCACATGACGCGCACCCTCGTCGCCTTCCAGGATGAGCAGCCGGGCGAAGATGTGGCGCGAGAACAGCACGGGATTGCCGCGTCGGCCTTCAAAAATCGGCGCGGCGGCCAGCGCGCCTCGGGTCAACGCCTCGGCGAGCGGCGCGAGCACGCCATGCGGAACCGCCGGCATGTCGCCCAGGAAGACGAACGCGCCGTCGGCGTCGGGTGGGAGGCTGGCGACGCCGGCGCGCAGGCTGGCGGACAATCCCATCGCAAAGTCGGCCGCGTTGACGATAAGGAGGCGCTCGCCCTGGCCGCTCCGCCTGGCAAACGCCCGCGCCGCCGTCTCCACACCCGGGTCCGCGCCGCCGACCAGGGTGACGGACCGCGCCGGGGCGGCGAAGGCGGCGGCGAGCGCGCCATCGAGGAGCACGCCGCCGCGCCAGGGGGTGGTCAGCTTTCCGCCGCCGAACCGCGAGCCCAGGCCGGCGGCCAGGACGATCGCCTCCAGCCTTGATGAAACGCCGCCCACTGTCGTCATGGCCTGTTTCGCCCTATGTACGAGCGGCATGCCGCCCTATGACGCCACCTCACCGTATGCGCCGCCAGCGCCCAGCGGCCTGACCGATGGTCTGGGCCGCAAGGTCACCTATCTGCGCCTGTCGGTGACCGACCGCTGCGACCTGCGCTGCGTCTACTGCATGGCCGAGCATATGCGGTTTCTGCCCAAGTCCGAAGTGCTCACCCTCGAAGAGCTCGATCGCGTCGCCTCGGTGTTCATCGGCCTGGGCGTGCGCAAGCTTAGGCTCACCGGGGGCGAACCGCTGGTCCGCAAGGGCGTCATGGGGCTGATCGAGCGCCTGTCGCGGCACATGGGGACCGGCGCCCTCGACGAGCTGACCCTGACCACCAACGGCACGCGCCTGGCCGGTCATGCCGGCGATCTCGCACGGCTGGGCGTCAAGCGGATCAATGTCTCGATGGACACCCTGCGGCCAGACCTGTTCCGGCGGCTGACGCGCGGCGGTGACCTGGACCAGGTGCAGGCCGGCATCGGGGCGGCCCTGGACGCGGGCCTGCGGGTCAAGATCAACGCGGTGGCCCTCGCGCGGGACAACGCCGGCGAAATCCCCGACCTGATCCGGTGGGCGCACGATCGCAGCATGGACATGACCCTGATCGAGACCATGCCGATGGGCGAGATCGACGAGGATCGCAGCGATCAGTTCCTGTCGCTGGCCGCGGTGCGCCGCGACCTGGAAAGCTATTGGACGCTGCGCGACCTGCCGCTGAACACCGGCGGCCCGGCGCGCTATGTCGAGATCGCCGAGACGGGCGGGCGGCTCGGACTCATCACGCCGATGACGCACAATTTCTGCGAGGGCTGCAACCGCGTGCGGCTGACCTGCACGGGAACCCTGCACACCTGCCTGGGCCAGGACGACGCCACCGACCTGCGGGCGGTTCTCCGCTCGGGCGGCGACGATGCGGCGCTGGTCGGCGTCATCGCCGCCGGCCTGGAGCGCAAGCCCAAGGGCCATGATTTCCAGATCGGCCGGGGCGCGGGCCCTTCGGTATCGCGCCACATGTCGGTGACGGGCGGCTGACCCGATGGTCAAGGTGCTGCTGTTCGGGAAGTTGCGCGACGTCGCCGGGTGGCGCGAGCGGCTGTACGATCCGCCGCCCGCGACCCTCTGCGAGCTGAGGGCAATGCTCTGCGCCGACGATCCGGCGCTCGCGGCGGCGCTTGGCGCGCGCGGGGTCCAGGCGGCCGTGGACCGGGTGCTCGCGCGCGGCGACGCCGAGCTGGGCGCCAACTGCGAGGTCGCCTTCATGCCGGCGATGAGCGGCGGATGATCCGGCTGGTGGACCGTCCGTTCGAGCCGGGCGCCATGCTCAGCGACTTCTGCGCGCGCCGCGCCGAGACCGGCGCCGTGGCCAGCTTCGTGGGGATCGCGCGCCGGGGCGATGGCGGCGGCCTCGAGCTGGAGGCTTATCCGGGGTTCACCGAGGCCACGATCGGCGCGTTCGCCGACGCCGCCAAAGAGCGCTTCAACCTTCACGACGTCACGGTCATCCATCGAATCGGCCGCGTTGCGCCTGGCGAAGCGATCGTCCTGGTGCTGACCGCGTCGGCGCACCGGCGCGAGGCGTTCGAGGCGTGCGACTACCTGATGGACTATCTGAAGTCGCGCGCGCCTCTTTGGAAGAAGGAGCACGGTCCCGACGGGGCCCGTTGGGTCGAGCCTTCGGCGCGCGATCTTGGCGACGTGGCGCGATGGGATTGATGAAGTCAGGAGTCGACATGAGCCTTTCACCCGGCGGACGCTACGACGAAGGCGCCGCGTTCACGCCCGTGCGCGTCGCTGTCCTGACGATCTCCGACACCCGCGACGAGGAAAGCGACACCTCTGGGCATTTGCTCGCCGAACGGGTCATGGCGGCCGGGCACGTGCTCGCCGAAAAGGCGATCGTGGCCGACGACGTCGCCGCGATCCGCCTGCGGATCAAGGCGTGGACGAGCTCGGGCAATGTCGACGCCATCGTAACCACCGGCGGCACCGGCCTTACGGGGCGGGACGTGACGCCCGAAGCGATCGAGCCTTTGTTCGACAAGACGATCGACGGCTTTTCGGTGATTTTTCATCTGGTGAGCTATCAGTCGGTGGGACTTTCAACCCTGCAATCGCGCGCCCTGGCCGGTCTGATCGACGGCGTGTTCGTGTTCTGCCTTCCCGGCTCCAACGGCGCGGTGAAGGACGGCTGGGACAAGGTCATCGCCGCGCAGCTGGACAGCCGGCACCGGCCCTGCAACATGGTCGAACTGATGCCCAGGCTGCTCGAGCGGTGAGCCGGCTGACCCACCTCGACGAGTCCGGCCGGGCGCGGATGGTCGACGTGTCGGGCAAACCGGCCACCGCGCGGGATGCCGTCGCCCACGGAAGGGTGCGGATGAGTCCCGAGACGCGGGCGCTAGCGATCTCCGGGCAGGGCAGGAAAGGCGATGTCCGCGCCATCGCCGAGATCGCCGGCGTGATGGCGGCCAAGCGGACCGCGGACCTGATCCCGCTCTGCCATCCGCTCGCGCTGAGCAAGGTCGAGGTGGCGGTCGAGCCCTGCGACGAAGGCCTGGGCGTGACCGCCAGGGTCAAGACCACCGGTCCCACGGGCGTGGAGATGGAAGCCCTCACCGCCGTGTCGGTGGCGTGCCTGACCATCTACGACATGCTCAAGGCCGCCGATCGCGGCATGGTGATCGAGGCGGTCCGGCTTGTGGAAAAGAGCGGCGGCGCCTCGGGCGACTGGCGCGCGCCATGAAGCTTCTGTCCGTCGAGGACGCGCGGTCGCGCATGCTGGCCGCCATGACGGCCATGGGATTTGAGACCGTCGGTCTTGCCGCGGCGCAGGGGCGGGTGCTGGCGGCGGATGTGCGGGCGTCGCGCGATCAACCCCCTTTCGCCGCCTCGGCGATGGACGGTTGGGCGGTCCGCGTGGCGGACAGTCCAGGGCGCCTGCGGATCGCCGGCGAGAGCGCCGCCGGGCGCGCCTACGCCGGCTCGCTCGGCGCCGGCGAAGCGGTGCGCATCTTCACCGGCGCACCGGTTCCGGCCGGCGCCGACGCGGTGGTGATCCAGGAAGACGCCAGCGCAGCCGACGGCTTCGTGAACGTGCCGGCGGTCGGCGAGCCTCGCCATATTCGACCGGCGGGCCAGGATTTCGCCGCCGGCGCGCTGCTGCTGGCGCGCGGAACCCGCCTCGACGCCTGGCGGCTCTCGCTGGCCGCGGCGGCCGGCATGGCCGCGCTCGAGGTCGCCAGGCGTTCGCGGGTGGTCATCCTCTCGACCGGCGAAGAAATCGTCGCGCCGGGCGCATCCCCCGGACCGTTCCAGATCTTCAATTCGGGAACCACGGCGCTCGCGGCCCTGGTCGATGGCTGGGGAGGCCGGGCCGATCCCTTGGCCGAGGTCGGCGACTCGGTCGAAGCGATCGCCGCGGCGGTCGGCGGCGCCGGCGGCGACCTCATCGTCACGATCGGCGGGGCCTCGGTGGGCGACCACGACCTGGTCAAGCCGGCCCTGCAGACGCTGGGCCTGCAGATGATCGTGGAAAGCGTGGCCGTCAGGCCCGGCAAGCCGACCTGGTTCGGCGCCCTTGCCGACGGCCGGCGGGTCCTCGGACTGCCAGGCAACCCGGCCTCCGCCCTGGTCTGCGCCGAACTCTTCCTGCGCCCTTTGCTGTTCGCCATGCAGGGAGCCAATCCGGCTGTCGGCCTGATCGCCGCGAGGACCACGGCGCCGCTTTCCGAAAACGGCCCCCGCGAGCACTGGATGCGGGCGCGCCTGAGCCATGGCGCGGACGGTGTGATCGCGGCGACGCCCTTCGCCGATCAGGACTCGGCGCTCGTCACCGTGTTCGCGCAGGCGGACGCCCTCGTCCGGCGGCCCGCGCGGGCGGCGGCGGCGGCGGCGGGCGACGTGGTCGACGTGCTGCCGTTGCGCCGACTCGTCTGAAGGGTCGTGAGCGCGCTGGCGGCCAAGCCGGATGGAACCGCAAGAGCCGGCCTGTTATGTGTCCGGGGGTCTGTTCGGACGGAGTGCGGATAAATGCTGTTGATGGCCGGTCTGGCCCTGGCGTCGGCTCTACATCTCCACCAGCCTCAGATGGCGCGGCATCGCTATGTGACCGGCGGATGGTTGCTGACGGTGAGCCACGATCGCTTCACCGACGCGCTGGCCTGTTCGCTGAAGACCCGCGCGATGTACTATCGCAATCAGACGCTGATCTTTCGTGTGAAGCGCGGTCTCGAAACGACCCACGCCTACTATCGGGTCGACGACGGCCCGACGACGCCGGTCTCCAGCGTCTTCCACGAGGTGGAGGGCCACGGGTTCTTCCCGCGGCGCGGGTGGATCGACGATCCCGCCGGCGGCGACGTGGCCCTGCCCGTATCCTACGTGCGCGATGCCGATCGCGTCTGGATCCGCGCCTCGATCAAGATGGCGCCGACCCTGTTCAAGGTGAGCCGGCTCGAAGACGCCCTGGATCGCGCCCACGACGAAGGCTGCACCGAGGCTTCCTTCAGGTCCGCCTCATAGCGCGACGGCATAGCGCGCCGCGGTGATCTCGGCGAGCACAGCGACCGCCACCTCCCACGGCGCCTTGCCGCCGATGGACAGGCCGATGGGCGCTCGCAGGCGGCCGATATCGGCGTCCGACAGGCCCGACCGTTTCAACTCTTCGACGCGTTCGGGCACGCGCCGACGCGCGCCCAGGGCGCCGACATAGAAGGCCTTGGACGGTAAGGCGACCACGAGCGCGGCGTGATCGAGCTCCGCGTCGTGCGTCGCCACGGCGACCGCCGTCCATGGATCGAGGCCGATACGCTTGAGGGCGGCGTCGGGATCGTCGCGGCTGTAGGCGACACCCGGGATCGGCGGCGGCTCCACGGGTCCCCGTGGACGCACGAGCGTCGTCTCGCAACCAGCATGGACTCCCAGCATCGCGATCGCCAGGGCCGTGGGATCGGCCCCGATCACGACGAGCCGCGCCATGGGCCGATAGAGCCGTTCGAACGCTCCGGGCCATCTCCCGGGGGCCTGGGCCGGGACGGCGCACGCCCGACGACTCCCGTCGCTGAGCCAGGTCGCGGGCGATCGCGCGTCGGTGAGCGCCAGCAAGGTCCGGGTCGCCGGATCGTCAGGCGAAACGCGTTCGAGCTGAACCTCTATGCGCGCGCCGCAAAGCAGGCGGATATCCGGCCAGGGACTGCCCTGGCCGTAGACCAGGCGGCGCGGCGTCCCGTCCTGCAGAACCGTCCGCGCGTGATCGACCACATCTGCTTCCAGGCACCCGCCGGAGAGGAAACCCGACACCGCGTCGCCGGCGATGACCATCTGGGTCCCCACGGGCCTCGGGCCGCCGCCGTCCAGAGCCACGATCGTGGCCAGCGCGGCGTCGCGACCGGATCGGGCCGTGGCGCGCAACGCAGGGCGGGCGTCATCGTCGAAGCCGAAAACGGGCCAGTCCGGTAAGCTTGCGATCATCGGGGCAGGTTAACCAAAGCGCAAGTTTGTCGATACCGCTTCTTTACGTCTTGGCGTGCAGTATCGGCCCAGGATCGGCGAAAAGCAGCCCGCATGGAAATTCAGAACACCCAGGCCCTGACCAGCAAACTCGGCCTCGGCACGGCCCAGTTCGGCCTCGACAGTCCGCGGGGAGGCGGCCGCTCGCCCGAAGCGGAGGTGCGCGAAATGCTCGCCAGCGCCACCCGCGCGGGCCTCTGCGTCCTCGACACCGGCGCCGCGTCCATGCACGGAGAGGCCGTTCTGGGCGCCGTATTGCCACGCCCGGTCGGCATCCGCGTCACGGTGAAGGCGCCGCGCGGCGACCGCGGGCCGATGTTCGTCGAATCCGAAGCGCGCGCATCGCTCGCCCGCCTGGGCCTCAACCGCGCCGACGCGATCATGGTGCAGTCGGCGGGCGACCTGTTCTCTCCGTATGGCGCGGCCTGGTGGTCTTGCCTCAAAACAATGCGCGACGACGGCATGTTCGCCCGCGTGGGCATATCCGCCTATGCGTCCGACGATCCGGCGGGCCTTGCCCGGCGCTTTCAGCCCGATCTCATCCAGGCGCCTGCCAGCCTGCTCGATCAGAGACTGCTCGTGGACGGCAGCCTGGCGCGCGTGCGCGACATGGGCGTGGAGGTGCACCTGCGGTCGATCTTTCTGAACGGCCTGCTGTTCCTGCCGCCTGACCGGGCGCCCAGCCAGATCGGCGAGGCGACGATCAGTCGCCTCTCGCGCGCCCGCCGGCTGATCGCCGAAGGCCGCAGCGATCCCCTGCAGGCGGCCCTGGGCTTCGCGCTATCGCGGCCCGAAGCCACGGCGGTCATCGTCGGCGCCGCCACAGTGGGCGAGCTCAACGCGGTGATAGCCGCCTCGGCCAAGCCGCCTCCGGACCTCGACTGGGACGGCATGGCGCTGGAGAATCCGGAAGACATCACCCCAAGACGCTGGGCGGCCGCCTAGCCGGAGTTCGATCCCTGCTTGGACAAGGCGAGCGCCCCAAGCGCCTCGCCGTCCAGCTGGCGCGTGATCCACTGGGTCCTGGCGGACGCGCCGAGAGAATCATAAAAAGCGATTGAGGGCGCGTTCCAGTCGAGAACCGCCCATTGAATGCGGCAAAGGCCTTCGCTCTCGCAACGGCGCGCCAGATGGGCCAGCAGGGCCTTGCCAGCCCCCAGGCCACGCGCGGCCGGACGCACGAAGAGGTCCTCGAGATAGAGGCCGCACCGGCCCTCGAACGTTGACACGTTGTAGTACCACAAGGCGAAGCCGACAGGATCGCCGTCGATCTCGGCGATGTCGCAGAATGCTCGGGGAACAGCGTCGAACAGCAGGGCGCGCACGTCGTCCTCGCTCGTCTTCACCTCATGCAGAAGCTCTTCATAATCGGCCAGTTCGCGGATGAAGCCGAGGATGAGACCGGCGTCGCCCCGCGCCGCCGGACGAATGGCGATCTCGCGGTTTTGCGGCATCAGGCCTTCCGCACCGAACTCGGGTCGGGAGCGACATCGATGAGCTCGAGTTTGAAGACCAGCACGCTGTTGGGCGGGATCGGCCCGGCGCCCTTGGCGCCGTAGCCCAGCGAGGGCGGCACATAAAGCAGCCACTCGTCGCCGGGGCGCATCAGCTGCAGCGCCTCGACCCACCCGGGCACGAGATCGCGCACGGTCATCGCCACCGGCGTGCCGCGCTGATAGGAGGAATCGAAGACCTCGCCGTCGAGCAGCTTGCCCTCGTAGTTCACCTTCACCTCGTCGGCGGGCTTTGGACGCAGCCCGCCCGCCGGACCAGATCGCAGGATGCGGTATTGCAGACCCGAGGCCGTGACGTGCACGCCCGCGGCATGGGCGTTCTGAGCGAGAAAGGCCTTGCCCGCGTCCGGCGCCGGCGGCGGCGCGCGATGGCAGGCCGCCAAGGCGAGGGCGGCGACGCATGCCAGAACAAACGACCGGACCTTGACCATCATACGCTCCTGGGCGGATAGCCGCGCTCGCGCAAGGCGTCCATGATCTCCTGGGTGTGCTGGGCGTCGCGCGTCTCGATCATGACGTCGAATTCGGCGCCCTTGGCCGGCACGTCGAGCGCCAGACGATTGTGCGCCACCTCCAGGATATTGCCGCCGAGGTCGCCGATCGCCGCCGAAACGGTGGCCAGCAGGCCCGGCCGATCATCGCCGACGATGCGCAGGGACACCAGTCGCTGGGCGCGCACCAGTTCGCGGGTCAGGACCGACGCGAGCAGTCGCGGATCGATGTTGCCGCCGGTCAGGATCAGCCCGCACTTGCGTCCCCGGAACCGTTCGGGATAGGCCAGCAAGGCGGCGAGCGCGGCCGCGCCCGCGCCCTCCGCCACGGTCTTCTCGACGTTGCAGTAGAGGGCGATCGCACGCTCGAAGAACGGCTCCTCGATCAGCAGGACGTCGTCGATCAACGGACGGACCACGCCATAGGTGAGCTTGCCGATCGACTTGACGGCGATGCCTTCGGCGATCGTCTGGCCGCCGACCGGCGCGTTCAGGCCGCGCATGCGCGCGGTGAACGAGGGATACATCGCCGGCTCGACGCCGATGATGCTGATACCAGGGTTGATCGACTTGGCGGCCGTCGCGACCCCGCTGATCAGGCCCCCGCCGCCGATCGGAACTGGCAGGACCTCGAGGTCGGGCGCGTCCTCGAGCATCTCCAGCGCAAGGGTGCCTTGCCCGGCCATTACGTCGTAATCGTCGAACGCGGGAACGAACACGAGGTCGCGCTCCTCGCACATCAACCGGGCGCAGCCGTAGGCGTTGTCATAGCTGTCGCCATCGATCACCACATGGGCTCCGAAGGCGCGGGTCTGCTGCACCTTCACGAACGGGGTGCCCCTGGGCATGATGATGGTCACCGGAATGCCGAGGCGCTCGCCATGGTAGGCCAGTCCCTGGGCGTGATTTCCGGCCGAAGCCGCGATGACGCCGCGGCGGCGCTCATCGTCGGTCAGTCGCGCCAGACGGTTGAGGGCGCCGCGTTCCTTGTAGGAGGCGGTGAACTGCTGGTTTTCGAACTTCACCCACACCTCCGCCCCGGTGATCTCCGAAAGTGTGCGAGACCGGCGGCACGGGGTGCGCTCGACATGGCCGGAGATTCGCTCGGCGGCGGCCTGGATGTCGGCGAGGGTGAGGGTCATGGGATGCGCGTTTGACAAGGAGGCGCTGCCATAGACGGAAAAACGACCTGTGCGAAGGACCAATGCAGTCGGGAGGCTATCGCGTCAGGCGATCCCGGCGCGAAGAAAATCGTGCATGTGGACGGCCCCGACGAGGCGGTCGTCTTCGCAGGCGAAGATCAGGAGTATCGGCCGCGGACGCTCGTTCATCACCCGCAGGGCCTCCGTCGCCAGCAAGTGAGGATGCACGAATACGGGCGCGCGGCTCATGTGCTGCGTCACCGGCGCGGTGAGATCTGCGTCGGGCAGCGCCCGACGCAGATCGCCGTCGGTGAAGGCGCCGACCAGCAGGTCGTTCTCATCGACGACCGCGACGCCGCCGTAGCGCGTGCGCGTGATCTCCACGATCGCGTCAAAGACGGTGGCGGTGAGCTTCACCTTCGGCAGATTCTCGCCCCTGGCCATAAGATCCGCGACCGTGACCAGTTGCGCGCCGAGTTTTCCGCCGGGATGGAAGTTCCTGAAGTCCGCGGCCGAGAAACCGCGCGCCTCCAGCAGGGCGATCGCCAGGGCGTCTCCAAAAGCCAGCTGCATGGTGGTCGAGGTGGTCGGCGCCCGGGTGTTCTGGCAGGCCTCCTCGGCCAGCGGCAGGATGAGCGCGATATCGGCGGCGTCGGCCAGCGCGCTGTTGCGATCCGACGACAGGGCGATGAGCGGCGCGCCGAAGCGCGTGCAGAAATTGATCACCGGCCGCAGCTCCGGCGTTTCCCCTGACCAGGAAATGGCCAGGACCACGTCGCCCGCGGTGACCATGCCCAGATCGCCGTGGCTGGCTTCGCCGGGATGCAGGAAAAACGCCGGCGTGCCCGTCGACGCCAGGGTGGAGGCGATCTTGCGCGCGACGTGCCCGCTCTTGCCCATGCCCGTCACCACGACCCGTCCGGCCGCCTCGCGGATCGCCTCGACGGCCGCGTCGAAGGGCGCGCACAGATCAACCAGGAAGGCTTCCCCCAGCGCCTCCAGCCCGTTGATCTCCGCGCGCACCGTGCGGATCGCCGCGGCGATATGGTCCGGTTTTGCCGGAGCATTTGGCGCGGAGCTGAAGCCGCTATACCGTGGTCGGGTAACCATCGGCCCACACTAGGGCGTGAGAGGCCATGCGGGAAGTCGATAAAACCTTGCGGGCGGCCGTGCTTTTCGACCGCGACGGCGTCCTGAACATCGATCATGGATACGTCGGCGAGCCGGAACGTCTGGAATGGGTCCCCGGCGCCCGGCAGGCGGTCGCCGCCCTCAATCGGTCTGGCGTGCTTGCGATTGTCGTCACCAACCAGTCCGGGATCGCCAGAGGCCTCTTCGATCTGGCCGCCGTCGAGGCGCTGCACGCCCACATGCAAGCCGATCTGGCGGCCGAGGGCGCGCATATCGATGCGTTCTACGTCTGCCCCTATCACGCCGAAGGGCGCGTCGAGGCCTTTCGCCATCCCGACCATCCCGACCGCAAACCCAATCCCGGCATGATCCTGCGCGCCATGGCCGATTGGGGTATCGACCCGGCCAGCGCGCTGGTGATCGGGGACAAGGATAGCGACCTGGAGGCCGCCCGCCGGGCCGGTGTCGCGGGCGTGCGCTTCGAGGGCGGCGACCTCGCCCAGTTCCTGGCCCGCCTGGCGGCGCCGAAATGAATCGAAACAGGGTTTGTGTCGCGTGGGGGCCCGGCGGCGACTATCGGCGCGCCGCATGATTGCCTTCATCGACCTCGCAGCGCAGCAGGCGCGCCTCAAGCCCCAGATCGACGCCGCCATCGCGGCGGTCCTCGCGCACGGCGCCTTTGTCATGGGTCCCGAGGTGCGGGAATTGGAGGCGCGGCTCGCGGCGTTCTGCGAGGCGCCGCTGGCCCTCACCTGCGCCAATGGCACCGATGCGCTCGCCCTTCCGCTCATGGCCTGGGACATCGGCCCCGGAGACGCGGTGTTCTGCCCTTCGTTTACCTTCACGGCCACGGCGGAGGTCATCCCATGGACCGGCGCCTCGCCGGTGTTCGTGGACATTCTGAGCGACACGTACAACCTGGACGCCGATCACCTGGAAGCGTCCATCGCGGCGGTCTTGGCGGAGGGCCGCCTTAGGCCGGCAGCGGTGATCGCGGTGGACCTTTTCGGGCAGCCGGCGGATTACCCGCGCCTGGCCGCCATATGCCGGCGACACGGCCTGAAACTGATCGCCGACAGCGCGCAGAGCTTCGGGTGCACCCTCGACGGTCGCCATCCGATCGCCTGGGCGGACGCGGCGACGACCAGCTTCTTCCCGGCCAAGCCGCTGGGCTGCTACGGCGACGGCGGCGCGGTGGTGACCGGTGATCCCGCGCTGTGGGAACGGATGGATTCGCTGCGCATCCATGGCAAGGCGACGGCCAGCGACATCGACGGCGAGGCGTTCGCGCACGACCCGAAATATTTGAACGCCCGCATCGGCATGAACTCGCGCCTCGACACCCTGCAGGCGGCGATCCTGCTGCAAAAGCTGAGCGTGTTCGACGACGAGCTCGACAGCCGCCAGAGGGTCGCCGCGCGCTACGCGGAAGGGCTGGCCGAGGCTTGCCTGTCTGTTCCCGGCGTCATCGCCGGAGGCCGCTCGACCTGGGCGCAGTATGTGATCGAACATGCCAACCGGGACGGACTGGCCGACCATCTCAAGACCCTGGGCATTCCCACCGCCGCCTATTATCCGGTCCCAATCCATCGCCAGGCGCCTTACGCGCACTTCCCACAGGGACCGGGCGGGCTTCCGGTTTCGGACGCCAAGGCGCACCTTGTCCTGGCGCTGCCCATGCATCCCTACCTCTGCCCCGATGTGCAGGACCGGATCATCGAAGCGGTGCGGGGTTTCAACGGCTAGGCTCGACCCTGGCGCACGGCGTCCCGCACAGGCGTCCGGGAAAGACGCGACACGGCGCTCCCCCCAGCCTAGTTTATATATCAATATGTGATATTATATAAGACTTCGGAGAGCAGCGATGCGCGCGTTGATTGACATTCCCGATGACCAGGTAGAGGCCCTGGCGGAGATGGCGAAAAGCGAGAAGGTTTCCCGCGCCGAACTGATCCGGCGAGCCATAACCGACCTCCTGGCGTCGAGAACCGCGGCGTCGAAGTCGTCCGCCTTCGGGCTATGGGGGGCCGGCGAGGACGGACTGGCTTACGAAGACCGCATCCGTGCGGAATGGTAAAAGCTTTTCGACACCAATATCCTCATCGACCACCTCAATGGCGTGGCGGCGGCGCGTGACGAGATCAGTCGATATCAGGATGGCGCGATCAGCATCGTCACCTGGATGGAGGTCATGGTCGGCGCCAACGAAGCGAACGTTCGACAGACACGCGCCTTCCTGAGCGCCTTCGTCGTGGTCCCGCTGGACGAGGTGACCGCGGAGATAGCCGTGACGATCCGGCAAGCGGGACGCTTGCGCCTGCCGGACGCGATCATCTGGGCGTGTGCAAAGCGCGATGGACGCCTGCTGGTTACTCGCAACACGCGTGACTTCCCCGCCGGGGACCCGGGCGTGCGCGAGCCATACCGGCTCTAAACCCGCAACAGGCGCTCGAGCGTGGAAAGTTCGTCCGCCTCCCGGGCCGGCTTGTCCCAGCGGATGCGGTGGATGCGCGGGAAGCGCATGGCGAGGCCGCTCTTGTGGCGTGTGGAGCGCTGCAGGCCCTCGAAGGCGACTTCGAGCACGAGGCCGACGTCCTGGTCGGCGCGCACCGCGCGCACCGGACCGAAGCGTTCGGTGGTGTTGGCGCGCACGAAGGCGTCCAGTTGTTTCAGCTCCTCGTCGGTGAACCCGAAATAGGCCTTGCCCACCGGAGTCAGCGAACGGCGCCCCTCGCCGTCCTCGCGCCAGACGCCGAAGGTGTAGTCCGAGTAGACGCCCGAGCGCTTGCCGTGACCGTGCTGCGCATACATCAGCACGGCGTCGATCAGGTGCGGATCGCGCTTCCACTTGAACCAAGGCCCCTTGGGTCGGCCGGCGACATAAGGCGAATCCCGGCGCTTTAGCATCAGGCCCTCGGCCCGTGCGGGATCGCCCGGCGGCGGGTCGGCGCGCAAGGACGCGAGCTCGTCCCAAGTGGAGAACGGCTGCAGCGGGGACAGGTCGATGTTCGGCGAGGGTATCGCGGCCACGAAGGCCTCCAGCCGCGCGCGTCGCTCGGCGAACGGCGCCGAGCGCAGGTCGGCCTCGCCCTCCAGCAAGAGGTCGTAAGCGCGGATTCCGACGGGAAAGGCGGCGATGAGCTTCGCGTCGGCGGTCTTGCGGTTGAGGCGCTGCTGCAGGTCGCCGAACGATGCCGCCGAGCCGTCGCGCAGGACCAGAAGTTCGCCGTCGATGACACCCGTGAACTCCAGGGCGGCGACCACGTCGGGAAAGGCCGCGGAGATGTCGTCGCCCGTGCGCGAATAGAGCCGGCGCTCTCCGCGCTCGCTGACCGCCTGGATTCGGATGCCGTCCCACTTCCACTCTGCGGCATAGTCGTTCGGGTTCAGCCTGGCGAAGTCGACGGCCTCGTCGACGGCCTGGGCGAGCATCATGGGCCGGAAGCGGCCGGGATGGTCGGCCGACGGTCGCTCGCTGTGACCTTCGAGCCAGGCGAACAGGTCGCCATAGGGCGGCTCGAGGGCGTGCCAGAGCTCCTCGATCTCGCTGACGGTGACGCCGCCGAAATCGGCCACCGCCTGTCGCGCGAGGCGCGCCGAGAGGCCGACGCGCAGGCCGCCGGTCAAGAGCTTCAGCAGGGCCCAGCGGCCGTCGGCGTCGAGCGCATCCAGCCAGGCCTCGATCAGGCCGGGAACCTCGGCGCGCCTGGCCGCCGCCAGGGCGTCGATGACGTCCGTCAGATCCGGCTCGCGATTGGCGCCGGGCCTGCCCGGCCAGACCAGGGCCACCGTCTCGGCGAGATCGCCGACGAAGTCGTAGGACCAGGCGAAGAGCTGCGCGTCCATGCGCGCCTCCACCGCCGCGCGGATCGACGCCGGCTTGGCCGCGCTGAAGGTCAGATCGCCGCACAGCGCCGCCAGCGCCCAGCCTCGCTCCGGGTCGGGGGTCTGGCGCATGAAGTCGCGCACGAGCGTCAGCTTGGCGTTGCGCGAGCCGGTGAACGACAGCCGGTCGAGAAGATGGGCGAAGGCGCGCACCGTCTACCCGCCGCCTTGCCGATACGCCGGGATCATCTACTCCCCCTCCTCGTCGTAGCCGACGAGGTCGAGCGCCCGGGCCGCCAGACCGTTCAGGGAACACCAGCGCGCCAGCGCCTCTTCGCGCCCGTGGGTGATCCAGACTTCGCCCGGATGGAGTTCCGACAGGGTGGCGGTCAGTTCGTCCCAGTCGGCGTGGTCGGATATGACCAGGGGCAGTTCCACGCGCTTCTGGCGCGCGCGCGCGCGCACGCGCATCCATCCGGAGGCGAAGGCGTCCACAGGGTCGGCGAAGCGCCGCGCCCAGGGCGTGGCGATGGCCGAGGGCGGCGCCAGGACGATTTGCCCGGCGAAGTCCTTCGCATCGCCCGCGGCGACGGCGGTGCAGACGCCAAGATCGACGCCGAAGTGTTCGTAGAGCGCATCGAGGCGCTCGAGGGCGCCATGGACGGGGATGGGCCTATCCCAACCCGCTTCACGCAGCAGGCGGATGACCCTTTGCGCCTTGCCCAGGGAATACACGCCCACGACGTGGGCGCGGTCGGGGAATTGAACCGTGGACTGCATCAGTCGCTCGATCTCTTCGGTGTCGGGCGGATGCCGGAATACCGGCAGGCCGAAGGTCGCCTCGGTCACGAAGACGTCGCAGGCGACCGGCTCGAAGGGCGGGCAGGTGGGATCGCGGCGGCGCTTGTAGTCGCCCGAGACCACCATGGTCAGGCCCTTCCAACGCACCACGACCTGGGCCGAGCCGAGAACGTGGCCGGCTGGGACGAGGGATACCTCGACGCCGCCCATGTCGACGTTCTCGCCATAGGCCAGCGTCCGGGTCGCGCCGGCAAAGGCGGCGCCGTAGCGGACCTCCATGATCCCCAGGGTCTGCGCCGTCGCGGCGACCACGCCATGGCCGGTGCGCGCGTGGTCGGCGTGGCCGTGGGTGATCACGGCCCGGTCCACCGGCCGCACCGGATCGATGTAGAAATCGCCGGGCGCGCAGTAAAGACCGGCCGGACGCGGGTGCAGCAGGGATTCGGGCTTGATCACGACAACGCATATAGTCGCCGCCCGCGATCTCCCTATAAGGGCGCCATGACTTCCGACGACGCATTTCTGGCGGCGGTAGCCGACCGCATGGTGCGCGAGACGCCCCAGGCGGTGGCGCTCGGGATCGAGTTCGTGTCGGCGGCGCCGGACGTCGGGATCATGAAGGTTTGCTACCGCGCCGATCTGGTGGGAGACCCGCACACGGGCGTGCTGGCCGGCGGCGTGATCACAACCTTGCTCGACCATGTCTGCGGGCTGGCGGTCAGCGGCCGCAATGGCGGCGGCTCCGCGACTCTGGATCTGCGGATCGACTACATGCGCCCGGCGGAGCCGGGACGCGACGTCTTCGCCAGGGCGCACTGCTACAAGTTTACCAACTCGATCGCCTTTGTGCGCGCGATCGCCTATGAGGATATGCCCGAAGATCCGATCGCCACGGCGCAAGGCGCTTTCGTGCTCGCCGGCGCGCCGGCCCCGAGCCCGGCGCCATGAGCGACCTCGCCGCCGACGATCCGCTGACCACGTTTCTCGCCGCCATCCCCTACGCCCGGTTCCTCGGAATGAGCGGGATCCGGGCCGGAGACGAGATGACGGCCATCCTGCCTTTTTCCCCCCACCTGATCGGCAACACCCAGCTTCCGGCTCTGCACGGCGGGGTGCTGGGGGCGTTCATGGAGATGACCGCGCTGTTGCAATTGTCGATCGACGAGCGCCAGCAACGTCAGCCGCGCACGATCGACGTCACCATCGAATACCTGCGCCCGGGCCGTCCATTGACCACCTTCGCCCGGGCGGACGTGCGCAAGGTGGGCCGGCGCATCGCCAACGTGCACGTGGAGGCCTGGCAGGAAACACGCGCATCGCCGGTGGCCGCCCTGCGCGGACATTTCATGCTGAGCGCGCGATAGGCCCGGATCTTCCTTCTACTGCCCCTTGACTTCCCCGTCTCTGACCGCAAAACCGCGCGGCCAGCCACATAACGGGAATTTTTCGGGCATGACCCTGCGCGTCGCCATCAACGGATTTGGCCGGATCGGCCGCCTGGTACTGCGGTCCATCGTCGAACACCAACGCCTCGACATCGAAGTGGTGGCGATCAACGACCTCGGACCGGTCGAGACCAACGCGCACCTGTTGCGCTATGACTCGGTTCACGGCCGCTTCCCGGGCGCCGTCACGGTGGCGGGCGACTCCATCGACGTGGGCTTCGGACCGATCAAGGTGACCGCGATCCGCGATCCGGGACAGCTACCCCACAGGGACCTGGGCGTCGAGATCGCCCTGGAGTGCACGGGCCTGTTCAACAAAAAGGACAAGGCCGCCGCCCACCTGTCCGCCGGCGCCCGCAAGGTGTTGGTGTCGGCGCCCTGCGACGGCGCCGACCGCACCGTCGTCTACGGCGTCAACCATCATGATCTCACCGCCGACGACCTGGTCGTCTCCAATGGCTCGTGCACAACAAACTGCCTGGCGCCGGTCGCCAAGGTGCTCCTCGACACCTGCGGCATCGAACGCGGCTACATGACCACGATCCACTCCTATACCGGCGACCAGCCGACCCTGGACACCCTGCATTCCGACCTCTACCGCGCCCGCGCCGCCGCCATGTCGATGATCCCGACCTCGACCGGCGCCGCCAAGGCGCTTGGCCTGGTCCTGCCGCAACTGGCGGGCAAGCTCGACGGCTCGTCGATCCGCGTGCCGACGCCCAATGTCTCGGTGATCGACTTGAAGGTGGTGCCCGGCCGCGACGTCACGCGCGAGGAAATCAACGCGGCGATGTCGGCGGCGGCGGCGGAAGGCCCGCTGAAGGGCATTCTTGCGGTGACCCGCGACCCGGTGGTCTCCATCGACATGAACCACGTGGCCGCCTCCTCCACCGTCGCCCTGCCGCAGACTCAGGTCATCGACGGCAAGCTGGTGCGGGTGCTGTCGTGGTACGACAACGAATGGGGTTTCTCGACGCGCATGGCCGACACCGCGCTGGCGATGGCGGGGCGCTGAGGAAGGGCCATGAGCTTCCGTACGCTCGCCGCCGCCGACCTCGAAGGCAAACGCGCCCTGGTCCGCGTGGACTTCAACGTCCCGATGAACGAGGGCGCCGTCGCCGACGACACCCGGCTTCGCGCCGCCCTGCCGACGATAGCGGCCCTGCGCGCCGGCGGCGCGCGCGTTATCCTGATGGCCCACTTCGATCGCCCCAAGGGCAAGCGGGTCGAATCGATGAGCCTGCGACCCGTCGTCGCGCCGCTGGCCGCGCTGGTCGGCGCGCCGGTCGCGTTCGCCGACGACTGTGTGGGTCCGGTCGCTGCGAGCGCGGTGGCGGCGATGGCCGACGGCGACGTCCTGCTGCTGGAAAACCTGCGCTTTCACCCCGGCGAGGAAGCCAACGATCCCGCCTTTGCCGCCGATCTGGCCGCTAACGGCGATCTCTACGTCGACGACGCCTTCTCCGCCGCCCACCGCGCCCACGCCTCGACCGAAGGTATCGCGCGACTCCTGCCCGCCTACGCCGGCGAAGCGATGCGCCGCGAGCTTCAGGCCCTGGAGGCGGCTCTGGGAAATCCCAAGCGCCCGGTGCTGGGCATCGTCGGCGGCTCGAAGGTCTCCACCAAGCTCGACCTTCTGAAGAACCTGGTCCAGCAACTGAACGCCCTGGCCATCGGCGGGGGCATGGCCAACACCTTCCTTCACGCCCAGGGCCACGACGTCGGCGCGTCCTTCTGCGAGAAGGACCTGGCCGATACCGCGCGCGCGATCATGGATCTGGCGAAGACCAACGCCTGCGAGCTGCTGCTGCCGATCGATGTCGTCGTCGCCGAGCGGATGGAGGCCGGCGCCGCGTCGCGAACTTGCGCGCTCGAGGCGATCGGCGCGGACGAGCGGATCCTCGACGCCGGTCCCGCGACGATCGCGAAACTAATCCAGGCCATGGACGCCGCCCGCACTCTGATCTGGAATGGTCCGCTCGGGGTCTTCGAAATTCCGCCTTTCGACGCGGCGACCACGGCGGCGGCGCGGCACGCCGCCATGCTGGCCAAGGCCGGCGCGCTGATCGCCGTCGCCGGCGGCGGCGACACGGTCGCGGCCCTGCATCACGCGGGCGTCACCGATGATTTTACCTTCGTCTCGACCGCGGGGGGCGCTTTCCTCGAATGGATGGAAGGCAGGACCCTTCCCGGCGTGGCGGCTTTGCAAGCAACGAAGGCCAGCGTAAACTAAACGATCGTTCGTGGGCGCGAATGCCGCCGTAGTCAAACCCGGCGCGAAACAAACAGGGGATATCGACATGGCGCGGATCACTCTGCGACAGCTTTTGGATCACGCCGCCGACCAGGGCTACGGCGTGCCGGCCTTCAACATCAACAACATGGAGCAGGGGCTGGCGATCATGGAGGCCGCCCAGGCCTGCGGCGCGCCGGTGATCATCCAGGCAAGCCGCGGCGCCCGTCAGTACGCGAACGATATCGTCCTGGCCCGACTGATCGACGCCCTCGTCGAGCTCTATCCGGCGATCCCGGTATGCATGCACCAGGATCACGGCAACAACGAAGCCACCTGCGCCACGGCCATTCAGCACGGCTTCACCAGCGTGATGATGGACGGCTCCCTGAAGGGCGACGGCAAGACGCCGGCAAACTACGACTACAATGTCGCCGTCACCCGCCGCGTCGTCGACATGGCCCATTGGGTCGGCGCCTCGGTCGAGGGCGAGCTGGGCGTGCTGGGCAGCCTGGAAACCGGCATGGGCGAGAAGGAGGACGGTCACGGCTTCGAGGGCAAGCTCAGCCACGACGAACTGCTGACCGATCCCGACCAGGCGGTAGACTTCGTGCGCGCGACCGAGGTCGACGCGCTGGCCATCGCCATGGGCACCAGCCACGGCGCCTACATGTTCAGCCGCAAGCCCGATGGCGCGGTGCTGGCCATGAACGTGATCGAGGAAATTCACCACCGCCTGCCCAACACCCATTTGGTGATGCACGGATCCTCGTCGGTGCCGCAGGACCTGCAGGACGTCATCAACCAATACGGCGGCCAGATGCCGCAGACCTGGGGCGTGCCCGTCGAGGAAATCCAGCGCGGCATCAAGCACGGCGTGCGCAAGATCAACATCGATACCGACAACCGCATGGCCATGACCGGCGCGATCCGCAAAGTTTTCGCCGAGAACCCCGGCGAGTTCGATCCGCGCAAGTACCTGAAGCCCGCCATGGAGGCGATGCGCCAGGTGTGCCGCCAGCGCTTCGAGGAGTTCGGCGCTGCAGGCCAAGCGCACAAGATCAGGCCCCTGCCGATGGCCGCGATGGCCAAGCGGTATGTGGGCGGGGAGCTCAGCCCGATGTTTGGGGCGGCGGAGAAGGTCGCCGCCTAGGCGCCACGTTCGAAGCGCGGTCGCGCACCACCGCGTTCCCGGCAACCAAGAGTAGGCCAAGTGAAGACGATACCGTCTTAAGGGCGACCCCGCGGCGGACAGGCGGTGCTGAAACAAGCACGACGCGACAACTTTTCATTGCAAAATGTGATGTCCGAACGCCGCGCTGGAAGCGTTTTTCACCGTTAATCACCGTCAATAGCGGTGAGCGTCGCCGCCGCGAGAGGTCCTGATGGATAAAATCTGACGCACGAGCCCTAGCCGGGCGTTAAGGAAGGGATCGGTCGAATGAAGGGTCCCGAGCCGAGATCCAATGGCGAGAATTGTCTAGGGTTTCGGATGTCGGCGTAGCCAGAAACTCGCCGCTCGCGCGCAGGCTTTTGACGGGAAGCTAGTTGCCCTGAACGCCCCAATCCGTCCGCGCCAACGACTTCGCCAGATACTCGACCAGCGCGCGGACCCTCAAGGGGCGCAGCGAACTCGGCGGCATCAGCAGGTGCAGGCCGAGCGACGGGGCCGTCCAGTCCGGCATCGCTATTTCGAGCGACCCGTCCCTGATCTCGTTCCAGACCAGGAATTCCGGCTGGAGGGCCAGCCCGCGTCCGGCGATGAGCGACGGCGTCAGCATGTCGGCGTTGTCCGTCCACAGGCAGACCCGCGGCTCGACGCTCGCCTCGCCAAATTGTGGGTGGCTGAACCGCCATAGGGCGCCGCTCGGCGAGCCGGTGTACACCATGGCCAGATGCTGCCGCAGCTCCCCAGGGTGGGTCGGCCGTCCATGCCTGTCCAGATAGCCGGGCGCGCCCACCAGCAGGATGCGCACGTCGCACAGACGGCGCGTCAGCAGGCTTGACGCATCCAGGCTGGCGATGCGGATCGCCAGATCAAACCCATCGGCGACGACATCGACGCGGCGGTCGCTGAGCGCGAGGTCGAGCGTGATTTCGGGGTATGCCGCCATGAAATCGGGAAGGACGGCGCCGAGGTAGGCCACGCCAAACGAAAGAGGGGCGCTTACCCGGACCCGACCACGTGGGACGGTCGATTGCACCAGGGCCTCATCCTCCGCCGCCTGTCCTTCGTTCAGGATGCGAACGGCCCGCTCCATCGACACCCGACCGGCCTCGGTAAGCGACAGATGCCTTGACGTGCGGTTCAGCAGGGAGAAGCCCAGGCTGGCCTCGAGCCGACTGACGGCCTTGGACACCGTGGGCTTTGAGAGGGCCAGGTCCTCGGCGGCCTTGGCGAACGACCCCAGCTGGGCGACCTTGGCGAAGATCGCCCAGGCCTCGAAATCAGGCAAACGACGCATCAAATTCCAGAAACGTTAAGGTTCTAATGTTTCTATTTCTTGTTGACCCGTTTGTCTCCATCTTTCTCTGGACGGAGCGGCTCACGCTTCCAAGGAGAACGCCATGATCGAACGCAGACCCTTTTCAAAGCTCGGCGGCGCCAACCACGGTTGGCTCGACGCCAAGCACCACTTCTCATTCGCCGGCTACCACGACCCCGCGAAGATGGGCTGGGGCCCGCTGCGGGTGTGGAACGACGACACCATCGCGCCGGGGACCGGCTTTCCGCCGCATTCGCACGCCGACATGGAGATCATCACCTATGTCCGCGAAGGCGCCATCACCCACCAGGACAGCCTGGGCAATACGGGTCGTACCGAAGCAGGCGACGTGCAGGTGATGAGCGCGGGCTCCGGCGTGCGCCATTCCGAATACAATCACGAAGCGGGTGCGACGAAGATCTTCCAGATCTGGATCGAGCCCAGCACCCGGGGCGAAGCGCCTGCCTGGGGCGCTAAACCCTTCCCCAAGAGCGACCGGTCGGGCAGGTTCGTGACCCTTGCCAGCGGGCTTGCGGACGATCCGGACGCTCTGCCGATCCGCACGCCGGCCCGCGTCGTGGGCGCTACGCTGAAGGCCGGTGAGACCGCCGAATACGTCTTGGGCGCGAGCCGCCATGGATATCTGGTCTCGGCGCAAGGATCGGTGGATGTCAACGGCGTGCGCCTCGACGCCCGGGACGGCGCGGCCATCATCGACGAGACCGTGCTGCGCGTCACCGCCATCGACGATGCCGAGATCATTCTCGTCGACGCCGCCTGAACACGTCTCGTCAAAACCGGGTCTCGCGATCCACCTGCAAATAAGGAAACTCGACCATGTCTTTTTTCACCACAGCCGACGGGACTGAAATCTTCTACAAGGACTGGGGGACCGGTCAGCCGATTGTCTTCCATCACGGATGGCCGCTCAGTTCGGATGACTGGGACACCCAGATGATGTTCTTCCTGGCGAAGGGCTATCGGGTCGTCGCCCATGACCGTCGCGGACACGGACGGTCTTCCCAGGGCGCGACCGGCCACGACATGGACACCTATGTCTCGGACGCCGCGCAGCTTTACGAAACGCTCGACCTGCGCGAGGCCATTCACATCGGCCACTCCACCGGCGGCGGTGAAGTCGCGCGCTACGTTGCCAACCAGGGTCAGGCCCAGGGTCGCGTGGCCAAGGCGGTGCTGATCAGCGCCGTGGCCCCGATCATGGTGAAGTCGCCCACCAATCCGGGCGGCCTGCCGATCGAGGTCCTGGACGGCGTGCGCCAGCAGACCGCCAATAACCGAGCGCAGTTCTTCTGGGACTTCACGCTGCCCTTCTACGGCTACAACCGTGACGGCGTCGAAGTGAAGGAAGGCGTCCGCATGAACTGGTGGCGCCAGGGAATGATGGGCGGCGCCAAGGCGCTCTACGACGGGATTGCCGCCTTCTCCGAAACGGACTTCACCGAAAACCTGAAGAAAATAACCGTCCCGACCTTGGTCATGCACGGTGAGGACGATCAGGTGGTCCCCTTCGCCGATGCCGGGCCGCTATCGGCGGCCCTGGTCAAGGACTCGGTGTTCAAGGCCTACCCGGGTCTGCCGCACGGCATGCCCGCCACCCACGCCGACCTGATCAATGCCGATCTGCTGGCCTTCATCCAATCCTGAGCCTCACGTGCGCGGGACGGGTTCGTCCCGCGCACCCTCAACAGGACCCTTCCGATGCGCTTTCAAGCCCTGGCCTTCCTCGGCCTCATCACCGGTCTCTCGAGCCCGACCGTGGCGGCGGACCTGCCCGTGGCGGTTGGACCCCAGTACGACACGGCCCACGTCTATGTTGCGCCTGACGACCTGGAGCGGCTTTCGGCCGCCTTCACGGCGACCTTTGGGGGAAAGGCCGGCAAGCCGGCGGTGACGAGCGTCACGCCAACGCCCAGCAGCACCCGCTGGCAGGTCGCGCAGACGCCCGTTGGTTCGATATCCGTTTTCGGCTTCCTCACGGGAATACCCTATCCCTTCGGCTCGGAACGCACCGGCTATCTGGTCAAGGATATGGGCGCGGCCATGACCGCGGCGAAGGCCGCGGGCGCCGACGTGCTGGTCGCCCCATTCCCCGATCCGATAGGCGAGGATGCGACTATTCAGTGGCCTGGCGGCGTCGATATGCAGCTCTATGTCCACAATATACCGCCCGCCTATCCCCCGCTCGCGACAATTCCCGAAAACCGCGTCTACATCTCGCCCGGCCGAGCCGACGCCTTCATCGCGGGCTTCCTGAAGTTCTCGGGCGGCCAGGTCACGAGCGACAACGCCAGAACGCCCGGCGTCGTGGTCGGCCGGATTGACGAAACCGTGCGGGAAGTTCGAGTGACCTCCGGCTTTGGCAAGCTGATGGTGTTGGTCACCGACGGTCATCTGCCGTTCCCCTACGGACGCGAAACGACCGGCTATGAGGTCGAGGACCTGGGTGCGACGCTGGCGAAAGCGTCGACGGCCGGCGCGGTGGTTCTGATTCAGCCGGTGACAGCCGACGGCCGAACCTCCGCTATTGTCCAGTTCCCGGGCGGCTATGTCGCCGAGATTCACGAATTGATCGGACATTGAGCGGTCGCTCGGTTTGAAACCGCGCGAGGCCCGCCGACCCGAATTTAGTCGGCTGAACGGCGGGCATGCGCCCAAAGCAGCCGTTGGGGTGTCTGCTTTCGGTCACTGGGCAAGGGCGCACGGCGCTTTACTTCCGCAGGACTTCCACCTGAGCTAAAGCCGCCGGCCGCGCCACCCCGGTGGAGCCGTCGCCGCGAACGTTAGCAATCTGCAATATATTTCAAATTGTCAACCGCGGAAAATAAAGAGACCAAAATAACGACACTCACGACTTTCTGGCGCCAACGCGGTGATGCCGCGAAGCCATCCCACCGTCGGTGTCCGCCAGGCCGGACGCCTCAGACAAGGACAAATTCCCTCAACCCATTGAGGCTGTTGCCGAGGAGAGCGCGGGGCGCGCGGCGCAGGTCGGGCAGGGTCAGGGGTCGTTCCAGCGCTTGCCCCGCCGACAACAGAGCGCCTCGCAGAATGCCCGGCAGGGCGCCGGCCGACAACGGCGGCGTCGCCAGCCTGCCGTCGATCTCGACAAAGACGGAATTGCGCGCGGCTTCGGCGATCTCGCCGCGGCGGTTGAGAAACAGCGCTTCGTCGAGACCTGCGGCGGCGGCGGCGGCGAAGGCGTCGTCATGGGCGGCTCTGTGAGTCGTCTTGTGGCGAAGGAAGGGATCGCCGGGGTCGAGGCGCTGCTCCGCCACGCCCACGCGGAGCACTCTGGCGGTCGCGGGCGGGGCCTGGGCGTAAGTGATCGTGATCAGCCCGGGACGCGACAGGGCCAGGCGAACCCGCAGATCGCCCGCCCCATCGCTCCACGTTCGGCTCAAGCGCTCAAGGGCTTCGTGCGCCGCGTCGCGATCAAAGACGAAACCAAGCCGGGGCGCGGACGCCGCGAGGCGATCGAGATGAAGCGCCAGACGGATAAAGCCTTGCCCGCCGGACCACCGGAAGGTCTCGAAGAGTTCGTAGTCAGTGGCGAGGTCGGTCAGCACGCGCCCTTTGAGGCATGCCTCGTCATACTCGGCGCCCGGATCGGAATCGGCGACGATCCCGCCGCCGACCCCGTAACGCCCGTCTCCGGAGGGCGCCAGGACCGCTGTCCGGATGGCGACATTGAACGCCATGTCGCCGTTCGGCGCGATGGCGCCCAAGGCCCCGGTGTAGACGCCCCGCGCCTCCGGCTCGAGGTCGCGGATGATCTGGCCCGCGCGGATCTTCGGAGCGCCGACCACCGAGCCGCAGGGAAACAGGGCCGCGACGCGCTCGCGCAGGCGGCGACCCGGCGCAAGATCGGCGATGATCGTGGAGGTCATGGCGTGGAAGCCGGGGTATGTCTCGACCGTGAACAGGTCGGGCACGCGCACGGCGCCGGGCGGCGAGATGCGGGCCAGATCGTTGCGCAGCAGGTCGACGATCATCAGGTTTTCCGCCCGCTGCTTGGGATCGGCCGCGAGGTCCTCTCGCGCCAGGTCGTCGGCGCGCGGATCCGGGCCGCGCGGGCTCGTACCCTTCATCGGCCGGGTCGTCGCCCGACCGCCTTCGACCTCAACCCAAAGCTCCGGCGACACCGACAGGACGACACCGTCCTCCAGAGCCACGACGCCCCCATGGGCGACCGGTTGGCGCGCGCGCAAGGCGGCGTACAGGGCCAGTGGATCGCCATCGTAACGAAACCGGATCGGGAAGGTCAGATTGACCTGGTAGACATCGCCCGCCGCAATGAGGTCCAGCACTCTCGCGATCCCGGCCATGTGGCCTGCGCGATCGCATCCAGCCGACAGCCGGGTGATTGGCGGCGGCGGGGACAGGGCGGCGAAGGCGGCGTCCAGCACCGCCGGGTCGAGCGCCCGTGGCGCGGCGAACAGGCCAAACCACAACAAGGGCATGTCTCGGCCGCCGGGCATGAGCGCGGCCAGGGTGGGCTCGAGCGCGTAGCCCAGTTCGTAGGAGAACAGGCCCGCCGCGTGCAGGCCGCCGGCCAGGCCCGTCTCGATCCGCTCGAACGCCTCGTCGACCTGAGCGGCCTCGTCACAGCGGATCACGGCGACGGGATCGCGGTAAAGCATGGCCGGTCGTCCAGGCGTCAGCCGGTCCTCGAGGAGGACGTAGGGGGCGCTGAGCTTATCGAGCGAAAAGATCAGGAGCCTCATCAGGGGGAGCCAAGGATGGCGACAGCGTCTATCATCCGCCCCGCGCGCAAACCACCTGCGCGAACTTCAAGGGGAACCCAGACCAATGGCGACGACATTCCATGACCTGAGCGTGAGATGCTATGTGCAGGCGCTAAGCGGCGTCGAGGGGTTCCTGGCCAAGGGCCTGGCGCACTGCCAGGCGCACGGCGTCGATCCAGGCGAGATCGTCGAGACCCGGCTGCACGCGGACATGTTCCCGTTCAGCTTCCAGCTGTGGTCGGTGTCGCATCATTCGCTGGGCGCGATCCGCGGCATCGAAGAGGGCGTGTTCACCCCGCCGCCGCCGATCCCGACACTAGATTACGCCGGCTGGCAAACGCTGGTGAGCGATGCGCGCGAGACGCTGGCGGCGATGACGCCGCAGGCGGTGAACGCCCTGGAGGGCAAGGACCTGCTGTTCAAGTTCGGCGATTTCAAGCTTCCGTTCGTGGCTGAGGACTTCGTGCTGTCGTTCTCGCTGCCGAACCTGCACTTCCACGCGACCACCGCCTACGACATCCTGCGCATGAAGGGCGTTCCGCTCGGCAAGCGCGACTACACCGGACCGATGCGCATCAAGCGGTAACACCCATGAGCGATGAAATCACCGCGGCCGAGGACCTGGTCAGGGTGCTGCTGGCCAACGCCGTCACCCACGTGTTCTGCGTTCCGGGCGAAAGCTATCTGGCCGTCCTGGACGCGCTGGCGGACGTGCGCGACCGCATAGAGGTGGTGACCTGCCGGCACGAGGCGGGCGCGGCGAACATGGCGGTGGCGCACGGCAAGCTGACTGGCCGGCCGGGCGTTTGCATGGTGACGCGCGGCCCCGGCGCGACGCACGCGGCCATCGGGGTGCACACCGCCAAACAGGATTCCACGCCGATGATCCTGTTCGTCGGCCAGGTCGCGCGTGCCCAGAAGGAGCGCGAGGCGTTCCAGGAGGTCGACTATCGCGCGGCGTTCGGACCGCTGGCGAAATGGGCGGTGGAGATCGACGATCCGGCGCGGATGGCCGAACTGGTCGGGCGAGGGTTTTCCACGGCGATGCAGGGACGCGCCGGGCCGGTGGTCATCGCCTTGCCGGAAGACGTCCTGACCCAGACGATTGCGGCGGGGGCGATCTCGGTGAGCGCCCCGGCGGCGGCGGCGCCCTCCCCAGGCTTTCTCTCGGCGGTCAGGCAACGCCTGGAGACCGCCGAGCAGCCGATCATGATCCTCGGCGGAACCGGCTGGACAGGCGACTCGCTGGCCGCCCTCGCTCATTGGGCCGAAGGCGCCAGCCTGCCGATCGCTCTGTCGTTCCGGCGCAAGGACCTGATCGACAACGATCATCCATGCTACATCGGCGACCTGGGTCTGGGCCCCAATCCAAGGCTGATCGAGCGCGTTCGGGCCGCCGGCCTGATCGTCGCCATCGGCGCGCGGCTGGGCGAGAATGCGACCCAGGGCTACAGCCTGTTCACGCGCGAGGACACGGCGCGCAGGCTTGTGCACATCCACCCGAGCGCCGAGGAGCTGGGCCGGGTGTGGCCGGCCTCACTGGCGGCCAACGCCGACAACGCTCTGGCAGGCGAGGCGCTGGCCGGCATCGCCCTGCCTGCGCGGCGCTGGGAGTCATGGCGGAACGAGGCGCGGGAGGACCTGGACGCGTTCGTTCGGCCGGTCGCGGTGAGCGGCCGCGTCAACCTGTCGGAGGCGTTTTCACAGCTGGCGCAGGCCCTGGGTCCAGAGGCGATCGTATGCAACGGAGCCGGTAATTTTGCCGCTTGGCTGCATCGCTTCCACCTTCATCGCCGGTTCGGAACCCAGCTCGCGCCCACGAGCGGCGCAATGGGGTTCGGGGTCCCCGCGGCGATCGCGGCCAAGATCACCGCGCCCGACCGGACCGTCGTCGCGGTGGCCGGCGACGGCGACTTCCTGATGACCGGACAGGAGCTGGCGACGGCGGTGCAGTATGGCGCGGCGGTAATCTTCATCGTCGTCGACAACGGCGCCTATGGCACCATCCGCATGCACCAGGAGCGTGAATATCCAGGTCGCGTGATCGCCACCGACCTGCGCAACCCCGACTTCGTCGCCTACGCCCGCGCCTTCGGAGCCTGGGCGATAGCGGTGGAAGACACCGCCGCCTTCGCGCCCGCGCTGGCCCAGGCCAGGTACTGCGGCCGGCCGGCCCTCATCCACGTGAAGACCGACGTCCGAGACATTGCGCCGGGCCGCACGCTCGACACCTGAAGCGGCCGCGCCGCCGGAGACGCGGGCGCGCCTGCCGCCCTACTTCTTGTTGCCAGGCAGAGTGCAGCCGCCGGCGACGCCCTTGGCTTCGGCGCAGACGAGCGGTGACTTCGGGGCGAGCGGCGAGAGCGTGTACTCGATCATATAACCGGCCAGACCATCGGCGCAGGCGACCTCGATGTAGCCGCTATGCTGGTCGGGGGAGACGCCGACGGCGCGCGCGTTGGAGACCTGACACGTCGATTTTCCCAGCGTTTTCAGGTCCGCCGTCAGGGTGGCATAGGCGGCCGAGGCCTTGGTCAGGGCGCAGCGGTAACCTTTGAGCTCCGCGTGCGCGCAGTCGACGATGGTCGCGGGATCGTTTTCACTGGCGCCGAAGATACCGATCGCGCCATCGGCACGGTTGGAACAGGCCATTTCGACAACGTCCTTGCCGACCGGACCCGGCAGAGGCGCATAGCCCGACACCTGGCATTGGAACCCGGCCTTGGCCGCCAGCTTGCTGTAGAGGCCGGCTTGCTCGGTCTTGGCCTGGCGCGCATCCGTCAGGGTGCAGCCGCCGGCGATGGAGTCGGCGGCCGCGCAGTCGATGGCCGCCTTGAAGTCTCCGTTGGCGGCGGCCTCGATCATGTAGCCCTTGCCCTCCTGGCAGGCGGCTTCATAGAAAACCGACCCCGACGATGTGGCGCCGACATACTTGCGGCCCTTGACCGTGCACGCCTTGCCCGACTTGGCCAACAGGCGATCGACGACCGCCAGTTGCGCGGCGGTGTCGGTCAGCTTGCAGCTGATGTTGCCGTCGGGCGGATACGCGACGCAGGGGTCCATGGAAACGGGCTTGTCCAGACGCGGAGGCGCGGAGGTCGCCAGGATCCAGCCCGAGCCGTCCTGGCAGGCCACCTCGAAGACGGCGTTGGTCGGCGATTGACCCAGAGCGCGCATCTTTGCGATCGCGCACGACTTGCCGGCCTTGGCGATATAGGGCGCCAGACCCGCGGCGGGATCCGCGTTACCCGGCAGCTCGCAGCGATTGGCGCTCGGCTTGCCGTCGGGCCCCGGCTCGTTGGCCTGGGCGCAGGTGAAGGCCTGAACAGCATCGCCGGTCTTCTGGATAAGCAGACCTTCGTTGCCGGTGCAGGCGAGTTCGTAAAGCGTCACCTTGGCCTTGGTCTTGGGGTCGGTCCCAGAGCCCATGAGACGGGCGTCGGACACCTGGCAATCGAAACCGCCGGCCGAGATGAGCCCCGGCGCCTCGGCCATGCCCTTGTCACGCTGGTCCTTTGAGATCGCCGGCGCAGCAGACTTCGGCGCAGCCTGAGCCAAACTCAAGGGAGAAAGCATCGCCAACACCACAGCGGCCGCAAAACCCAGTCCGGTTGGCCTCATGCGAAATTCTCCCATCTTTCTTTTTAATGTCGGGCCTCCAATGCCCGCGCGCACGGTCAGGGTCAAGATCGCGAACCGCCGCGACACAATCTGGCCTTGGCGGTCAACGGCAAGGGCGCGACAACAGTTCCGTCATGGAGGGCGACGCGATGCGGGACGGCGTGGAAGACTTCGACGGAGAACGGGGGGCGCTGCAGTATCCGTTCAGCCAAGGGCCCGCGACCGGGCAGGCGGTGGAGATCAGGCCAGGCGTGCTTTGGATGCGCATGCCGATGCCCGGCTCGATAGGGTTCATCAACGTCTGGGCCCTGAAGGATGGCGACGGCTGGGCCATCGTCGACACCGGCATGCGCACGACCGACACCGCGGCCGCCTGGCGCCAGGTCTTCGCCGAGGTGCTGGCCGGCGCGCCGGTCAGCCGCATCTTCGTCACTCACATGCACCCCGACCACATCGGCATGGCCGGCTGGATCGCGCGCAAGTTCGCCGCCCGCCTGTGGATCACCCGGCTGGAATACCTGATGTGCCGGGTGATGGCCGCCGACAGCGGCCGCGAGGCGCCCGAGGACGGCGTTGGTTTCTATCGCGCGGCCGGCTGGGATCAGGACGGCCTGGACACATACCGCTCTCGCTTCGGGGGATTCGGCAAGGCGCTCTACGCCCTGCCCGACAGCTTCCGGCGACTTAGGGACGACGAAGAGATCGTCGTCGGCGACCACCTGTGGCGGGTGGTGGTCGGCAATGGTCACTCGCCCGAGCACGCCTGCTTGTATTGCCCGGCGCTGAACCTGCTGATCTCCGGCGATCAGGTGCTTCCGCGGATTTCGTCGAACGTGTCGGTGTTCCCCACCGAGCCGGACGCCGACCCGCTCGACGACTGGCTCACGTCGCTGGCGCGTATCAAGGCGCGGGTTCCCGACGATGTACTGGTGCTGCCGGCGCACAACGAACCGTTTCGCGGCCTGCACCGGCGCATCGACCACCTGATCGCCGGTCATGAACGTTCGCTCCTGCGACTGGCCGAACAGTTGCAGACGCCCCGGCGGGTGATCGACGTCTTCAGCGTCCTGTTCAAGCGTACGATCAGCGGCGATCTGCTGGGCATGGCCACCGGGGAAGCGGTGGCTCACCTCAACTGCCTGATCGCGCGCGGCGTGGTCGTCCGCGAGCGGGACGGCGAGGGCGTGGACTGGTACAGGGCGATCGGCCGCGTGCGAACGTCCTGACGTCAGGACCCCTTCCCGACCACCGCGGTGGCGCGGCGTTCGAGTTTGCCCCAACCAACGCGGTATCCGCGGATGGCGGTGACCACCGATCTTATCACCACCCAGTACATCAGCTGACGGTAGCCGAAGCGCTGGATCGGCAGCCAGACGAGATCACCCCACGGCGCCTTCCTCTCCAGCGCCATGCCGAGCGCGCCGGCCGAAAGGTCGAGGAAGATGAACGCGGCCCAGTAGAAGATCGAGCGGAACAGATCGTCCGGCGACCATTCCACCGGATGGAAGGCGCGCCCGTACACCGCCCAGATCAGCGACGAGACGATGGCGAGATCGACCAGGGGCGCGGCGACGGTGAGGACGATCTGGAACAGCCAGATCTGCGGCAGGGCGACGAAGCCGAGCACCGGATGCTTGGGATTGAACAGGCCGGCGCGATGCTTCCAAAGGCATTGCAAGGTGCCGAACGACCAGCGGAAGCGCTGGTTGAGCAGCCCCCGCACGGTGTCGGGCGCCTCGGTGTACGCCCTGGCCGACGAATCGAACTCGACGCGCCACCCGGCGCGCTGGAACGCCAGGGTCAGGTCCTGGTCCTCGGCCAGCGTGTCGGACGGATAGCCGCCCAACTCGGCCAGCGCCGCGCGCCGCCAGGCGCCGACCGCGCCTGGCACGACCGTCACGGCGCCGAGCGCCGCCAGGGCGCGCCGCTCGAGGTTCTGCGCGGTGATGTATTCCAGCGCCTGCCATCGCGTGATCAGGTTGAGCCGATTGCCGACGATGGCGTTGCCGGCCACGGCCCCGACCTTCGGGTCGACGAACCACCGCGCCAGGCGCGGCAAGGTGTCGGGCGGGAACAGGGTGTCGGCGTCCAGGGCCACCACGATCTCGCCGCGCGCGCGCGCCAGCCCTCGGTTGAGCGCCCTCGCCTTGCCGCCGTTGGCGAAGGTCAGCAGGGTCACGCGCGGTTCGTGGTCGTAAGCCTCGCGCACCACGGCCGAAGTGCCGTCGCTCGAGCCGTCGTCGAGCACGATGACCTCCAGGCGCCGCCATTTCGAATGAAGGATGCGTTCGATCGAAGCGCAAATCACCTTGGCCTCGTTGAAGCAGGGAATGAGCACGGTGATCAGCGGGCCTGTCTCGGCGTCCAGCATCGGCGGTTCGCGACCGGGCGCGCGTACGCGGTGCCACAGCGACAAGGTCGCCAGGAAAACCAGACGGGACAATCCAAGGGCGATCGCGACGACGAACAGGCCCTGCATCGACATGTAGAGATACCGGAAGAAGCCGAAGCCCAGGCGGTCCAGGAACAGCTCGGCCGAGGATCGCGACGTCGGCGGCAAGGCGTCGGAACGGTTCATGCCGGCCAGCTGGTCGATCGTCACCAGCTTGTAGCCCTGCACACGCAAGGCGTCGATCAGGATGGGGAGCGCCTCTACGGTGCGGCTGCGATCGCCGCCCGCGTCATGCAGCAGCACCACCTGCCCGGCCGTCGGCCCGGTGTCGGCCAGGCGCGCGAGCGTACGTCGCACGATCTGGTCGGCCGGCGGCTTCTTCCAGTCGTCTGGATCGATGCGCAGGCCGGCGATCAAATATCCCAGCCCCTGCGCCACGCGCAGCGGTTCGACTTCCGCTGGCGTGGACGGCTCGGCGTCGCCGAAATAGGGGGGCCGGAAGAATCGCATGGACTTGCCGGTGAGGACCTCGAACAGCCGCTGGGTGGTGTTGATCTCCAGGTCGGTCTGGGGGAGCGTCGTGGCGGCGATGTTCGGGTGGGTCCAGGTGTGGTTGCCCACCATGTTGCCCTCACGGATCTCGCGGCGAACGAGACCGGGACTGTTCTGCATGTTCTGGCCGATGACGAAGAACGTCGCGTTGGCGTGTTTGCGTTTGAGGATGTCGAGGATCTTGGGCGTCCAGCGGCCGTCGGGCCCATCGTCGAAGGTCAGGGCGACCCAGCCGGGGTGAGCGCCATAGCGGTCGATGACATATTGCGTCGGCATCACCTGGTAGGTCTCGCCGGAGATCAGTCCGGTGTCGGGGTCGATCTCGATCGTGCGGCGCCCGGCCACCGGGGGCGTGTCGACGTGCAGCACTTCGCCGGCGCCGTCGAAATCCACACCGACGCTCGGCGCGACGATTTCGAGGCCGATGGGCCTGGCGGTGTTGTAGGGCTGGCGGAAATACCGCCAGATGGCCGGATCCTCCGCGCCCATGCGCCACAGCGCGTAGCCGAGCGGGCGGTATTCATCGCCGATCCTGATCTGGTTGAACACGGTGGTGGCGTCGAGGAACCAGACCTCGTGGGTGCGGTGGTCGTCGTCGATGTAGCCAAAGTGCGGGTTGAGCGCGTCGTCGTCGAGGCCCACCCTGGCGCCGGCGTCATGGGCCAGCTGTGTTGCGTCATAGAATTCGACGCTCTCGGCGCGCCCCGGGCCGCCGGCGTCCTTCAAGGTCCAGTCGTAGCCGTAGGCGCCGAGGATCAGGATGGTGCGCGCCGCATCGACCTGGCGCATGTCGTTGGCCAGGGTCGTCTCGAACCAGTCCTGAGACGCCACCGGACCGGCGTCGCTGGTTCCCCAGTGTTCGTCGAACGCCATCAGCATCAGCGTGTCGGCGACGCTCTGGAATTTCCTCAGGTTATAGTCGTTGTCGCCGAACGGTATGGTCACCCACACCTCCCGCCCGATCGGCTTGAGGGCGGCGCGGGCTTCGGCGATCATGGCAGGATACCGGGCGAGCGCCTGCGGCGATAGGTTCTCCAGATCGAAGACATAGCCCGCGTAGCCGTGCTGTTTGGCCAGCGCCACGAGGTTGGCCATCAGGGACTTGCGCGCCGCCGGATACATGAGCATCGCGTCGGCCAGCGGTCCGTCGGAGACGCCGTTGTGGCCGTTATGGACCATCGGCAGAATCGACGGCGGCGACTTCGCGCCGGCGATGATCGCTTCGGCCTGGGGATCGGATGTGACCGACATCCGGCCAAGGGAGCCGTCGAGCAGCAGCCACTGCGGCGCGATCACGTCCAGCTGGTTGATGTGCTGGCGCAGCGAGGTGCGCGATGTCTCGTCCCAGCTGACGTAGAAACCCACCGACAGCGGGCGCGCGGGACCGCCGGCCGGCGCCTTGCCAACACGCGGCACGCGTCTCCAGAAAGCGGGGCGTTTGAGCCTGTGTGCGTTGATCTCGTGCAGCGCCTGGTACACCCGCGGATCGCCGAGCGTCAGGTTGGGCAGGCGCGGGGCGAAGGCGAGCGTCGCAAAGAAGCCCGCGACCATCAGGGCCGCCAACGAGATCAGCAGACCGACACCCAGATTCGCGCGCCGCGCGCGCCGCCCCGTTGGGTCGTGAAACACGAAGTCGGCCATGACGGCAGGTATTGGGTCTCGAGGGGTGAATCGGCGAGCGGAGAATGACCAAAGGGCGACGCGATGCAAGGGCTTCCGCTATTGTCGCGTGGCCCAGGCGGCCCCATCCGGCCGCGCCGACGGGCTGAAAATTTTGGAGCGAAAGCGGATGAATGCACGGGCGGCCACGTGGACACGGATTTTCGTCGCCACGGCCGTGGTCGCGGTGATCATGGCCATCTCCGGCAGCTTCGGCTCGGGGATCCTGTCGATCGCGCCGCGGGCCGCGTACTGGTTCGGCTTCTGCGCGGTGGGCATCGCGATCGGCTATGCATCGGCCAGGACCATCCCCGAGGCTTGGTTCGAGAACAGGCCTTGGCTTGCCTGGAGCGTGATCACCACCTGCGTGGCCGCGCCCATGACCGCGATCGTCACATTGACGTCGGTGCTTCTGTTTCATCGTCACTTCAGCCTGGCGCTCGTCGCGGACGTGGCGCCTGGGACCGTGGTAACCACGGCGGGGCTGACCGCGCTGGCCTTTCTGGTGAGACGGCGCCCGACCGTTGAGACCCACGCGGCGCCGGCCGGCGCCGCGCCGGCGACGTTTCTCGCGCGGCTGCCGTCAAAACTGGCCGGGGCCGACCTGTGGGCGGTCGAGGCGCAGGACCACTATCTGCGCCTGCACACCTCCGGGGGACGCGACCTGATCCTGATGCGGCTCTCCGACGCGGTGGTCGAGCTCGAGGGCCTCGAGGGCGCGCGGACGCACCGCTCATGGTGGGTGGCCCGCGGCGCCGTATCCGGCGTCGAACGCGGCGACGGGCGCGCGACGCTCACCCTGCCGGATGGAACCGAGGTCCCCGTCAGCCGCGCCTTCGCCAGAACCCTGCGCGAAGCGGGGTGGTTCTAGTGCCGCCCTGCTCGCCGTGCGCGCCAGGCGTCGGCGCTCTGGCCCCAGATGTCGAGTTCAAGATCGTCGTTGGGCGCCGGCAGCCGCTGGCGGCGAAGGATCGACGATCCCAGCCGGCGCGCCACATTGGCCGAGGCGAGATTGTCGGCGTCGATACTGTGGATAATCTCGGTCCAGCCGAGGTGGTCGACCGCCCAGTCCATCGCCGCGCTCGCGCCCTCGGTCGCATAGCCCCGGCCCCAGGCGTCGCGGACGATGGCCCAGCCGACCTCGGTCCCGGGCCAGCCCTCGGGGCGCCAGGGTCCGAGACGGCCGACCCAGCGGCCAGTGGCTTTTTCGAACACCGAGAACATCGAGAACCCCTGCATGGCCCAGGCGCCGGCCATGGTCATGAAGCCGCGCCAGGCGACCGAGCGCGGCTGCACCCCGCCCAGAAAGCGCATGGTCTCCTCATCGGCCACGCAGTCGGCCCAGGGCTCGAAATCCGCGGCCGCGATCGGTCGCAGGATCAGGCGCGGCGTCTCCAGCGTGGGTCCAAGGTCGCTCACGGCCGTGAGCCTAGGCCAGGGAGGGGTCGATCGTCTTGCAAGCCGCGATCAGGCCCTGGACAGAGGCCACCGACTTGGCGAACATCGCCTTTTCCGCCTCGTCCAGCGGGAACTCGATGATCCGTTCGGCGCCGCCGGCCCCGATGACGGTCGGCGCGCCGACATAGATGTCATTGACACCGTACTGGCCGGTCAAATGCGTGGCGCAGGGCAGGACGCGCTTCTCGTCCTTGAGGTAGGAACGGGCCATCGCGATGGCGCTCTCCGCCGGCGCGTAGAAGGCCGAGCCGGTCTTCAGCAGGGCGACGATCTCGCCGCCGCCGCCGCGCGTGCGCTGGACGATCGCGTCCAGGTCTTCCTGGGTGAGCTTGCCCTGGGCGACCCATTCGGGCAGCGGCAGGCCGCCGACCGTGGAGTGGCGCACCATCGGCACCATGTCGTCGCCGTGACCGCCCAGAGTCCAGGCGTGGATGTCCTGCACCGAGACGCCCAGCCGCTCGGCCAGGAAGAAGCGGAAGCGCGCGGAGTCGAGCACGCCGGCCATGCCGATGATCTTCTCGTGGGCGAGGCCGGAGAATTCGCGCAGGGCCCAGACCATGGCGTCGAGCGGATTGGTGATGCAGATGACGAAGGCGTCGGGTGAGTGGCTCTTGATGCCCTCCCCCACCGCCTTCATCACCTTCAGGTTGATGCCCAAGAGGTCGTCGCGGCTCATGCCGGGCTTGCGCGGCACGCCGGCGGTGACGATGCACACGTCGGCGCCGGCGATCTCGGCGTAGTCGCTGGCGCCCTTCAACAGGACATCCGAGCCGAACACCGGCGTCGCCTCATTCAGGTCCAAGGCCTTGCCCTGAGGCACGCCGTCGACGATGTCGAACAGGATCACGTCGCCCAGCGCCTCGCGCGCGGCGATGTGGGCCAGGGTTCCGCCGATCATTCCGGCGCCGATGAGGGCGATCTTGGCGCGCGCCATGGGCGGCCTCCTTGAGCTGTTGGGAAGATTTGTGGCGCGCGGTCTAGACCCGCGGACGCGAGGCTGCAAGGCTGGCGCATGTTCACGCTCGACGTGCGCCGTGAGGCTGCAGCTGGACGCGCGGTTCCCGTGGCTGGTGCTGATTCCACGCGTGGCCGGCGCGCGCGAGATCGAGAATCTGAGCGCGCGGGACCGCAGCCGCCTGATCGAGGAGATCGTCCTGGCCGGGGCCGCGGTGCGCGCCATGGGGGAGGCGGCGGGGCGGCCGGTGTTCAAGCTGAACGTCGGCGCGCTGGGCAACGTGACGCCGCAACTGCACGCGCACGTGGTTGGCCGGCGCCCGGACGACGCGGCGTGGCCTGGGCCGGTGTGGGGATTCGTGGGGGCGACGGCGTACCGGATAGAGGAACTGGCCGGTCTGCGCGCCGCAGCGTTGCTGGCGCTTGGCGCGCCATGACTCCTTCCTCCCTCACCTTCATGGGGAGGGACAGGAAGCGAAGCATCCAGAGTGGGGCGCTCTCTCCGCGTCCGCGAATGCCGGTGATCATCCCACACAGCCCCACCCTGACGGCTTCGCCGTCGGTCCCTCCCCGTAAAGGGGAGGGAGGAAATCATGGTGAGCAAGCGGCCGCGGGAGGGTGCGGCGCCGGACTGGACATAGACGCCATTGGACAAGACCTATTGCATTATTTCAGGTCTTATTTTCGCGAGCGGTCACATGACGAGGACGGATCTAATCGCGCGCCAACGTCGCAGCGACGCCGTGGCCGGCGGCGATCATTCGGCCGCGCCAGCGCGCTGGGCCGGCGGGGCGCAGGGCTAGCCAGGCGCGTTCATGGGCGTACAGAGCGAGTTTGAGGTGGACGAAGCCCCCACCTCGCGAGCCGCCGTCGACGACACCCAGGTCGCCGTTCGCCAGGTCGCGCCAGGCGCCGCCGAGGGGGCCGTCGATCGGGTCGGAGACCTGCAGGGCATAGAGAGCGCGGCCGCGCGCGTCGCGCAGGATCCAGGCGCCCTCGAGTGGGCCGCGCAGCGACTGCTCGGCGGCGGCGGCCTCGCCGACGCGGGCGCCGAGGTCGGCGGCGCCGGAGGCCAGGGCGGCGGCGGCGATCAGGCTCGGCATAATGGGCATGGGCGCTTTCTCGTAGCGCGGGCTTCCAGCCCGCTCGTGAAAGCCGCCCTGTATCGGGCAGGCACTTGGAAAACTGCGGGCTGGAAGCCCGCGATACGAGAGGACACCGGCGGTCGGGCGGATAGGACGCTCACCCCCTCACGCCTAGGCGGCGGCGATGGCGTCGGCGATGGCGACGAGGCGGGCGGCCTGGTCGCGATGCAGGAGTTCGGCCAGGCGGCCCTGGACGCGCAGGGCGCCCTTGCCGGCATTGGCCGGATCCTCGAAGGCGGCGATCACCGCGCGCGACCAGGCGACCTCGGCCGGCGCGGGGGTGAACACGCGGTTGCAGATCTCCAGGTGGCTGGGATGGATCAGGGTCTTGCCGTCGAAGCCGAAGTCGACACCCTGGCGGCAGACGGCTTCGAGCAGAGCCAGGTCGTCGATCTCGTTGTGCACGCCGTCGAGGACGACGAGGCCGTGCATGCGCGCGGCCATCACCGAGAGCGACAGGGCGGCCTGGAACGGCGCGCGATCGGGCGGCTGCAGGGCGCCCATCTCCTTGGCGAGGTCGTTGACGCCCATGACGAAGCCGGCCAGGCGCGTGTCGGCGGCCATGGCGGCGATCGCGGCGAGGCTGAAAATCGCCGCGCCGGTCTCGATCATCACCCACAGGCGGGTGTGCGGCGGCGCGGCGGCCAGAGCGCGCTCGCACGCGGCGACGTCGTCGGGGCCGCTGATCTTCGGAACCAGGACCGCGTCCGGCCCCGCCGCGGCGACGGCCGCGAGATCGGCTTCGCCCCAGGGCGTCGTGAGGGCGTTGACGCGGATCACCATCTCGCGAGCGCCGAAGCCGCCGGTGGCCAGCGCCCCCACGGCCGCGGTTCGGGCGTCGGGCTTGGCGTCCGGCAGGACGGCGTCCTCCAGGTCGAGAATGACGACATCGCAGGCGAGGCTTCGCGCCTTTTCCACGGCCCGCGCATTGGAGGCGGGCATGTAGAGGGCGCTACGGCGCGGGCGGGCGGTCAGGTTCATCGAAACGAAGCCTTCGTGACGAGCGATCGGATTTGGGGCATAATCCCATCCATGACCGTCCGCTACGACAAGTCCGCCAGAAACGTGATGGGCGGCGACCTCGCGCCCTGCTCGCTAGATCCGGTGACCGGTTTCTACCGCAACGGCTGCTGCGAGACGGGCTCGGAGGATACGGGCCAGCATACGGTGTGCGCGGTGATGACCTCGGAGTTCCTGAGGTTCTCCTACACGGCCGGCAACGACCTTTCGACGCCGCGCCCGGAATACGGCTTTCCGGGCCTCGAGCCCGGCGATCGCTGGTGCCTGTGCGCGCCGCGCTGGAAGGAAGCCCTCGACGCCGGCTTTGCCCCGCCCGTGGTGCTGGAGGCCACCCACGAGGAGGTGCTGGCGATCGCGCCTCTGGGGGTGCTGAAGGACCACGCGGTGTCGCGATAGCCGCGTCATGAGCGACAAGATCCTGGTCCTGTACGGGTCCTATCGCACCGATCGAATGGGCGTGCGTCTGGCCGACTACATTGTCACCGGCCTTTTGGCGCGAGGCGCCGACGCCGAACTGATCGACGCCAAGGCCATCGGCCTGCCCATGCTCGACAGGATGTACAAGGAGTATCCCAAGGGCGCCGCGCCGCCCGCCATGGAGGCCCTGGCCGAAAAGATCCGCGCGGCCGACGCCTTCGTCTTCGTCACCGGCGAATACAACTGGGGACCGCAGCCGGGGCTGAAGAATTTGACCGACCACTTCCTGGAGGAATGGTTCTGGCGACCCGCGGCCATCGCCAGCTATTCGCGCGGACGCTTCTCCGGCGTGCGCGCCGGAACCGCCTGGCATGGCATTCTGTCGGAGATGGGCATGGTCGTGATCTCGACCGTTCTGGCGGTCGGCCCGATCGCCCAGACCCTGGACGCGGAGGGGCGGCCGGTCGGTGAGCCGGGCGCGGCCCTCGAGCACGCCTTTCCGCGCTTCGTCGACGATCTGGCCTGGTGGACGCAGGCGGCGCGGGCGCAACGCGCGGCGGGGCCGCCGCCCTATTAGACCGCGCCTGGACGGCTGTCCGTCAGCTGCGCGCTATGCTGGCGGGCGCGCGCGCCGGGGTCAGGGCGTAGGCGCGTTCGCGCTGGTAGACCGAACCGCGATCGCTGCGCCAGCTGGAATACAGGCCAAAGGACGAGATGGAAAACGGCGGCGATTGCAACAGGTTGTGACTCTGGATCCAGGCGGCGACGCGCGCGGGCTCAGGGCGGTTCAGATAGCCCAGGGTGACGTGGGGCTTCCAGGCGCGCGTCTCGGGCTTGAGGCCCGCGCGGCGCGCGGCCGTCTCGCAGCGTGCGGCCAGGCGGCGCAGGGGCGCGCTGTCGGCGACACCGGCCCAGACAGCGCGGATGTCCAAGCCGTCCGCAAACGAACCGGCGCCCGCCAGCGTCACGTCGAACGCATCGCCGGTCACGCCGGAGAGCGCCGCATCGAAGTCGTCGGCCAGCGCTTCGGACAGGTCGCCAGCGAACCGCAAGGTGATGTGCAGGTTCTCCCGAGGCCGCCAGCGCGCGCCCGGAATGCCTTGCTGGCGACGCGCCAGGCCCTCGGCGATATCCTCGGGCACCGCGACGGCGGCGAACAGGCGGATCATGATCGCGCTTTCAGCGCCTTGCCCACCAGCGGTGCGAGGCGCCGCGCGATCAGCGCCGCGCCGGCCGCGTTGGGGTGGAGGCCGTCCCGCTGCTCGAGGCGTTTGTCGCCGCCGACGCCGGCCAGCAGGTCGGGATAGAAGGCCACGTGCTCGCCGCGCGCGACGGCGGCGAAGGCGGCGTTGAACTCTGCCGCATAGGCGGCGCCGATTGCCGGCGGGGCGGCGATCCCGGCCAGAAGGACGCTTACGCCGCGCACCTTGAGGCGCCGGACGATGGCGTCGAGGTTTGTGCGCGTGGCCCTCGGATCGAGGCCTTGCAGCAGGTCGTTGCCCCCGAGAGCAACGACGCAGAGGCTGGTGTCGGGCTGCACGGAGAAATCCAGCCGCGCCAGCCCGCCGGCGGTGGTGTCGCCCGAGACGCCGGCGCCGCGCACGGCGGCGCTCACCCCCAGCCGCGCCAACGCCAGCTGCAGCTGGGCCGGAAGCGCGGCGGCGGCGGGCAATCCGTAGCCGGCGGTGATCGAGTCTCCGAGGATGGTGACGACCGCCGGCCGCGCCGCGAGAGCCGGCAAGGCGCCGAGGGTCGCCAGGCCCGCGCAGAGATGTCGACGCGTGAGGCCGTGGGAGCGTGTGATTGACATGACGAGGACCTATTTAGGGTGTCTTCCCCCAGGCTTTAACCGGCGGAGACGACCCCGTGTTCGACGCCCACGCGCCAACGACGCCGCTTCGTCTCGAACGCGTCACCCTGACCCTGCCCTCGGCGGCCGGCCCCGTGCAGATTCTGCGCGGGGCTAACCTGGAGGTCGCACCCGGAGAGCGGGTCGCCGTGGTCGGCCCGTCCGGGTGCGGAAAGTCGTCCCTGATCGCGGTCGCCGTCGGGCTGGAGCGGCCCAGCGGCGGGCGTGTCTGGCTGCTGGGCGAGGATCTGGCGCGGCTCGACGAGGATGGGCGCGCGCGTCTGCGGCGTGGGAAGGTCTCCCTGGTGTTCCAGTCTTTTCATCTCCTGCCCAATATGACAGCCGAGGAGAATGTCGCCGCGCCCCTGGAGATCGCCGGCGAAGCAGGCGCCGGGGCGACCGCGAGAAGCTGGCTGGAACGGGTGGGGCTGGCCGACCGGTCGCGACACTATCCGCGCCAACTGTCGGGCGGCGAGCAGCAGCGCGTCGCCCTGGCCCGCGCCCTGGCCGCGCGCCCGCGCCTGCTGTTCGCAGACGAGACGACCTGCAACCTCGACGCGGCCAACGCAGCCACCGTCGCCGACCTGATGTTCGCCCTGGTGGCCGAGACCGGCGCGGCGCTGGTCCTGGTCACCCACGACCCGATGCTCGCCGCGCGCGCGGACCGCCGCGCCGAAATGGCCGACGGCAAGATGCTAGCCGACGCGTGAGGCTACCGCTGGCATGGCGGCTGGCGGCGCGGGAACTGCGCGGCGGCGTGCGCGGGTTTCGCGTGTTCCTCGCCTGTCTGGCCCTGGGGGTAGCGGCGATCGCCGCCGCCGGGTCGACCGGCGAGGCGTTCCGCGCGGGGCTCGGCGCTCAGGCGCGCGAGATCCTCGGCGGCGACGTCGCCGTCTCGATCGGCCAGCGGCGTTTCACGCCGAGCGAGCGCGCGACGCTGGCGCGGTTCGGCGCCGTCGAATATGCGGCCGCGTCCCAGGCCATGGCCCAGGCGCCTTCGGGCGAACGCCGGCTGGTCGAACTGCGCGGCGTGAGCGACGACTATCCGCTGGTCGGCAAGGTCGATCTCGTGGGCGGCCTCACGCTGTCCCAAGCGATCGCGCCCGAGCGCGGCGCGCAGGGCGCGGCGGTGGAAAAGCCGCTGCTGGACCGGCTTGGCCTGAAGCTCGGAGACCATTTCCTGGTCGGCAACGTGCCGATCGTAGCCAGGGCGGTGCTTCTTGCCGAGCCCGACCGGCTATCGCGCGGCTTCGCGCTCGGCCCCAGGGTGCTCACGCGCATGGGAGTGCTCGAAGCGGGCGGTTTTCTCGCGCCCAGGTTGCCGTTCGGCGAAACCGCGCGCATCGCCCTGCCCGCCGGCCGCTCGCCGGGCGAGGTCAAGGCGACACTGAAGCGCCTGCTGAACGCCGGGCCCGACGGCGGCGGCCTGCGCATACGCGACCGGACCGACGCCACCCCCGGCCTGCGCCGGCTGATCGACCAGCTCGAGTACTTTCTCGGCTTCATCGGCCTGGCGTCGCTGATCGCCGGCGGACTTGGCGTCTCCACCTCGGTGTCGGCTTATATCGAGCAGAGGACGCCCTCGATCGCCACGCTCAAGGCGCTGGGCGCCGACGGCGCGCTGACGCGCGACATCTACCTGATCCAGGTCGCCCTGCTGGCGATGCTGGGGATCGCGATCGGCCTCGCAATCGGCGCCGGCGCGCCCCTCCTGCTGGGCCAATGGCTGAAGGCCAGCCTGCCGATCCCGGCCCTGTTCGCGGTCTATCCCTGGCCGCTGGCGAAGGCGGGCGCGTTCGGCCTGCTGGCGGCCGCCGCCTTTTCTCTCTTGCCCCTGGCGCGGGCGCGCGAGACCCCCCCGTCCGCCCTGTTCCGTAGCGACATCGCCAGACGGCCGAGGCTGGGCGTCGAAAGCGTCGGAGCGGCGATCGCGGCGGCGGCGCTGGCCGCGCTGGCGGTGGCGACCGCGCCGACCCCTCTGGCGGCGGCGGTGATGATCGCCGGGGTCGCCGGCGGCTTCGCCGTGCTCTGGACTCTGGGCCTCGGCGCGGCGCGGCTGTCCGGCGCCGTCAGGGGCGCGAGCACGGGAACGCTGAGGATGGCCCTGGCCAATCTGGCGGGGCCCAGGTCAGCCGCCCGCACGGCCGCGCCGGCGATCGGCCTGGGCGTCGCCCTGCTGGCGGCGGTGGTGCTGATCCAGTCGAGCTTGCTGGCGGAGGTCAGCGACGTGGCGCCGCGAACCGCGCCGGCCCTGGTGTTCACCGAGATCCCCGCCGCCGCCGGCCCGGCCTTCGACGCCGCCGTCGCCCACGCGTTCGCTCAGCCGCTCACCCCCGCCACCTATCTGCGAGCGCCGTTCGCCACCGGTCGGATCACCCGCGTGCGCGGCGCCGCCGTCATCCGATCGCACATCGGTCAGGCCGACCGGTGGGCGTACGACAACGACATAACGCTCTCGGCCATCGGACCGCAGCCGCGCGACGCCGGGATCGTCGCTGGTCGCTGGTGGCCGGCCGGCTACGCCGGGGCGCCGCTGGTGGCGCTCTCGACCGACGCGGCGCGCGGAGAGCAGGTGAAGGTCGGGGACTCCATCACGATAAGCCTGCTGGGACGCGACATAGACGCCAGGGTTGCGGTGCTGCGCAAGGTCGACCTGGGCGGCTTCGGCGCCAGCTTCCCCATCGTCCTAGACCCGGCGGCGATCGAAGGCGCCGACCTTGCCAATGTGGCGATCGCCAAGGCCAGCCGGGCGCAGGAGCGCGACGTCACGCGTCAGCTCGGCCGATCGTTTCCGCAGGTGAACGTCATCAGCGTGCGCGAGCAGCTCGAGGCCGCCGGCGACCTGTTATCACGCCTTGCGCTCGCCGTCCGAGGCGCGGCGGCGGTCGCCGGCCTGGCCGGGCTGCTCGTGCTGGCCGGGGCCATCGCCGCGGGCGCCCGGACGCGGGCGAAGGAGGCGGCCACGCTGAAGGTGCTGGGCGCCTCGCGCCGACAGATCCTGGCGCTTTATATTCTGGAATACGGCGCGGTCGGCGTGATCGCCGGCCTGGCCGGCGTCGCGCTTGGCTACGCGGCCGCCTGGCCGGTGGTCGCCCTGGTGTTCGAGGCCGCGTGGAGTGTCGACTGGGGCGGCGTGGCGGCGCTGATCGCCTGCGCCGCGGGCCTGGCCGGCGCGGGAGGCCTGCTGGCCGCCGCTGGCGCCCTGGCGCAACGCCCGGCGCCCATCCTGCGCGCCGACTGACGCGCTTTCGCTCGCCTAAACAGAGCTTAATGCAGGTCGACCTTGCGCGCGCCCCCAGCGAGGACGATATTCACGCAAAGCGTCCATTGGGGACGCACGAACAAGGGTTCATCTCGATGAGCGACTTTGACCGCGGACTGGCCCGGCCGGGTATGGTGGCCGCGCCGGATATGGCGGTGGATTCCGGCCTGCGGGCCTTCATGCTGGGCGTCTACAACAAGGTGGCGCTGGGCCTGGTGGTGTCGGCCGTCCTCGCCTACGCCACCGGCAACGTACCGGCCGTCCGGGAGCTTCTCTTCAGGGTCGATGGGGCCAACCACATCGGCTACACGATTCTGGGCATGGTGGTGGCGTTCGCGCCGCTGGCCATCCTGCTGTTCCAGGGCTTCGCCCGCCGCCAGACGGCGCAGGGAGCGGCGATCACCTACTGGACGATCGTGTCCCTGATCGGCGCATCCATGGGCATGCTGTTCATCATCTATAGCGGCGTCAGCGTCTTCCAGACTTTCCTGGTGACGGCGGCGGCGTTCGGCGGTCTCTCGCTCGTAGGCTACACGACCAAGCGCGACCTGTCGGGCATGGGCAGCTTCCTGATCATGGGACTGTGGGGCCTGATCTTCGCCTCCCTGGCGACCTTCTTCTTCCACTCGCCCATGCTGGTGTTCCTCATCAATCTGGTCGGCGTGGTCATTTTCGCGGGCCTGATCGCCGCAGACACTCAACGCCTGAAGCTGATGTACTATCAGGTCGGCGGCGATCAGGCGGCAGCCAGTGTCGCGACAAGCTACGGCGCGTTGTCGCTCTACCTGGATTTCGTCAACCTCTTCCGGTTCCTGCTCTTCTTCATGGGCGGCCGGCGTTAAACGGGCGAACGCCGCCAGGATCAACGAAGCCCCGGCTCCTCGCCGGGGCTTTTTTGTTGTTCTCAGTCGACCACGGTAAAACGTCCGCGATCGAACAGTCGCAGGACCTGGGCAAGCTCGTGGCCGCGTTTCAGCACCAGGCCGCCGTGCGCCAGCACCAGCCAGGCGCCCTGCCGACGCGCCAGGGCCGGACGTTTTTCTATCCGATAGAGCGGCGTCTCGCCCGTGTGGCGGAAGACGGAAAAGACGGCGGCGTCCTTCAATCCGTCGATCGCATAGTCGCGCCACTGGCCGGCGGCGACCATCCGCCCATACACCGAGAGCAACTGATTGAGTTCGCGGCGCTCAAAGAACACGATCGATGTCGAGGGCGGCGGAGTCGGCGTCTGCGCGGGATCAAAGGCCATGCGACTCGAAGGGTAAACCGGGCCGAGGCGTTTGGCGAGCGGCGCACGGCGCACGGCGCACGGCGCACGGCGCACGGCGGCGACAGCCACAATCCGGCGGACGCGAAAAGACCTTAATTCGGTCTCCCGGCCGCCAGCTTGGGTGACGATATTGACCTTGTCGGCTGATCGAGACCACGCGGTCCAGATCCTGAACAGCCCCCCCAGCCCCTCTGGCTTCGCGGGGTTTTGGTCAGCCGGCACATTCGTCAAAGAGGTCCCCGCGGTTTTGTCCCCTCCGGCCGCGGGGATTCTCTTGCGCTCAGCTCGTCGAGCGCTTCGCGACGCTGATGATCCGCCCTCCCCTAGTCCCCTGAACCACCACTACGCTCGACAGACCCTCTTGCGAGGGGGCGGGGATTTTGTAGGTCGCGGGCGCCCCTCTCCAGACGCCGAGGCGAACGAATTCGCGCACCACGTCGTAGCGACTGACCGTCTTGCCGCGGTTGTCGCCGTCCTTGATCTCGACGTCCTGTTGTTTGGGATCGTAGCGGATCAACCACACCTCCGCGCCGCCCGCCGGGCGCGCGCCGACCCCCACCTCGACCTTGGCGGCCGAATGAAATCTGATTTTCGGACCGACCGACTTCTGTTTGAGGGCCTTGGCGACGAGCGACTCAACCCCCGCCGCATTGTCACCCGTCGCCTGGGCCAAGCCGGCGACGATGACCTGAGGCGTGTAGACATCCTGCAGGCCGAATCGCTTGTCGTACGCGCGCTGCCGCTCGGTGAATTCGGACCTGGCGAAGGTGTCTTTCCAGCCGAGGTAGTCCCAATAGTCGACCGACCAGGTCAGCGCGATGACGTTGGGCCGATCGCCAATCTTCTGAATCAGGGAATCGGCCGCGCCGCACGATGCACAGCCCTGCGCGGTGAACAGCTCGACCAGCACGGGTTCGCGCGCGGCGGCCCGGCCCGCGAAGGCCCAGACACAGATGACGACCAACAGGGACGCGGCGTTCCTCATGGCGCCGCAGATAAGCGGAGTTTGGCTTCAGCAGGGTTCACGAAATCGTGATTTCAGCGCATGGGCTGCGATGTGCCGGCTTTTCGCCCGGCCCACCGACCCGGCCATTGCTAAGGCGGCTTCACCCCCCGGAACCTGTCGCGCCGCTGAAGGCCCGCATGGCCCGCGCGTCTTCCAAGGCAACAATTTTAGGAGGCTCCACCCTTTTCCTTCTCCCCTTGCGGGAGAAGGTGGCTGCGAAGCAGACGGATGAAGGGTCTGCGGCGACGAGGTGGTTTTGAGACTGAGTTCCTTGAATAATCGGCTAGAGCCCCCTCTTCCGGCCTTCGGCCACCTTCTCCCGCAAGGGGAGAAGGCATGCGTCGGCCGACATCTTTGGGATGGAAGCTACCCTCCGCCTATCCTCGGGATCAGGTAGATCTCGCTGGTCGGCGTGAGGGCGACCGCACCGACGTCCTGGTGGATCTCGCCATCGATGGAGATGGCCATGCGCTTGTCGATGTATTCGCCCAAGCCCGGGTAGCGGGCGTCTAGTTTGTCGATCAGACGGCGTACCGTCGCGGCTTCGACGTCGAATGTCGTGGCGCCGCCGGTAAAGCGCTGGCATTCGCCGCCGGCCGCCACGACACGGGGCATCTCTAGAGGGTGTCGACGGCCGCGCGGATCCGGGGCGGCGAAAGCGGCAAATCGTGCATGCGCACGCCGATCGCGGCGCTGACCGCGTTGGCGACCGCCGCGAGCGGCGGCACGATAGGCACCTCGCCGACACCCTTGGCCCCGAACGGATGACGCGGATTGGGCACCTCCACCAGCACGGTGTCGATCATCGGCAGGTCCGAGGCGACCGGCATGCGGTAGTCGAGAAAACCGGCGTTTTCCATCCGCCCCCCGGCGTCGAAGACGTATTCCTCGTTGAGGGCCCAGCCGATGCCCTGGGCGGCGCCGCCCTGGACCTGGCCCTCCACATAGGCCGGATGGATCGCCCTGCCGACGTCCTGGGCCGCGGTGTAGCGCAGGACGGTGACCCGGCCGGTCTCGGGGTCCACTTCGACATCGCAAAGGTGCGCGCCAAAGCCCGGACCCGCGCCTTGGGCGTTCAGGGCCACGGTCGCGCCGATCGGTCCGCCGGTTTTGCCCGACTGGGCGGCGATGGCGGCCAGCGTCAGGTCGGGCTTGTTCCTGGCGGCGTCGAGGCAGAGCGCCGACCCGTTCGCCCATTCCACCTGATCGATCCCCACGTCCCAGATTTCGGCCGCGCGTCGCTTCAGGTCCTCGACGACCTTCTGCGCCGCCTGGGTGACGGCCATGCCGGTGGCGAACGTCGTCCTGCTGCCGCCGGTGAGCATGGAAAAGCCGATCGAGGCAGTGTCGGCGACGATCGGGCGCACGCGCTCGACCGGGAGTCCGAGGACCTCGGCGGCCATCATGGCCATGGATGCGCGCGATCCGCCAATGTCGGGGTTGCCCGAAATCACCACCGCGGACCCGTCGTCGACGATGTTCACGGCCGCGGTCGACTCGCCGCCGACGTTGAACCAGAAGCCGACCGCGAGCCCGCGCCCCTGGTTGGGTCCCAGAGGCACGCGATAGTGCGGATGGTCTGCGATCGCCTCGAGCGTTTCGACGTAGCCGATGTTCTTGTAGGTCGGACCATAGGCCGCCTTGACGCCGTCCCTCACCGCGTTCTTCAGGCGAAAGGCGATCGGGTCCATGCCGAGCTTGCCGGCCAGTTCGTCCACGGCGCTTTCGACGCCGAAGGCGGAGATCGGCGCGCCCGGCGCGCGGTAGGCGGCGACCTTGGGCGTATTGTTGACCACGTCGTATCCGGTGATCAGGAAGTTGGGCACGTCGTAACAGGCGAGCGCGGTCATGCATCCCGGCGCGACCGGCGAGCCAGGGAAGGCGCCGGCCTGGTACTTCAGCACCACGTCGGCGGCCACGATCGTCCCGTCGGACTTTGCGCCGAGCTTGACCTCGATGACGGCGCCGGAAGTCGGGCCGGTGGCGCGGAAAACTTCGTCGCGGGTCATCACCATCTTCACCGGCGCGCCGGCCTGCCTGGACAGGGCCAGCGCGACAGGCTCGAGATAGACGGTGGTCTTGCCGCCGAACCCGCCGCCGATCTCGGCGGGCGTGACGCGGATGTCGGAGGCCTCGACACCGAGAATCTTGGCGCAGTAGGTGCGGATCATGAACTGGCCCTGGCTCGAGGCCCAGACCTGGCACTGGCCGTCGGCGCTCCAACTGGCGACGCAAGCGTGCGGCTCGATATAGCCCTGGTGCACCGCGGGCGTGGTGTAGCGCCCCTCGACGATCACATCGGCGGCGGCGAAGCCTTCGGCCAGATCGCCGCGCTTCAACTGCATGCGCGAGACGATGTTGGAGGGCTTGTCGGGCTTTGCTTCCAGGCCGGTCGTGAAGCGTGATTCGTCGAGAATCGGCGCGTCGGCGGCCATGGCGGCCTCCACTTCGGTGACGTGGGGCAATACCTCGTAGCGGATATCGATCAGCGCCAGGGCCGCGTCGGCGATCGACGAAGAGGTGGCGGCCACGGCGGCGAGCGCGTGGCCGTCGTAAAGGACCTTGTCGCGCGCCAGGCAGTTCATCGCGATGTCGCGGATGTTGGCCGCGCCCTCGCCGCCTTCCATCTCCTGCGACGCCTGTTCGGGAAAATCGGCGCCCGTGACGATCGCCTTCACGCCCGGCAGGGCGCGCGCCTTGCGCGTGTCGATGGAGAGGATGCGCGCGTGCGGGTGCGGACTGCGCAGGATCTTGCCGACCAGCTGGCCGGCCATGGAAAAGTCAGCGCCGTAGGTCGCCCGGCCAGTGACCTTGTCGACGCCATCGGGACGATCGGGTCGCGTGCCCACGACCTTGAGGTTGAGGCCCGTCTCCGGGCGATCGAGAACGTCCGTCATGCCACCCTCGCTTGTCTCAGTTCCGCGCCCGCGTCCATCACGGCGCGGATCACCTTGTCATAGCCGGTACACCGGCAAAGATTGCCCGCCAGCCAATAGCGTGTCTCGCTTTCGCTGGGGTCGGGGTTGGTTTCGAGCAGCGCCTTTGCGGCCACGAGCAGGCCCGGCGTGCAGAAACCGCACTGCAGGGCGGCGTGCTCGATGAACTTGCGCTGCAGCGGGTGCAGGACGCCGCCCTCGGCCATGCCCTCGATCGTCTCGACCCGGCGACCTTCCGCTTCCGCCGCCAGGACCAGGCATGAACAGACGAGGCGGCCGTCGAGGATGACGCTGCAGGCCCCGCAGTCGCCGGAGCCGCAGCCTTCCTTCGAGCCCGTCAGCCCCAGTTCGTCGCGCAGGGCGTCGAGCAGGGTCGCGCCCGCCTCGCTGAGAAACTCGACCGGGTCACCGTTGACCGTCGCGGTGATATGTTGCTTGCTCATTTCTGTTCTTTCGCTCGCGCGTAGGCGATGCCCGCCACGCGCCTGGCCAGCACGCCGGCGATCTTGGTCCTGAAGTCCGCGGTGCCGCGCTTGTCGGTGATCGGCCTGCAGACGGCGCGAACGGCCGCGTCGAGGCTGGCCATCGCCGCGTCGTCCGCGCGCGTTCCGACCAGCCCGGCGGCGGCGTCTTCGGCGACGATCACGGTGGGGCCCACGGCGCCCAGCGCCACGCGCGCCTCGGTGATCACGCCATCGGCGTCGAGGGCGAGGCTTACCCCCGCGCCCACGACCGCGATGTCCATTTCGGTGCGAGGGATCGACCGAAGATAGGCGTCGGCGGCGCGCCGACCGCGCGGCGGCAGGTGAATCTCCAGGACGAATTCGCCCGGCTGCAGCGAGGTGCGGCCAGGGCCGATCGCAATCTCGTTCGCCGGCGCTGTTCGCCGGCCGGAGGGCCCGACGATCACGCAGGTCGCTCGCGCCGCGATGAGGGCCGGCACGCTGTCGGCGGCCGGCGAGGCGTTGCAGAGGTTACCGGCCATGGAGGCCCGGCCCTGTATCTGCGTCGAGCCGATCAGGCTCGCCGCCTCGACGACGCCTGGCCAGACCCGGCCGAGAGAGGGGTGCTCGCCGAGCATGGCGCCAGGCGTGGCGGCTCCGATGACGAAGCCGCCGCCCTCCTCACGGATCCCGATCGCGCCAGGTATCTTCTTGAGATCCACAATGAGCCCCGGTTTCAGGCGACCGGAACGCAGTTGCACGAGAAGATCGGTGCCGCCGCTCAACGGCCGCCCTTCCGCGCCCGACGCGGCGAGCGCCCTGGCCGCTTCTTCAGCGCTCGTCGGCGCCAGAAAATCAAGCTGAGACAAGCATCCTCCCCGAGTTCAGAACATGTGTTTGAATTCTAGCGCATCGGCCCGCCGATTGGCAGCACATTTTGGTCCCGCTCCCTGGCCTTGAGATGCGCGCCGAGAATGCGGCGGCTTTCCGGCCCGGCCGCGCAAGCATGGGGGCGAGGATGGCCGGACGACGGCAAAAAAAGCTCATGCGGGCCTACAGTCGGATCGGGCGGCCTTCCCAGGCGCCGTGGGGGGTCAGGCGGGCGCGGCGCAGGTCGCCATCGGGGACGAGATCGATGTCGAGGCGATCGCGCGGCAGGTGATGGCCCAGACGCTCGGGCCACTCGATGACCGCCGCGCCGTCGACCAGGGCCTCGTCCAAGCCGATCTCGTAGGCCTCGTCGGGGGACTCGAGGCGGTAGAGGTCGAAGTGGGCGATCGACAAGCGCGGACCCCTGTAGAACTGAACGAGGGTGAAGGTGGGACTGGGAATGTCAGCCTCGTCTGGCGAGGCGGCGCGGATCAGGCCGCGGGCGAGAACGGACTTACCGGCGCCCAGGGGCCCGGTCAGACAGATGGCCTCGCCCTTGCCGAGCACGCCGGCGATGGCGGCGCCCAGGGCGGCGGTGTGGGCTTCGTCATCGAGGCGGAAGTCGCCGTCCGAAGGGATGATCATGGCCTGGCCTTTCTGATCCCGGAAACCGTAACAGATTATGCTAATGTGTTGACGTCGGGCGCCGGCCGCAACATTTAACGCTGACGAGCTTACTGGAGAGAGGCCAAGGACGTCATGAAGGACACGGTGGAATCCCAGGAAGAGGCTTTTCGCAACGAGGTGCGTGGCTTTCTCGAAGAAAAGTTCGACGCCGAGCTGCGCGCGCAGACCGAACGCCAGGGCGGCATTTTCGCCGAGCACGACGTCGCCATCCGCTGGCACAAGATTCTCTATGAGCGGGGCTGGATCGCGCCGGCGTGGCCGACAGAATACGGCGGCCCCGGCTGGACCGCGCGACAGCGGGAAATCTTTTCGATGGAATGCGCGCGCGCGGGTACGCCCAGCCTGCCCTCGATGGGCCTTTCGCTGTGCGGGCCGGTGATCATGAAATACGGCACCGCCGAGCAGAAGGCATACTATCTGCCGCGCATGCTGTCTGGCGAGCACATCTGGGCGCAGGGCTATTCCGAGCCGCAATCCGGATCCGACCTCGCGTCGCTGCAAACGCGCGCGGTGCGCGATGGCGACGACTACGTGGTCAACGGCTCGAAGATCTGGACCACCAACGCGCACAACTCGAACTATCTGTTCCTGCTGGTGAGGACTTCGACAGAGGGCAAGCCACAGCGCGGCATCAGCTTCCTGGTCACGCCGATGGATGTGCCCGGCCTGACGCATCGACCGATCATCTCGACCTCGGGCGAGCACGAGCTGAACCAGCTGTTCTTCGACAATGTGCGCATTCCGGTCGCCAACCGCATGGGTGAGGAGAATGACGGCTGGTCGGTGGCCAAGTATCTGCTGGAGTTCGAGCGCGGCGGCGGCTCGCTGGGCGTGGGCTTGATGTCCGGCATCGGCAAGGTCGAGGCGATCGCCGCGAAGGAGCCGGCGGACAACGCCGTCTCCCTGATGCAAGACTCCTGCTTCCGGCGCAAGGCCGCGCTGCTGGAAGTGGATCTGATCACAGCGGACTGGACCGACCTTTACCTCAGCTCGGGCGCGGGCGTGGGCGAGAGCGTCGGGGGCACGGCCGCCTCGATCAAGAAGATGCTGGCGAGCCAGAAGAGCCAGGACATCGCCGAACTGGCGGTCGATGCGATCGGCGCCTACGCGGCGGCCGACCAGAGGGCCGCGCTCGGCGCACATCCCACAGAGGCCCCGATCGGACCGGCCCACGCGCTGACCGTGATGACCCGGCACCTGAACGGTCGCGCGAGCACGGTGTTCGGCGGGTCGAACGAAATCCAGCACAACATCCTGGCGCGGTTGATCGGGTTGTGACACCGGCGGGCCTGGTAAGAAAAAGAATCTAACCACGAAGGACACAAAGAACACGAAGTTTGATCCCCCGCGCCGACGGCGCATTGCGACATGGATTGGATTAGTGACGGCTTCGCCGTCGAACAGACTTCGTGTTCTTCGTGGTTAAACCTTCCTTTCTTTAAGCGGCTCGATCTCGAAATTCCCGATACCCGACGAGGAACGCATCATGACTCTCACCAACCATCAGTGGCTGATCGCGGCGCGACCGAACGACCGCATGCTGCTGGAAAGCGATTTTGAGTGGAAGGTCGGCGAAGCGCGTGCGCCGCAGGCGGGTGAGGTCCTGGTCCGCACTTTATATCTGAGCTTCGACCCTTCGCAGAAGGGTCAGATGGAAAACATCGGCGGCTACGCCGCGCCCCTGAACATCGGCGATGTCATGCGCGCCGGGGGGCTGGGCGAGGTTGTCGAGTCGAACGATCCGGCCTTCAACCCCGGCGACAAGATCAGCGGTTCGCTCGGCTGGCAGGCGTACGCGACGATGCGCGCGCGCGACCTCACCAGGCTCGAGGACGACGCACTGTTGACGGAAAACCTCGGCGCGCTGGGCGGCACCGGCATGACCGCCTATTTCGGCCTCAGCAAACTGGGCAAGCCTTTTCCCGGCGATACGGTGGTCATCACCGGCGCGGCCGGCGCGACCGGATCGGTGGCCGGCCAGATCGCCAAGATCGGCGGCTGCAAGGTCATCGGCATCGCCGGCGGACCGCAGAAGTGCGAATGGCTGACCCAGGAACTGGGTTTCGACGCGGCCATCGACTACAAGTCCGAAGACGTGCGCAAGGCCGTGCGGCGCCATGCGCCGGGCGGGATCGACGTCTTGTGGGACAATGTCGGCGGCGATCAGCTCAACGTGCTGCTGGCGCAAATCTCGCTGTACGCCCGGGTGGTGATATGCGGCGGGATTTCGCGCTATGCGACCGACGAGATGCCAGCCGGACCGCAGAACTATTTCAACCTGGTCTTCAAGCGCGCCACCATGCATGGCCTTCTGGTCCTCGACTATATGTCCGAGTTCCCGATGGCCCGCGCCCGCATCGCCGCGTGGATCCGCGAGGGCAAGCTGCGCACGCGCTCGGATGTCCAGGAAGGCCTGGAGAACGCTCCCAAGACGCTGATCCGCCTGTTCGAAGGCCAGAACATCGGCAAGCAGCTGCTAAAGCTGTAAGCGCGCGCTCAGTCGCCCAGGAGGTGGCAGGCGATTTCGCGCGTCGTAGGGCGGCGGCGGTGTTCGAAGAGGTAGACGCCCTGCCAGGTTCCCAGGGCCGGGCGGGCGCCGATTACCGGGATCGATAGCTGGACGCCGGTCAAGGCGGCACGAATGTGCGCGGGCATGTCGGGCCCCTCGTCGTCGTGGCTGTATCGCCCGGGGCTCTCGGGCGCGAGCAAGGTGAAGAAATTCTCCAGATCATCGCGAACCTGGGGCGCTGCATTCTCCTGGATGATCAGCGACGCCGACGTGTGCCGGCAGAACAGTGTCAGCAGTCCGGTTTCGATCGCCTGGGCCGCCACCCAGCCAACGATGTCGGGCGTTATCTCCAACAGTCCACGCCGGGGCGCGCGAAAGCTGAGAACAGCGAGCGATTGCCGGATCGACACAGTCATCCTCCTACGTAGACCTGGCCACCAACGCCTGGGTCGCGCATTCGTGACAAGACACGGGGCGATCGACGCGGAGGTCAATGGCGTCACCAGGTCGGACGCGCCGGCCGCCAGCGTGTCAAGCGCCAGCGTACGGCTGCACGGGCGAAGCCAGATGGTCAGGGAGCCTGCCCTCGGGGCACTGTCTTGACCGGACTGGGCGCGTCTCGCCCCGCCGGTCATGAAAGCGGTCAATATCATGCTTGGTCGTACGAACGGCGACGGGGACGTCGCCGGTCCGATCCCGAATGCGTGACCCTTTCGAGGCGCTGGTTTTAGACCGCGGATGCACACGGATGGCGCTTCGCGCCGCACGGATGGTTGGTGATGCGGGCCGGCGTGACGCGGATTTGGGCGAAGCAAATAAGGCGCCAGCGCATGAATTTCGGAACGCCGCGCCGGCTATGGCGCCCCGTGAGGTGGCGGCCGGCGCCGTGACCGGCGCCGGCACGCTTGCAGCCCGAGTTAGGGCATCAGCACCGTGTCGACGACGTGGATCACCCCGTTTGATTGCACGACATTGGCGATCGTCACGGTGGAGGTCCCGCCTTTCGCATCGGTGAGCACCAGCTTGTCCCCGTCCATGGAGGCCGTCAGCGGCTCGCCCTCGACGGTCGTAAGAGTCGCTCGGCCGCCGCCGGACTGGATCGCCGCGGCGATATCGCTGGAGGTCATTTTTCCGGAGACCACGTGATAGGTCAGGATCTTGACCAGCATGGCCTTGTTCTCCGGCTTGAGCAGGGTGGCGACCGTGCCCGGCGGCAGCTTTTCGAACGCTTCATTGGTCGGTGCGAAGACCGTGAACGGTCCCTGGCCCTCCAGCGTCGCAACCAGCCCGGCGGCCTTCACCGCGGCCACCAGGGTCGTGTGGTCCTTCGACTTCATCGCATTCTGGACGATCGTCTTGGTCGGATACATCGCCGCCCCGCCCACCATGGGTTCGGCGCCCATGTCCATCTGAGCGCTGGCCATCCCGGCCGCGCCCACAGCCACGACCGCCACGGCGGCCAACATCACTCGTCTCGCATTCATCATCGGAAGCTACTCATAAAACATGTTAGGCCGCGGAGCGCGGCGATGACCATTGAACGGCGCGGGCCCGGTTTTGGATCAGTCTGCGCCTTCGTCTCCTTGAATGAACAGGAGAGGACGGATCACTTCGTCGAGGCGTCGCGCGGTAATAGGCGTCCCCACGCCCCGAAAACGACCCGCACGATACACGATCAGCCGTGCGGAAACGGCCACCCCCGCGACAAAATGAGCGCGCAGGGTATCAACGGAACGACGCTGGGGACATGGGCGAGGCCGCGGGTGGACTAGCCCGAACGGTGAACGCGATACGGAGCGACCCCGCCCTTTCGAAATGCAAGATAGCCGGTATGCTCTGTCCGAGCACAAATGGGCGCCTCGGGCCCACCAACATCAGGTGATATCCAGCAGGCTCGATCGCGACCGTTTGTCCGGGCGCTATCGAGACACCGCCAGCCACGGGCCTCATCCGCATGATGTTGTCTCTCATCGTCGTCTGATGGAGTTCGACGCGCACGGCGCTGGACGATGAGGCCCCCAGCAGCCGATCGGGTCGATCGCCGGTGTTCGTCACCGTCAGATAGCCGGCGGCCGTTGGGGCTCGTGACGGAGTTGGCAACATCCACGCGTGTTCTATCCGCAGCATGCCAGCGTGATAGGTTTGGGAGGATGCGGCGTTTGCACTCACCAACAGCGCTACGCTGGCGAAAACCAGACTTTGGGTCACGGTCATGGCGGACATGAAATCCTACAGTCTGTTTTTGGACGGACGGTTGCGTCGCGACCGTCGCGCCGTGCGTGCTATCCAGGGGGTATGCTGCGCAAAGATAAAAATCTTCCCATGGCCATCGGCGTCCGGACTCTCGCCCGGTAGCGCGCGACGCCGGTGGGGCGACCGGAGCGGACCTCGCATTCGGACCCCATGCCGCTCGATCGCCTTGAGGCGTTCACGCGTGTTCGTCTGAAGCAAGGTCCGGATTCCGCGCCTTTTGGTGGAGTCCGGCTTCCTAAAACCGGTGACTGACGACGACCTTGAACAACGCCGGCGCGGTGAGCTGGTCGCCGTTCAGATATTGATACACGGGAAACTCCACGTCACCGTAAAGCTTCCAGTCGAGCGCGTCGAATTCCACACCTGGCGAGAGGAGCAGCCGGCTGTAGCCGCTGTTCGGCGGGTCGGCTTCCGGGCCCGAATCTTCGGCACGGGTCGACCCGATGAGCTGCAGCAGCGGCGAGAGCCTGTATCGGCCATCGGCGGAGGTCCAAACTGTGTAGTTGATCCCGAAATCGCCATTGAATTCGTTGCCAGGGCGGTAGCCCCCCTGTGTCGCGAAGGGGACTTCGAATTGAGCCTGGACGAAGTAGCCCAGAGCCCCGTTCTTGGTTATGGCGCCTTCATGGTAGCCGCCCAGCAGAATGTCCGTGCTGCCGCTTCCGATGCCTGTGTCGCGGTCGAATCCAGGGTACCGCCAATCGCCGGTCGGCAGCTTGAATCCGAGGGTGAGGCCGGTCGACATGTCGGGTGAAAGGCCGGTGTAGGTCCCCATGATGCGGATGTCGCCGAAGGCGGTGTGGTTGAAGGAGCCCACCCCCGACCCGTCGTCGTTCTCGGTGCGGAACAGGCGGTTGGTGACGGGAAGTTCGATGGTCGCGGTCCAGTCGCGGTTGAACGTGTAGTTTGCGCCGACCATAAAGAAGTTGGAACGAATCTGCTTGTCGTCGTTATCGGCCGCCGGCGCGTTGTGCGTCCCCGACATGTTGCGGCTCTGGTTCATGTAGTCGTACTCGAAAAATACCTGCCCGGAGTGCGGAGCCGACGCCATGGGCTTGCCGCCCACGTCGAACACGCCGCAACCGCAGGCGCAGGCCAGAGCGAGGCCTGGCGTCAGAAAAGCAGGAATGATGATTGTCGCGGCCAGGGCCGAGAGCAGACGCAGTCGTTTCATTTGAATGTACCCTTGTGCGCGGTCCGTCGGACGCGCCGCACGTGTGATCTGGCGACGGCGCACGCGAGTCAGCGCGCCGTGTCGGTTTGATTCTTAAGTCAGGCCAGATGTGCGGGAGGGGCTTGAGAGGGTGGCGGCGGCGCAGCGAGGCTGGGGTTGGTGACACCGTGTAAGAGCATTAGCGCCGACGGCGACGCGGTCCAGACCACAAGCCGCTGCTCGAAGGGGATGGATACGGACGGCGTGGTCGAGACACCGTGACCCGCAAAGACGCAGGGAGCGTCATGACGCAACGTCAGCGGATGAGTGGGCGCCTTGTCGGCCCGCATGGACATCATGGGCCCATGGCCAGTGCAGGCGACGACCTCCGGAAGGCCGGAATTGCCGCTGACGATCATGAAGCCGCGCGGCGACAGGACGCCGACCAGCATAGCGAGCGCCGCCAGAACGACGAAGGCGCGCCGCCCCCAGCTCATCGGATGTCGCGCCTCATCATCGAGGCGCGTGTAGCAGGTTGGCCTCGAATTACAACATTCGCAACCAAGGCGAGGAGAACCTAGGCGGGCGTCCACTGCGCCAGCCAGTCCGCCAAGGCCTGAGGCGTCATGCGGCGCGCGTCCTGCAGGGCAAAGACACGTCCCTTGTTCAACAAGACGCCGGCGCGGGGATCGACCACCAAAAGCGCTGGGACCGCGTCGAGACCCTTGACCCCATAGCGCGCCGGAATTTGCAGGTTTCGATTCATCCGGCCGATGTCGACCGTCACCACGACATAGTGCGCATCGACGAAGGGTTTGACCTCCGGCAAAGCCATGACACCCGCTAGCAGGCGGCAGTCCGCGCACCAGTTTGCGCCGAGTTCGATGAGCAGCAACTTGTGCTCCGTCTTCGCCTGGGCGGCCGCGGCTTCGACCGAGGCGTCGGCTCCGGCCTTTTCGTCGTACGGCAGCGGGAGCGGCGTTCTCAGCTGTGCGTAGCTCCCGATCGCGACGACAGGAGGCGTCGCTGCCTCCGCGGCGCCGGCCTGCTTCGCGAACCCGGCGATCAACGCCAATGCAATTCGACTAAACAAGCGATGCATTCTCCGTCTGTCGCCGACACTCCGAGGCGTCGGCCATCAAGCGGGTGGGTTCGCGATCCCGCAAGGCTCGGTGTAGCATGGATGTCAAACCGAAGAGGAGCGCTTATGCGTCTGACGTCCTTCATCCTGACCCTCGCGCTGGGCGGGATTAGCTGCGCAGCGGCGGCGCAAACGCTCGAGCAGAATCGGGCCGACTGCATGAGTTCCGATGTCACGGTGAAAATCAAAGGGTGTTCGGCCGTTATCCTCTCGACGCAGGAGACCCGCCCCAACCTGGCGGTGGCCTACAACAATCGAGCCGCCGCCTACGACGCCAGGGGATCGCACGACCTGGCCATTGCCGATGCGACGAGGGCGCTGGAGATCAATCCCGACTACGCATCCGCGTTCAACGAGCGGGCATGGGCCTACCACGGCAAGGCGGAGGACGCCAAAGCCCTCCCCGATGCGGAGCGCGCCGTGGCGCTGAGCCCGGCCGATCCCTACAGCCTGGAAACGCGCGCCGAGATCTATGAAGCGCTCGGGGAGCGTTTGAAGGCCATCGCCGACTATCGCGAAGCGTTGAAACTCGCCCCCGATTTGCAGCCGGCGAAGGCCGGCTTCGACCGGATCCAGCGCCGGTCAGCCCTCGCAAACCATTGATACGGTGAGCCGTCTTTATTTGGGCGCGTCGAGTGCGTTTGGGCGAAATTGGATAGTGGTCATCGCGCGCCAAAACGGCCGTTCCAAGCCGTTACGGCGACACGCCAGAACATGAAAACTGCTTAGAACCTGTAGGTCACACTGCCGCGGATCTCGCGCGGCTCGCCCGTATGGACGACATGACCCATGTAGCTGCCGTCGGGGCTGAGGGGATTGGGCGGCTGGCCGAACAGGCGGTAGCTGTCATAGTATTCGGCGTCGTTATAGGCCGTATCGAACAGGTTGAGCACTTCTAGGCCAAGCGAGACGTGCCGGGTCAGGTCGTAGCTCAGCCGGGAGTTGACGACGGCCACCGGCGCGGAATGCTGGGTTCCGTTCTCGATCAGGTCGCGCGGTCCAAAGTACCGCAGACGCACGCTCGCGGTGAAGCCCTCGGCGCCTGGGATGTCGTGCAGGATCGCCGACGCCGAGATCGAACTGTTGATCGCTTCGGGAATCCGGTCGCCGACGACCGTGTTGTGGTCGGTGAAATAGGCGCGCGAGACCGCAAAGTCGGCGTCGTCACGGAGCCGCCCCCGTCTTCGCCACCGACACTGTATTTGAGGAGCCCGTTGGGCCGTCGATAGCGTCCCGACACAAGGAACGGACCATCGTAATAGATGTACTCGCCGGCGTAGAGCAGCTTGCCAGAACCGACAGCCGCAGATCCGGCAAACAAGGCGCGACCGTAGTTGTCCGTCCCACCCTCCAGCGTCAGGAAGTCGCGGGGGAGTTTGTCGACGTAGGAAATCTCCGCCGAACCGGCCGAAGCGAAGTCGCCGACGTCGGCATAGTAGTTTCCTTTACGGAATGTTATCCCGGACACCAGTTCCGGCAGCAGCCAGTTGAGATCCATATAGCCCTGGCCGTGGGCATGAGTTCCGAGGTTCACCGGAACACCCTCGACGAAGGTGGCGAAATCTGTCCCGTGGTCGAGGTTGAAGCCACGCAGATAATACTGGTTCGCCTTGCCGCCGCCGGTGTGGGCGGTGACGATCATCCCCGGGACCGCCTCCAGCAACTCACCCTGACGAAGAAGGGGCCGCTGCGAGAGCTCGACGCCGCCCACGACGCCTGCGCTCGCGGAGATCGCCGTGCCGAGAGAGTCGTTTTTCTTGCCGGTGACGACGAGTCCTTGCAGCGTCGTCGGATCGCTCGCCTGAGACCCCGCGTCCGACAGCGCTTCTCCGGGGCTCGACGCCCAGACGAGCGACGCGACGCCAAGGACGACCAGAGCCCAATCGCCCGAAGTCCTTGACGCGACGGGTCGGAGTCGGCAACCGACGGTACGTCTATGCACTTGCCCCCACTATGGTCGGCCGGCGATGGTCCAAAGCCCAGCGTGTAAGATCTATCAGGACATTCGTCTTACGAACCAACCCGCCTCGAGCCACGGTAGTTTTTCGCCGGCCGACGTTAGAGTGCCTGATCGTTCAGCCTACGAGGCCACACATGCAGCGCGTAACGATCTCCATCGACGAACCTCTCGCCGAAGCCTTCGATGCGCTCGTCTCCGAGACAGCTTACCAGAACCGTTCGGAGGCGGTCCGCGATCTGGTGCGTCAGGCGGTCGAGAAGCGCCGGCTCGAGACCGCGCATGGCGCGTTTTGCGTGGCCAGCCTTTCGTACATCTACGAATACCGGACCCGCGACATCGCAACCCGCCTGGCGCGGATCGCCCACGACAACCATGACCTCGTCGTCTCGACCACCGAGGTTCCGCTGGATCACGTAACCTGTTTCGCCAGCACGATTCTCAAAGGATCGACGAGCGCGGTGCCCGCGCTTTGCGACCGTGTCCGCGCTGAAAGGGGTGTCCGATTCGGCGATATCAACCTGATCAGCGTCGATCCAAACGACAGCCACCTCGATGGGGACGGCCATCAGCATCGCGGCCACGCTCACCTTTCGCCCCACCGCGGTTGAGGGCGACGCAGAGTTGGCGGCCGACGAGGTTTCAGGGCAGCATGCGCTGAAGTTCCGGTTGCCGGTCGATGAACTGGTGCTTGAGCGCGGCGGAGACATGCAGCGCGAACAGGCCGTAGAGACCGTATGCGAACCAGCGGTGAGCCGCCAGGAAGGTGTCGTGCAGGTGTTCCTTCATCGGTTGCGCCACGTGGGCGATCATCGCGATCCGCGGCCAGGGGATCAGCCAGAACAGCTTCACGGGGTGGGTCGGGCCCTCCTTCCAGGCCGAGTCGTGCATCCACCCCGAGATCGGGATGGCGAGGATCAGCAGATAGAGCACCGCGTGGGCGACAGCGGAGGCGCGGCGTTCCCACGCGGGATAGCCGGCCGGCAAGGGCGGCGGCTTGTGACCGATGCGCCAGAGAACACGCAGCAGCACCAGGCCAAGAACCGTGATGCCGAACGACTTGTGAAGGTCGATCACCGGGCGCACCCAGTCCTTGGGCCAGTCGTCGACGAACCAGATCAGGACCAGGTTGGCGGCGATCAGGCCGGCCACCAGCCAGTGAAGAACGATGGCGACGCGGGTGTAGCGAACAATCATTGAACCGGGCAGCCCTTGTTCTCTACCAAGGCGTAACGAGCCACGCCTTTGGTTTGCCCTTATCGGGTGTGACATGGGCTGTCGTCAAAAGTGGAGTTCCATGGGCAGCCGTCAAGCGATACTCGCCGACCCTTCGGTGCGCCGGGCAGAGAGCCCCAGCGTGAACGCCGAACTGAGCGAGGCGCGTCTCGCCGCGACGCGGGCGGCCCTGTCGCCGCGGCTGTCGCCGCCGCCGACGCCGTGGGTGAGCCGCGCGATTCATGGCTCGGTGCTGGTGTTCTGGGCGCTGCTGCTGCTGGCGCCGTTTGGACTGCGTGGCGTGTGGACGTGGTCGGCGGGCCTGGCCTATGTGACCTACGACACGGCGCTGCTCGTCTTCACCTTCTGGCAAACCCTGCCTCTGGCGCGTCGCGCCGGGCCCATCGCCTCGCAAGGGCCGCGGGTCAGTGTCGGCGTGATCGTCGCCGCTCGTGACGAAGCCCTGGTGCTGCCGGCGACGCTGGCCGCCCTGCTCGGCCAGTCCGATCCGCCCGATCGAATTCTGATCGCCGACGACGGATCGACCGACGATACGCCCCAGGTCCTGGCTGCGCTCTATGGACTCTCGCCGCCGCCGCTGGGCGCGATCGCGACCGCCCGCGAGGACCTTCACTGGTTGCGGTTGCCCGGCGGGGGCAAGGCGCGGGCGATGAACGCCGCCCTGCCGCTGATCGATACCGATGTCGTCATCACGGTCGACGCCGACACCCTGCTGCATGTAGACGCCATCGCCGCGGTCCGTCGCGCCTTCGCCGCCGAACCGACGCTGGTGGCGACCACCGGCGTGCTGACACCGGTCTGCGCTCCGACGCTCGCGGGCAAGGTGTTCGCCTGGTTCCAGACCTATGAGTACATCCGCAACTTCCTGTCGCGCTATGCCTGGATGCGTCTGGACAGCCTGCTGCTGATCTCCGGCGCCTTCGCCGGTTTCCGCCGCGCGGCGGCCCTGGAGGTCGGCGGCTTCGACCCTGATTGCCTGGTCGAGGACTATGAACTGATCCACCGGATGAAGCGCTATTCCGCGCGAAAGGCGCGCGGCTGGACCACCCGCGTGCTCGGCGAGGCGGGCGCGCGCACCGAGGCTCCCAGCACGGTGCCCGCGTTCCTCAGCCAACGCCGGCGCTGGTTCGGCGGCTTCCTGCAGACCCAGTACTGGTACCGCGACATGGTCGGAGACCGCCGCTACGGGGCGCTGGGCCTGGCGATGCTGCCGGTCAAGGCGATCGACACCGTCCAGCCGCTCTATGGGCTGACCGCATTCGTCGTCCTGTGCGGTCTGCTGATCCAAGGTAGGGCCGGCAATATCCTGCCTGTCGGCGGCGTGATCGCCGCCAAGATCGCCATCGATTTCTCGTTCCAGCTCTGGGCGATCCGCCTCTACCGCCGCTGGGTGGGCGAGCGGTCGAAGGTCTCCTACGGCCACGCCTTCCTCGCCTCGATCATAGAGCCGTTCAGCTTTCAGCTGCTGCGCCATGTGGGCGCGGCCTGGGGCTGGGTGCTGTTCCTGACAGGCCGCCAGACCTGGGGCCGCCAGCGGCGCGCGGGTGCGATACGTTGAGGCGCCGATCGAAGTCCGGATCGGCTGACCAGAATCTCGCGACGCATCCGCCGTCCGGACGGCGGGCCCGCCGCCGCGAGCCGAGATCGCCCCGCGGGCTCCACGCGTCCCAAATCCGAGCGCCATTTTTTGCCCACCAAGGAACACTATCTCGTCGTATTGGTTACACTTACCGTCGCGTGGTTCCTTCAGCTGCCACGCGATGCGGGGCCCGGCTGTTTCATTGTCTTACCCACCAGTCGGGCCCTGCTGCTGGCGGCGCCTAGCGCCAGAAGTGGAATGCGCGCCACCCGTCTTGCAGGGCGTTTGGCTGTAGACCCAGCGCCAGGCTCAACCCGGCCGCGGTGCGAAACAGCAGGGCGCCCCCGCCGGGGACAAAGAATATCAGCACGAGCAAGGCCACGGTGGCGAGGCCTTCCGCGCGGCGGACCGCCGGGGCCAGGCTGGCCGGAAGAAAGGGTCTGATCGCGCCGAACCCGTCGAGCCCGGGGATGGGCAGCAGGTTGAGGATCAAAGCGGTGGCCTGAAGGAAGGCCAGCATGGTCAGGGCGGCGAACAGATCGCCGTTCGCGCCGACACCCGCCCACGCCCGCAGGATCAGCGCCAGAGCAAGAAGGATCACGCCCGTGGCGGCGGGTCCGGCCAGGGACGCGGCGGCGCGCCAGAGGCGGGTGCGCATGAGGTCGTTGCGCAGGTACACCGCGCCGCCGGGAAAGCCGATGCCGCCCAGCGCCAGCGCCAGAAGCGGGAGGATCAGGGCGGTCTGCAGATTGCCGTAGCGACGCGGATCGAAATCGAGATAGCCCTTTGCCTTGACGGTGTGGTCGCCCGCCAACCATCCGACCAGGGCGTGACTGAACTCGTGCGCCATGACGCTGAGCAGCCAGCCGACCATGACGAAGGCGAAGGTCAGCACGTGCGGCGGCTGACCGAGGAACAAGAGGCCGGCGCCGAGCGCGAGCCAAATGGCGAAGATCCCGGCGCCGACCACGTTGGACGGTCGCTGGGGTTGCGCCGCCGGTTCGTCCGATCGCGTGGCGGAGACCGGGACTGGAGCGGCGGTGTCGGTCAAGGCAAACTTTCAAAAAGCGCAGGACACCGTGCCCGCCGCGCCTGCCGCTGGCAAGACCGCGGCTCCCGATCAGCCGTCCCCGCGCCCCACTATTCCGCGGCGATCGCCCGGGCCGGCGATCGCTCGTGGCGGGCTTCCTCGACATAGTGGTCGACGGCGGCGTGCCAGCGCTGCGGGCCCACCTCGTTGCGGCCGAACAGGAAGTCGCGGTTGGCGCCGCTCTTGAGGCCCGACTGGATGGCCAGGCCGGTCTTGTAGTCCTCGTCGCGCACGGCGCGGATGTAGAGCTCGACCTTCTCGTCGTACAGCTCGCGTTCCTTGTCGGTCTGGGGCGCTCTTGGATAGATGTGATTCTGGATGGTGATGCAACGGTCCGGCGCGAGCGGAAACAACTGCGAGATCATGCCGCCGGCGTTGGACAGGGCAATGGAGATGTTCGGAAACACCGTACGGACGGCGTGGAAGTATTCGTCGCGGGTCCATTCAGACTTGGGCACGTCCTTCAGAGCCGCGATATCCGCGCCCCGGGCTGTCCCCGACATGCGCTGGTGCGGGCCGAACGGGCGCCCGCCGAAGGCTTCGTATACCATGATCACGCTGGGATTGGCGTCGGGCGCCGACAGGGTCTTGGAGTGCAGGAACGGCAGATGGTAGGTCTCCAGATAGCCGTCGTGGGTGACCTTCCAGTTGGCGCTCTCCAAGCTGTTCTGGTGATACATGTGCCAGGATTCCAGGCCGAACGACTCCAGTTCGGCCAGCATGCCGCCCAGATAGGCCTCAAGATCGAAGACCCGGCCGGGGGTGAGGCCCACGAAGATCATGCCCGCGCGCTCCTCGCACGGCAGCTCCTTCAGATGGCGCTCGGCGGTGTCGACGTCGCCGAACTTGGCGGCGTCGGCCACGCCCATCAGCACGCCCTGATCGTTGTAGGTCCAGGCGTGATAGGGGCAGACGAAGCGAGCGCAATTGCCCCGGGGCTGTTCCGCCAGGGTGGCGCCGCGATGGGTGCAGACGTTCATGAACGCGCGCACGCGCTGGTCCTTGCCGCGCACCATCAAGACCGGAACGTCCAGTACCTTCATGGTCTTGTAGTCGCCCGGCCTGCGCATCTCGCAGGTGAAGGCGAGCATCAGCGGAAGGCGCATGAAGGTCGCGTCCATCTCCTCGCGCCAGCGCGCTTCGCTGAGATAGTGCTCCACCGGCACGCGGTAGACGCTCGGCGCCCAGTCGGTCGTGCCAGCCTGCGCGTGGGCCATGGCCTTGTCGATCATCTTCACGGCCTGGGAATGCTGATAGGGCGACAGCGTCATGGCATCCTCTCGATTTTACAGCGTGATACTAACCCGCGGGGGCCTGCGTTCAATGGCCAAACATATAGCGCGTGCCAGGATTGAATTCGTGGCCGGTTGGGTGCAACGGTTGACGCCTTAAGATGATCATGCCGCGCAGGACTTGCTGCGGGGCGTTCACGGGAGTGAAGCAAGATGGACGGAAGTTCGACCGGCGGATTTCGCGCCGACCGCCACCCTTCGGAAAGCTACGAAGACATTCTCGAGCGCGACTCCGTCGGCGCGCCCGATCATCTGCGGCAGCATCCGCGCTGGGACGAAGGCACGGACGCCATCCCCATCGAGCGCTACTACGACGCCGGCTATTTCGCCAAGGAGGTCAAATACCTGTGGTCGAAGGTCTGGCAGTGGGCGTGCCGCGAGGAGGAGATCCCCAACGTCGGCGACTACCGCATCTATGAGAACGTCGGAAAATCGCTGATCGTCGTGCGCGCGCCGGACATGTCGATCAAGGCCTTCTACAATTCCTGCCTGCATCGCGGCCGCAAGCTGGTGACGCTGAACGGCTGCCGCAACGAATTCCGCTGCCCCTATCACGGCATGGCTTGGACGGCGGACGGCGCGTTCAAGGACAATCCGATCGGCTGGGACTTCCCGCAGTGGGACGGCAAGGACATGAGCCTGCCGCAGGCCAAGGTAGACACCTGGGGCGGGTTCGTGTTCGTCAACTTCGACCTGAACGCCAGGCCGCTGATCGACTATATCGGCCCGATCGCCGAGCACTTCGAGCGCTACGACTGGACGAACCGCTACAAGGCCGTGCACATCCAGAAGGTGATCAAGGCCAACTGGAAGGTGGCGACCGAGGCTTTCATGGAAAGCCACCACAGCATCACCACCCACCCGCAGCTGCTGCCCAGCCTGGCCGACGCCAACAGCCAATATGACCTGCTGAGCGATTACGTCACGCGGCAGTTCTCGGCCGGCGGCGTCTCGAGCCCCTTCCTGGAATCGCGACCGAGCGAAACCGAGATCCTGCAGCACCTGACCGGCCGCCGCGATCGTCGCCGCGCGCTTTCAGGCGCCATTCCCGACGAATTGCCCGAAGGGATGACGGCGCGCCAGGCGCTGGGCGACATGTCGCGCGCGGGCATGGCGGAGGAAACCGGCAAGGACTATTCGCACGCCTCCGACGCGGAGATGCTGGATCCGCTACTGTACAATCTGTTCCCCAACTTCAGCATCTGGGCCGGCTATACGACCAAGCTGGTCTATCGCTGGCTGCCGGTCGGCCTTGATCCCGAGCGCGCGACGATGGAAATCATCCTGTTCGCGCCCATTCCCAAGGACGGCGTGCGTCCGCCGCCGGCGCCGATCCGCTATCTCGACGAGAACGACTCATTCATGGACGTCGAAGACCTGCTCGGCACGGCCGCTCAGGTGTTCCAGCAGGACATGGGCAATTTGCCCTATGTGCAGGAGGGGCTGCGGGCCTCGGGCATCGGCGTGGTGCACTACGGCCGCTACAGCGAAGGCCGCATACGCCACATGCACCATTTGATCCAGCGCTATATCGACGAGGGCGAAGCGGCGGAGGGTGTTGCGGGGCTGTAGAAGGCGACGCGCAACGTACGCTGGCGGCATCGCCCCCATCCCCGGCTTCGCCGGTACTTCCCCCGGAGGGGGAAGATGGATTTATGGTGAGCTATGGAAGCGCCTAGACTCACGGTGAAGCGCGCGCGCATGTTGCGTAAGACCATGACCGCGCCGGAAATTCTGTTGTGGTCGGTGCTGCGCGGGTCTGGACAGGTGGGGCTGCGGTTCCGACGACAGCATCCGATCGGACCTTATATTCTGGACTTCTATTGTTCCGCGGCTCGGCTGGCGGTCGAAATCGACAGTGAACTCCATGCGCTCGGGGAACAACCGCTGCATGATGGGAGGCGCGACCGTTGGGTGGCTGATCAAGGTATCGTGACCCTGCGCGTGCAAGCCCGTGACGTGACCGGCAATCTCGAAGGAGTCGTGCAGGCCATAGTGATGGCGGCGTCTGAGCGGCGCACAACGTATTCATCTTCCCCCCCTGGGGGAAGTACGGCCGAAGGCCGGGATGGGGGCGGCGCGCAACGTACGCTGGTTGCGTCGCCCCCATCCCCGGCTTCGCCGGTACTCCCCCGGAGGGGGAAGATGATCGATTGGACTGCACGAGCTAAGGCAGAACAAGCGGTGTCGTCGGAATCCGCCCGGCGATCAGGTCGGCCAGGCGCGCGGCGAGGCCGCGGGGGAAGACCGGTTCGTGGCAGGCGGCTAGGTCCTCGAGGGTCCACCAGCGCATGTCGTCGACGAACTCACGCTCCAGCGCCTGCCACCCCGCGCGCGAGAGCTCGCCGCCTTGCGATCGGGCGAGGACATAATGTTCCATGAATCGGACCGGACGCTGTTCGCGGTCGCGCAGGGTCTGCTCGCCGCGCCAGACGACCGGACCTAGCGACACGTCCGTCAATCCGGTTTCCTCGACGATCTCGCGCGCGGCGGCCTCAATTACCGACTCGCCCGGCTCGACGCCGCCGCCCACCGTGAACCAGGCGCCGGGCGCGCCCGGATCGTTCGGCAGGCGCCCCTTCATCAGCACAATGCGATCGGCCGGATCGAGCAGCAACACACGGGCGGTCAGGCGCTCGCGGATCATGACCCGGCGAGGCGGGCCTTCACCCGCTCGGCGAGGCTCTTCAGGTCGAGGGGCTTGGCGAGAAAGGATACGCCCGCCTCGCCCTCGAGCAGGTCGGAGAACTCGGCTTCGGCGTAGCCGGAGATGAAGATCACCGGCGAGTCGCCGAGGAAGGGACGAGCCGCTTTCAGCAGACTGGGCCCATCCAGGCCCGGCATGATGACGTCGGAGATCATCAGGTCGATCGCGCCGGCGTGCTGTTCCGCCAGGGCCAGCGCTTCGTCGCCGTCGGCCGCTTCGATGACCTCATAGCCGCGCTCGCGCAGAAGCCGAACGGCAATGCCCCGCACGACGCTCTCGTCCTCGACAAAAAGAATGCGGCCCGCACCCGACAGGTCATTCGCCGTGGCGCGCTTGCGGAGCGGGACGGGCAACGCCTCGATCGCCAGAGGCGGGATGTGCTCGGGCAGAAAGATACGGAACACCGCGCCTTGACCGGGGGGCGAACTGGCGACGATCCAGCCGTCGGACTGCTTGACGATGCCATACACCGTCGCCAGCCCCAGGCCGGTGCCCTCGCCCTGCGGCTTGGTGGTGAAGAACGGCTCGAAGATATTGCCGAGAATGGCGGCCGGGATGCCGGGTCCGTCGTCGGACACCTCGATCAGCGCGAGATCGCCGACCGGTGGTCCGGGGTATCCCATCCGCTTTGCGTCCGAAGCGATCAGGCGGGAAGCCTGCAGGCGCACCACGCCACCGCCGGCGCCGCGAACGGCGTCGCGGGCATTGACCACGAGATTCATCACCGCATTCTCGATCTGGCCCTTGTCGGCGCGGACGCGAGGGAGGTCGCGTCCCATGTGGGTTTCCATCCGCACGTCCTCACGCAGGAGGCGACGCAGCAGCACCTCGAGATTGCTCAGAACCTCACCCAGATCGAGGCTCTCGCGGCGCAGGGTGGCCTTGCGCGAAAACGTCAGCAGCTGGTTGGCGACCCCGGCGGCGCGGTCGACGGTCGCGCGGATTCCGGCGAGATTGTCGTAGGCCGGATCGCCCAGCGGATGGCGAAGCAACAGCTCATCGGCGCGCAGGCTTATGGCCGTGAGGAGATTGTTGAAGTCATGGGCGACGCCGCCGGCCAGATGGCCGATCGCCTCCATCTTGTTCCTCTGCGCCAGCTGAAGCTGGATCTTCTTCTGCTCGGTCACATCCAGCAGATAGACCGCCCAGCGCGGGGCGGCGCCGGCGAGATACAGATGGGCGACGCGTTCGCCGTCGGCGGCGAGAGCAACCTCGTAGGGGCCGGCGTCGCCCGAGGCGCGAGCACGCGCCGCCTCGCCGGCCGCGGCCTCGGTGAGAATCTCGCGCAGAGATCCCCCGGCGCGGGCGGCCGGCCCCGCTATCGCCGCGAGCGCGGCGTTGGTCTCGACGATCACCGCGTCGAAAGGATCCGCGCCCTCGACGATGGCCGCGCCGAAAGGCGAGGTGGCGGCGAAGATATCCAGAACGTCGGGTGCGGCCGGCGGCGCCTCGCCAGCCGCCGGAGTGTCCACGAGGCCGTCCCCCGTGAGGCGAACCAGAAAGCGATCCGCATCGGCGCGATCGACCGAGACCTTCAGCGACTTCGCGCCCAGCAGGAGCAGGCCCTTGCCGCCCCCATCGCGGCGAGCCATCCGGAATGCGAGGAAGAGCGAAGGCTGGGACTTCGGCAGCCTTGGCGCGTCCCCGACCAGTGCGCGCCATTGGTCGTTGGCCGCGAGGATCACGCCATCGGCGCGACAAAGCGCCGATGGCGCTTCCAGGCTCGCGAAGAGAACGGCGTCCAACGGTGTCAGCGCCTCGTCTCTCAGCTTGAACATGGGCCAGGTCATGGCCGCATTTTTGCCCGATATGCGGGTCTGTCTAGCCCCCCGCCTCACGGGCCAGCGTCGCGGCGGCCTGGGCGGGGGTGCGCTTGTCTCTATCGCGGTCGACGCTGTAGTTGGCCGCTCGCATGGCCGATACGGGGATCGCCCCGATCAGGGGGCGAAGCGCGCCGAGCAGCCGCGAATCGCGCGCGCCGGCTGGGGAGACGAGAATCACCGCGTCGTACGGCGGCAGGGCGTTGCGGGGATCGGCGAGCACGACGAGGCGGTCGGCGGCGATGCGTCCGTCGCTGGAAAAGGCCGAGATGACGTCCGCCTCGCCATCGGCGAGGGCCCGGTACATGAACGTCGGCTGGTAGGAGGTCTCCTTGCGAAACCTGAGACCGTAGGCGCGCCGCAGCGCCGTCCACTCCGGGCGCGATAGAAACTCGATGTCGGACGCCAGGTTCAGCTGGCTCGCGCGCGCGGTCAGATCGTCGATGGTCGCGATCCCCAGGCTGCGGGCCCGATCCGCCCGCATCGCCAGGGCGTAGGCGTTCTCGAATCCGAGCGGTCCCAGGACGAGGACGCCGTCGCGGCGCCTGAGCGCGGCGGTAAGGTCCCGCAAGACCGCCTCCCGCCCTGGATTGTCCTTGCGACCCAGCACATTGGTCCAAAGCGTGCCGGAGTAATCGACATAGGCGTCCAGCTCGCCGGCGGCCAGGGCGCGGTAGGCCGTGGCCGAGCCCAGATCCTGCTTCTGCGCCACATGCGCGCCGGCGACCTCCAACCGCGAGGCCATCAACTCCGAGAGAATGGATTGTTCCGAGAAATTCTTCGATCCGATCACATAGGCGCGCCCGACGCTCGTGGCGGCGAGCGGCGAAAGAGCGGCTGCGATCCCGACGGCAAGCCCCGCGCCGCCGGCCCAAATCCGCCATGGCCGACGCCACGTCATGCCCGACTCGATCAGGCCGAGCAGTTGATCGGCGCTCAGCGCCAGCCCCGCCGATGCGGCGCAGCCAAACAGCACGAACACCCAATTTTCCGTCTGCAGTCCCTGAAAGATATAGTTGCCGAGCGAGGTCTGCCCGATCGACGTCGACAATGTCGCCGCCCCGATGGTCCATACGGCGGCGGTCCGCACGCCCGCCATGATTACCGGCGCCGCCAGGGGAATTTCGACCCAAAACAGGCGCTGCAGATCGGTCATGCCCATGCCGCGCGCCGCCTCGACGGCGGCTCGGTCCACGCCCATGACGCCGGTCACGCCGTTGCGCAGGATGGGCAGCATCGAATAAAGCGTCAGCGCCAAAAGCGATGGCAGAAAGCCCAGGGCCGCAAAACCATGGCCGAACCAGGCCTTGCCGATCCCTGACAAGGCCAGGAGCAGAGGATAGAACAACGCCAGCAACGCGAGACTCGGAATCGTCTGGATCAGGCTGGCCACAAAGAGACTCGGCCAACGCACCATTGCGCTACGGCTGGCAAGCACCGCCAGGGGCAGGCTTATCAGCAAGCCGAGCGCAAGGGCGCAAACGCTGAGCAGGACATGCTGAGCCAGATAGCCGGGCGCGACCCGCCAGGCCGCGGCCAGACGCTCATCCATCGCGTGGTCCCCGGATCAAGGATTCGACGCGCTCGGCCTGGCGCAACGGCGCCCGCATCAGGGCGCGAACCGCGGGAGCGGCGTGCTCGCCCAGAAGATCGGCCGGGGAGCCGTCGGCTAAGATCGCCCCCTCCCCCAGCACGATGATCCGGTCGGCCAGGAGCAGGGCTTCCATCACGTCGTGGGTGACCATGACCGTCGTCAGGCCTAGCCGGTCATGCAGGGCGCGGTAATCTCGGCCGAGGTCGTCGCGCGTCGTCGGATCGAGCGCGCCGAAAGGTTCGTCCATGAGCATGATCGATGGCCCAGCCGCCAAGGCGCGCGCCATGCCGACACGCTGACGCTGGCCGCCAGAGAGAGCGGCCGGAAGCCGCTCGCCGAGGTCGCCAGGCAGAGCGACCAGGGTGAGCAGTTCACTGACCCGGGCCGCGGTCCGCGCCTTGTCCCAACCGGCCAGCCGAGGTCCGATGGTCATGTTCTCACGCACCGTCATGTGCGGGAACAGACCCACTTCCTGGAAAACGTAGCCGATCCGGCGACGCAAGCGATACGGGGGTTCGCGCCCCGCGGGCGCGCCCTCGATCAACACCTCGCCCGCATCCGGCTCGATCAGGCCGTTGATCATTTTCAGAGTCGTCGTCTTGCCGCAGCCCGATCCGCCGAGCAGGGCGACGAATTCGCCCTTGGCGATATTCACGGACAGTGGCCCGACCGCGCGAAGCCCGCCGTAGTCTTTTGAAAGAGCGCGGAGCTCGATCACCTGAGCCCTCCCTCCCCTTTATGGGGAGGGACAGGACGCGAAGCGTCCAGGGTGGGGCAGTGTCGCGGGACCAAAGGCGGTGTGGGGCTTCATCGAGACTTCCCCACCCTGACGGCTTCGCCGTCTGTCCCTCCCCATGAAGGGGAGGGAGGAAGGGAAGAAACCATCAGGCGCGGCGTCCGCGCGCGACCCGCTCGCTGCCCAGCGCCGCCATGGCCGCGCTGGCGATGCCCTCGGCGTCCAGGCCCGCGGCCGCGTACATCGCCTCGGGCTTGTCCTGATCCTGGAAGATATCCGGGAGTGTCAGGGTCCGCACCTTCAGGCCGCGATCGAGAGCGCCGTGTTCGGCCAGCGCATGCAGCACAAAAGCCCCAAAGCCACCGACCGCGCCCTCCTCCACGGTGATCAGCGCTTCGTGTTCCCGCGCCAGACGCAGGATCAGGTCGAGATCGAGCGGCTTGGCGAAACGGGCGTCGGCGACGGTGGTCGAAAAGCCGCGGGCGGCGAGCAAATCGGCCGCCTTGAGGCTGTCGGCCAGGCGCGTGCCGAACGAGAGGATGGCCACGGCCGTGCCTTCGCGCACGATGCGGCCTTTGCCGATTTCAAGCGGTTCGGCGAGATCGGGAATGGCGACTCCGACGCCGTCGCCGCGCGGATAGCGGAACGCGCTCGGGCGATCGTCGATATCCACCGCGGTGGCGATCATCCGCGCCAATTCGGCCTCGTCGGCCGCCCCCATGATCACAAACCCCGGCAACTGGCCCAGATAGCCGACGTCGAAGCTGCCCGCGTGCGTCGGGCCATCGGCGCCGACCAGACCCGCGCGATCGATGGCGAAACGCACCGGAAGACGCTGTATCGCGACGTCGTGGACTACCTGGTCGTAGCCGCGCTGCAGGAAGGTGGAATAGATCGCCGCGAACGGCTTCATCCCGTCCGCGGCCAGGCCCGCGGCGAACGTGACAGCGTGCTGTTCGGCGATGCCGACGTCGAAGCAGCGATCGGGGAACCGTTGTCCAAACAGGTCCAGGCCGGTTCCTGAAGGCATGGCGGCGTTGATGGCCACAATCTTCTCGTCGCGCTCGGCGCGCTTGATCAACTCGCTGGCGAAGACCTTGGTGTAGCTGGGCGCGTTGGACGCCGCCGGCTTGGCCTGCTGACCGGTGATCACGTCGAACTTGGCGACCGCGTGGTGCTTGTCGGCCGCGCTCTCCGCCGGAGCGTAGCCCTTGCCCTTTTGGGTGACGACATGGATTAGGACGGGCATGTCGTCCATCAACTTGACGTTCTTGAGCACCGGCACGAGGTGCTCGAGGTTGTGCCCGTCGATGGGCCCCACGTAATAGAAGCCGAGCTCCTCGAAGAAGGTGCCCCCGGTGGCCATGCCGCGGGCATATTCCTCCGCCTTGCGCGCCATGTCCTTCAGCGGGCGCGGCAAATGGTTGGCGACTTCCTTGCCGAACTTGCGGACCCGCTGATAGGTCCCGCCGGACACCAGACCCGCCAGATAGGCGCTCATGCCGCCGACGGGCGGAGCGATCGACATGTCGTTGTCGTTCAGGATGACGATCAGCCGGCGAGTCGCCTCGGCGGCGTTGTTCATGGCCTCATAGGCCATCCCCGCGCTCATCGAGCCGTCGCCGATTACCGCGATGACGCTGTTGTTGTCACCCCGCATGTCGCGGGCCACGGCAAAGCCCAAAGCGGCGGAAATCGAGGTGGCGGCGTGGGCGGCGCCGAAGGGATCGTACGGACTTTCCGCGCGCTTGGTGAAGCCCGACAGGCCGCCGCCCTGGCGCAGGGTGCGGATGCGGTCGCGCCGGCCGGTGAGGATCTTGTGAGGATACGCCTGATGCCCGACATCCCAGATCACGATGTCTCTGGGCGTGTCGAATACGTGGTGCAGGGCGACCGTCAGCTCGACGACCCCGAGCCCCGCACCCAGGTGCCCCCCTGTCTTGGACACCGCGTCGATGGTCTCCGCACGAAGTTCGTCGGCCAATTGGCGCAGTTCGGGAAGATCGAGACCGCGGGTGTCGGCGGGTCCGCTGATGGTGTCCAACAGAGAGGTGGATGATGCCATGAATAGGGTCCGAACTCTATCGCCCCCGCTCCGGGGGGAACGTTAATCGGCGACGCTTAGCACAGAATCAAAAATCGCCGCCATGACCTAGCGGCTTTCCGAAGGTCTGGACGTACGAACGGCCGCCGCCGTGGCGCTACCGACACAGAATGACGTCGGACGAGAGACGGCCGGGCAACTTTCCGCCGCCCGGCTCGCCACTCAACTGAGTCACCAGAGGACCCCACGGGGCCTCGTCGTCAGTAGGCCACCTTCAGTTGCAGGGCTATGGTCCGCGGGTTCAACACCGTCGACAGCTGATCCGAAATCAGCTGCGCACCGCAGGCGGAAACCTTGCAGCCCGATGTACCGCCCGAAAGCGGCAGGCCAGCTGAACTCGTCTGCACGAACTCGTTCGTCAGATTGCGACCGATGAGAGAGAGGGTCCACCGGTTGTTGGTTCCGCCGATCGAGAAGACGGCGTCCAGCATCCCGTAGGCCGACTGGCGATCGACCGCCCGGACCACTTCGCTCGGAAACGAGTTGGTCAGGTACGAACTGCTGAGCCGTGCGTGCAAGGCGAGATCCATCTTTAACGAGGACGAAATCGGGCGGGAATAGTCGCCGCCGATCACGGCAGTCCACTTCGGGGCGAGCGCCGTGGGGCGGCCGCTGACGTCCATGAAGTTGCAAAGGTTGGCCGCGCTGTCGCCGCAGTTGGGGGTAAAACTTTGAACGCCTGCGTCGCTCACGTTGCGCTGGATGTTGCAGCCTTGCTCGTACGTCAGGCCCGCCGGCGTGCAGGGCGCCAGGAAATTAACATAGTGCGCATTGTTGTAGGCGCCGTCAAAGTTGAGCGTCAACCCCGGGATGGACTTAGGCGCAAATTCCGCCTCCGCTTCGAGGCCATACGTCCTGGCGCTCGCCGCGTTGAGCGTAATATAGTTGAAGGTCGGCGTATTGAAGAAGTCGACCTGCACATTGGAATAGAGGTAGTCAAAGAAATCGACGTTCAAGCGAAGCTGATGATCGAACAAAATCGCCTTTTCGCCGAATTCAAACCCCTTGGCTGTTTCCGGTTTGAACTGAAAATCCGGCGCCTGTTGAGCAACGCTGACTAGATTACTTAGAATGGCGGAATTTGAGAAGCCGCCGGATTTGTAGCCGGTTTTGTAGGCGCCATAAAGCGTCAGGTTCGAAACAGGCTTCCAAGTAAGAGTGACTTCGGGCGACCAGTTGTTGAACACCTGGTGCGCTCCAACGCGCGATCCATTCGGATCATTCGGGTCATACTGCCTGAACAGGAACTGCTCGATCGGGTCGGGGCTGACATACGGCTGGAGAAAATATGACGATTTGATTTCATGCGTAAAGCGAGCGCCGCCGGTCAACTCGACGTTCTTGATGATATCCACGATCGCTTGCCCGAACACGGCATAGGTGTGACCCGTCGTGGCCGCACTCTTGTTGTAGGCGACGAATTCATCGGTCGGCAACGGTGCGGCGCTGTTTTGGGCGCCCAGGAAATCTACATCCTGAGCGAACTGCAGGTGGGTGGTCTGGAAGTAGAAGCCCCCCGCAAAATTGACCGGGGAGTGGAAGGACGTCACCCCACGCTCCTCGGTCGAAAACTGGTTCCACACAAAATGCTCGCCGGCGTAGACAAGCGGCGCCTTCGTGAAATTCTGATTGTCCGCCCAATCGTTGAAAAGATGCTGAAACGAATTCGTCGACGTCAGCGTAAAGTTTGCACCGGTATAGTTGAACTTGAGAAACTCGGTGGTGTCCTGATACCGTTCGAAATCCTTTCCGCCCGCGAGCGACTCCAAGGAATTCGGCACCGCCGCGACGTTGGCCGGCAGCTGGGGTTGCGGGTCCGTGAACGAATGTCCGCACTTGGATCTGTTGACGAGTCCGGCTTCAGACTGCGGGTAGCCGAGCGGGCAATACACGATCACCCCGTTGTCGACATTGTTGTTGGAATGATGTTGGTCGAAGGTCACCTTGCCGGTGATGGTGAAATTATTGATCGGCTCCCATTTACCTGTGAGTCGCAGGAGGAGATCCTTGTTCTGGCCCAGATACTCCGGCGGCGCGCCGACGGGCGATGAATTCGATTGCCCGGTCGCATGATCGGTGGTGAGGTAATTGGTCGCGGTGGCCGTGTTCTTAATGTAGCCTTCCTGCTGGTCGCTGTAGCGGAACGCCAGGCGCAAGCCAAACCTGTCGTTCACCGGGCCGGACGCATAGCCTTCCACATAGGGATTCTCGGTCGTGAATTCATAGCCAGCTGTCAGTCCGGCCTGATATGTTGATCCAGGGTCATTGGTGGTCATGGCCAGGGCGCCAGCGGTGGCGTTCTTACCATAGAACAACGCCTGTGGGCCTTTGAGGACCTGCACGCCGGAGACGTCGAAAGTGCCTTCGTCGATGACTCGGCCTTGACCGTAGTAGACGCCGTCGATGTTGACCGAGACCGACTGTTCAATGCCGATGTTCTCGGTGGGCGTGCCGATACCGCGAAGGCTGATGTCGGCGCCGCTGCCGCTGGAACCGCGGGCAATGATCAACTGAGGCGTCAGCTGGGCGACGTCCTGGACGCTGGTGATGTTAAATTTTTCAATCTGTTTACCCGACACGGATGTAACCGCCACAGGAATGTTCTGGACGTTCTCCTCGCGTTTGCGGGCGGTGACGACGACTTCCGCAACCTGGGCGAAGGCGATCGGCGCTCCCACGGCGACGATCGAGATCGCGAGGCCTGAAGCGAGAAGGCTCTTGCGTAGACGAGATTGCCTTGCGGCGGCCCTAGAGTACATGGTGCGACACTCCCCTCTTTGCTCCGATTTCTAAGTGCGGCGGGCCGATTTCGAAATCCGCCCACCGAAACAACTGGTCGTGGAATACCAACCGGCAAAACAATCGCAAGTGATTAAAACCGGCACTGCCGCTTTTTATGTCACCTGTGATGTATCGGCGTCACAACGGCGAAAATCCCTTGACAGGCAAGAGTTCTCCCCGGAGCTCGCGAACGACTATTCGGCCGCCATCAGAGCGCCGGCTTCGGCCAGTCTCGGATCGCTGGGATATAGCCATTCATCCCCCATCACCTGCTCCACCCGCAATTCAGCCGGGATACGGTTGATGCCGATCAGGCGATCAGCCCACTGGTTCCAATGATAGATTCGCGCTTCCTGATAGCTGAGGGGAACGCTCTTGAAGGCGTAGGACTCCTGCGACTTCTGGATCCAGCGCCCAAACTCGGTGTCTTCTTCCAGGACCGCGTTGAAGAATTCGATGGTCTTTTCCCAATCGGCCGGGCGCTCGCCCTCGCCCCAGTCAGGACCAAGCCACCAGACCTCCATGCGGCATTTGTCGATCCCATTGGGCCAGAACACCAGCATCGGAAAGCCGGTCGGGCCGAGCGGGGTGACGATATTGGGGAACACGCCATAGGATTGGGTGCAAGTGCGGGCGATCTCGCCCACGGTTTCGATTTCCAGCTTCGGGCGCACTCGTGCATAGCCCACATCGTTCGTCTTGTTCGGCGCCACCATGCGGCCGTGTCCGCCAGGGTAGAAGACATTCACGTTGCGCCGGTCGTCGAGGCCCACGGCGACCGTGGCCGGGTGGATCGACTTGACGTGGTAGACCTCGGTGTTCGCCTCCATGGCGATCTTCCAGTTGCTGTTCAGGTCCCACACGAAGTGGTCGACCAGACGCACCTTGTCGAACTGGAATTCCTTCCACTCCTCGGCGATCGGCCCCAGCCATTCCAGCAGGGTCGGCGCCTCGGGATCGAAGTTCACGAAGATCAACGATCCAAAGCGCTCGCAGCGGATCTTGTTCAGGGAACGGCACGAAAAGTCGAGGTCGCGGAAATCCTCTGGATCTCGGATCGCCACCAGGGCGCCTTCGTCGTCATAGGTCCAGCCATGATACTTGCACGTCAGCCGCGCCCGACGGCCGCGCTCTTCGGTCACCACCGGCGCGCCGCGATGGCTGCAGGTGTTGTAGAAGGCGTTCACCTCGCCCGAACGCGCGTGAATGATGAACACGGGCTGGCCGGCGGTCTCCCACAGCTTGAAAGCGCCAACTTCGGCGATCTCGTCCATGTGCCCTGCGATCAGCCAGGACTTGCGCCACAGCTCGGACTTTTCCAGCGCGTGGAAGCGAGGGTCGGTGTAACGGCCGCCCGGAATGTCGGGGAGGTTGGGAAAGGACGCCGGCGGCGCCTTGCGCCCGGCCTCATACTCCATCAAGATTCTTAAGTTACGGATTTCCTGGGTGTCCACGTCTCGTTCCCTTCTCGCAGGCCCTTATCGAGGGTATCCCTACGTTAGCCTTGCATGCATGCCCGCAGCGGACTTGCCAGGCAACCTCCCTATAATGGGAGGGTGCGACGACGCCGCGTCAGCTGACCGGACCAACGAGGCCCAGTTGAGCGGCCAGCGCGACCGCATGGGTGCGATTGCTCGCCCCCAGCTTCTGAACAGCATTTTCCACGTGGAACCGAGCGGTGTGTCTTGAGATGCCCAGCCGCGCGGCGATGTCTTCATCGCCATGACCCTGGGCGACGTGGGTGAGGCAATCCACCTCGCGCGGCGAAAGGCTCGCGCAATCCTCTGGCGCGCGAGGCGCTCCGTGCGTTTCGAGGTAGAGGCGAAGGAAGGCGTGTCCCATCGCCAGCAGATCGGCGCCGTGAGATTCGACGAGGCGTTCCACGTCCTCCCGTGGCCGGCGACCGCCAAAGCCGATGTAGCCGATCCGCCCCCATGGCGTGCGGACCGGCACGATGATCGAGGCGTACACGCCTTGCGCCGCCAGCTCCTGGAGGGTGCGCACGTGCGTTTCGCGGTCGCCGATCGCGTAGTCGGGGGTGTCCCGGCTCATCCAGACGAATGGCAGGTGCTCGAAGCGGCAAAGAATCGCGACCGGATTACTGAGTGAATAGGCCCGCGCGACCCAGCGCTCGATGAAGGCGGCCGACCAGCCGAACCGCTCGGCCAGCAACTGGCCATGTGTATCAAACGGCGCGTCGGCCCGAGAGATGTCATCGAGCATGGACAGCACCGGCAATCCCAGCGCGCGACCGGCCTCGAGCAGGATATCGACGCCCCTGTCGAGGTCTCGCGTGGCCCAGAGCCGCAGGGCGAGCGAGCGCACCGATCCCTCCCCGCCGATCGGACCGCCCGCCTCGGTCGCGGCTGCTTGGTCCGTTGCGTCGTGGGCCGAAGGCATGGCGTGATACCGATTCAGCGGGCTTTGAGGCTCCGGCTAGCTCCTGCGGTCGAGGACGAAGTCGACCGCCGATACGAGATGATCGGCCCGGGCGCCGAAGGGTTCGAGATGCCCTTTTATCTGAGCGGTCAGCAGGCCGATCCGCTCTTTCGCGGCGTCGACGCCCAGCAGGGTGACGAAATTGGCCTTGCCGCGCGCCGCATCTTTTCCCCCCGCGGCCTTGCCGAGCGATTCGCTGTCGCCCTCGGCATCGAGCACATCGTCGACGATCTGGTAGGCGAGGCCGATATCGCGACCGAAGGCCAACAGAGCCGCGCGCTCGGCATCCTTGACGCGCGCCATGGCAAGCGGGAGTTCGAACGCGCAGACGATCAGCGCGCCCGTCTTCATCCGCTGCATGCGGGCCACCGCGCCCAGATCGTCGCGCACGCCCAGGAGGTCGATCATTTGGCCCCCCGCCATGCCCCTGGCGCCGGTCGCCACGGCAAGGCGATGCACGAGTTCCGCGCGGACCGCACCGTCTTCGTGCGTGTCGGGGTGAGCCATGATCTCGAAGGCCACCGTCTGCAAGGCGTCGCCGGCCAGCACCGCCGTCGCTTCGTCATAGGCCTTGTGCACGGTCGGCCGGCCCCGACGCAGGTCATCGTCGTCCATGCACGGCAGGTCGTCATGCACGAGACTGTAAGCATGCACACACTCCAGCGCGCACGCGGCGCGAAGCACCGACCGCTGCGCCAAACCGAACAACCGGCCGGTCTCGAGTGCGAAAAATGGCCGCAGGCGCTTGCCGGGACCCAGCGCCGCATAGCGCATGGCCTCGGTCAGGCGCGTTTCCGGTCCGTCCGCGCGCGGCAGGAGTTCGTCGAGCGCCACGGTGACGATGTCGGCGGCCTCGGCGATCCGGCGGGCCAGGGGGGCGAGATCGCCGCTCAAGTGAAATCCGCCGGTTCGGCGCCGACCATCCCGCCTGGTCCCACGATGATCTTCTCCACGCGCAACTGTGCGGCCTTCAGTTTTGTTTCGCAATGCGCCTTGAGCGCCGCGCCACGTTCGTAAACCTGGATCGATCGCTCGAGCTCGGCCTTGCCGGACTCCAGCTCGGCGACGATCCGCTCGAGTTCCTGGAGGGCCGCCTCGAAGGACAGGTTCGCGATGTCGTCTGGTTCGGCCATCAGGGCTCCGGAGATTGCAGCCGCACCCTAGACGAGGGGGCAAGGGCCCGACAAGAAAGGAAGCGCGTCACAAAGGCGCGAAGGGGCCCGGTCTCTTCGTGTCCTTCACGCCTTTGTGGCGCCTTTTCTTAAGGTTAAGCGACTTTCACGCGAGCCGCGCTTTCCGGGAGATCGCCGCCGAATGCGCGCTGGTAGAACTCGGCCACGGTCGGCCGCTCGAGCTCGTCGCACTTGTTCAGGAACGTCATCCGGAAGGCGAGCGCGACGTCCCCGGCGAAAATCTCGGCGTTCTGCGCCCAGGTAATCACGGTGCGGGGGCTCATCACCGTGGAGATATCGCCGTTCATGAAGGCGTTGCGGGTCATGTCGGCCACTCGCACCATCGCCGCGATCTGCCGCCGACCCTCCGCCGTCTTGGCGTAGTTCGGCGACTTGGCCAGCACGATCTCGGCTTCCACGTCGTGCGCCAGGTAATTCAGCGTCGTGACGATCGACCAGCGGTCCATCTGGCCCTGATTGATCTGCTGGGTGCCGTGGTAGAGGCCGGTGGTGTCGCCAAGGCCGATGGTGTTGGTCGTCGAGAACAGCCGGAAGAACGGATTGGGCCTGATCACCCGGTTCTGGTCGAGCAGGGTCAGCTTGCCTTGGGCTTCGAGCACGCGCTGGATGACGAACATCACGTCCGGGCGACCGGCGTCATACTCGTCGAACACCAGCGCCATCGGTCGCTGAAGGCACCACGGCAGCATGCCCTCGCGGAATTCCGTTATCTGCTTGCCATCCTTCAGAACGATCGCGTCCTTGCCGACCAGGTCGATGCGGCTGACATGGCTGTCGAGGTTCACGCGGATCAGCGGCCAGTTCAGCCGGGCGGCGACCTGCTCGATATGCGTCGACTTGCCGGTGCCGTGATAACCCTGGATCATGACGCGGCGATCGAACGCCAGGCCCGCGCAGATGGCGAGCGTGGTCTGCGGGTCGAAGCGATAGGCCTCGTCGAAATCGGGGACGTGGCTGTCGCGCACGCTGAAGGCTGGAACCTTCATGTCCGTGTCGACGCCGAACTCCTCGCGGACGGACACCATCCTGTCGGGCGTGAGGTTCAGCAGCGGATCTTCGGCGGTTTGGATTGAACTGGTCATGACGCGATGCTCACTAACGCGACCTTTGGGCGGACGCAAACGGCTCCGCGGAGGTATTTGTCAGGCCAATCTCGCTTTACGCAACGTCTTGTAGGCCCTGATAACCCGCTGGAGTTTATGCTCGGTCGAGCGATCGCCGCCGTTGGCGTCCGGGTGACAGCGCTTGACCAGCTCGACATAGCGCTCGCGTATGGCCACGTCGGTGGCGGTCGCGTCGAGGTCGAGATCGGCCAGGGCGCCGCGTTCCAGCTTGCCCATGCGGCGCTCGGCGGCGGCGGGCGCGCGGGTTTGACCGGCGCCGAAGATGCCGAAGGGGTCGCGGAACACGCCCCGGCTCGCCGCGGCCTCGCGATTGCGACCGCCCTGGGCGATCGACCAGGTCGGCCGCCCGCCGGTGGCCGAGTCTTCCGCCATGCGGGCGCGGATCTCGGCTTCCGTCATGCCGGCGAAAAAGTTCCAGGTGCGATTGTACTCGGCGGCGTGGGCCTGGCAGAACCAGTAGTGGTCGCCCACAAGGTCGCGCGACTTCGGCGCGCGCGTCGTCGCGGCGACGCGACAGTCGGCATGGTCGCACGGACGCTCGCCCGCCTTCAGGGCGTGCACGTCCTGAGCCCGCGCCTCCTCCTCCTCGACCTTGGGGGGCTTGACTCGGATGTCCACGAAACGCGGGCGGTATTGAAAGCCGACTGGCATGCTCACAGAGTAAGTGGGTGACGGTTCACACTTCAAGAATTGACATGCGAACAATCGGAGACATCAAGCAAATGGGTCAGGTCGCGGAACGCCTTCGGGCCAAGCTGGTCGCGGCCCTTACGCCGTCCCGGCTGGAGATCGACGACGATTCGGCTCGTCACGCCGGTCACGCCGGCGCCAGCGACGCGGGCGAGACGCACTTCAACATCGCCATTGTCAGCGAGGCGTTCGCGGGGCTGGGCCGCGTGCAGCGGCAACGCCTTGTGCACGCCGCGGTGGCCGAGGAGCTCTCCGGACCCGTGCATGCTCTTTCGATCAAGGCCACCGCGCCGGGCGAGGGCGGCTAGGGCTTCACGCGGACTCGTCCCTGGGCAGTGGCGGACTGACTCTCAGGGAGGTGATCTGGTTGCGTTGGCGGCGAAGAATCTGGAAGCGATGACGGTGGAAGAGAAACTTCTGTCCAGGGTCGGGGATGGCGCGCGCTTCGTGAATCACCAATCCGGCGATGGTGACGGCATGGTCGTCGGGCAGATCCCAGTCCATGGCCCTGTTGAGATCGCGCACGGTGACATCGCCGTCGACATGCACCGAGCCGTCCGCCTGGCGACGAACGCCCTGGACAGCCTGATCGTGTTCGTCGTCGATCTCACCGACGATCTCCTCGAGAATGTCCTCGAGCGTCACGAGGCCGCGCAGTGAACCGTACTCGTCGACCACCAGCGCGACGTGGTTGCGCTGCTTGAGGAAGGCATTGAGCTGGTCCTTGAGGTTGGTGGTTTCCGGGATGAACCATGGCTCGCGGATGATGGCCGCGATGTCGATGGCCTCGATCTTGCCCTGCACCCGGGCCATGGCGCGAAAAAGGTCCTTCGCGTGAAGCATCCCGACGATGTTGTCGGCCTCACCCCGGAAGAGAGGAAGGCGCGAGTGGGTCGAATCCATGACCTTGGCCACCAGCTCGCGCAGAGGCAGGTCTGCGTCGATCAGTGACATCGACTTGCGGTGAACCATCACTTCCGAGACATCCATGTCCGACAGGTCGAGCACGCCGCCCAGCATTCGCCGGTCGCGGCCTTCGACGGCGCCTTCGGAGTGATGATATTCGACCGCGCCGCGGATCTCCTCGTGCGCCGCCAGGACGTCGGTGGACATGTCGAGCTTGACGCCGAAGAGGCGCAGGGTGTGACGCACGATCCACTGGATGGCGTAGATCACCGGGCCCAGCACGCGCACGACCCACAGCATCGGCGCGGACAGCCCTCGCGCCACATCGTCTGCGCGCACAATGGCGAGGGTCTTGGGAAGGACCTCGACAAACACCACGACCAGCAGGGTCATGATGCCGGTCGCCAGGGCGACACCCAACCCGCCGGGAACCAGCCGGGTGATGAACTCGGTCGCCAGCGCCGAGCTGAGGATGTTGATGACGTTGTAGCCGATCAGCACGGCGCCGATCATCGTCTCCTGGTTGGAGAGCAGCCGGTTGACCCGCGTCGCGCCCGGATCCCCCTCGCGTTCCAGCTGGTGCATGCGCCCGCGGCTGGCGCGGGTGAGCGCGGTTTCGGCCGCGGAAAACACCGCGGACACCGCCAGGAGAGCCAGTATCAAAAGAGACATGGCCCAGATCGCGGCCATCATGGCAGGGCGCCTTCCTCGATGAGAAAATCCTTGACGACCAGGGGGTCGACATCATTGGCCACGAACGCCTCGCCGACCCCGCGGACAAGGATGAAGGTCAGCGCGCCGGCCTTCGTCTTCTTGTCGTTCGCCATGTGAGTCATCAGGGCCGGGGCCGCGAAGGGATGGCCCTCCACCTGGTGGAGCCGGGTCGGCAGCCCGGCGCGCTCGATCACCGCCGCCGCACGCTCGGCTTCGTCCGCTGGGCACAGCCCAAGACGCACCGACAAGCGGAATGCCAGCGCGCAGCCCAGGCCCACCGCCTCGCCGTGCTTGAGCGCTTCGCCGAAACCGCATTCCGCCTCCAGCGCATGGGCGAAGGTGTGACCCAGGTTCAGCAGCGCCCGGCGGCCGCCGGACGACTCGCGCTCATCGCCGGCGACGATCTCGGCCTTCATCTCGACGGATCGTTGCACGGCGTGCGCCAGCGCCGCGGGGTCGAGCCGCAGAACCCTGTCGGTGTTGTCGGCCAGCCAATCGAAGAAAACCCGGTCGCCGAGTAGGCCATACTTGATGACCTCCGCATAGCCGCTGATCAGTTCGCGCCTCGGAAGGGTTTCGAGGGCCGTAAGGTCCGCCAGCACCCGGCGGGGTTGATGAAATGCGCCGATCAAATTCTTGCCGCGCGGCGTGTCGATGGCGGTCTTGCCCCCGACCGATGAGTCGACCTGTGCCAGCAACGTCGTCGGCATCTGGATGAAGTCCACGCCCCGCTTGTAGATCGCGGCCGCGAATCCGGCGAGGTCGCCCACGACGCCGCCGCCGAACGCGACGATGAGATCGCCTCGCTCGAGTTCGAGTTCGAGCAGCCGGTCGCACAGGTCCGCAAGGCCGTCGAAACTCTTGGCCGCCTCTCCTGGCTCGACGATCAGGGCGTGCACCGTGACGCCCTCCGCCTCGAGCGCGCCGATCAGTCGCGGGCCGTGCACGGCGGCGACGATCTCGTCCATGACGATGGCGACCATGGGACGGCGCAGGAACGGTCGGATCTGGGCCGCGGCGTCGTCCATCAGGCCGTGGCCGACGACGACGTCATAGCCCCTCTCGTTCAGGCCGACCGGGACCGTGACGTTCATGACGCGGAGGCCGGCGCGAGCGAGGCCAAGGCCCGGACGATCGCCTCGACCGTGACGTGGTGGGGACTTTCCCCGGTGTCGACGACGAGGTCGGCCTCGGCGAAGTTCGGATAGCGGTCGCGCGCCTGGACTCGCAGGACGTCCATTGGTTCCTTGCCGATCACCAGGGGGCGAGTGTCGCGCTTGCGAACGCGGGCGGCGAGCACCTCCAGGTCGGCGCGCAGCCAGACCGACACCGCGTTGGCGCGAATCAGCCGTCGTGTCTCCGGATCGTTGAAAGCCCCGCCGCCGGTCGCCAGCACATGGGGCGGCGAGCCGAGCAGACGGGCGATCACGCGCCGTTCGCCGTCGCGAAACGCCGCCTCGCCGAACTTGTCGAAGATCTCGCTGACCGAACAGCCCGCCGCGGCCTCGATCTCCTGGTCGGCGTCGCGGAACGGCATGGCCAGGGCGTTGGCCAGACGACGGCCAATGCTGCTCTTGCCGACGCCCATGAGGCCGACGAGGGCGATGGTCTTGCTGAAAGGCGCGGCCGATACTGTCATGATCAGAGCGGCTTTACACGAGGGGCGCGGACAGCGCCAAGTTTCGCCATGGTTCGCAGCGCGGCGACATCGCCATGAAGGGCATGGAGTGGGCGGAAGCCTTTCTGGAAATGATGGCCGCCGAACGCGGCGCGGCGCCCAACACCCTGCGCGCCTATGAGAGGGATTTGGCGGACCTCTCGCAATTTTTGGCGGCGCGCGGGCGTGATCCGGCCAGCGCGACGGCCGAGGATGTCGAGGCCTATTTCGCGGATATCGGTTCGCGTGGGCTCTCGGCGGCCACCGCGGCGCGGCGGCGTTCGGCCGTGCGGCAGTTCTACCGCTTCGTGCTGGGCGAGACGTGGCGCGCCGACAACCCCACGCGGCGCGTGGCGGCACCGAAGACCGGCCGCCCTCTGCCCAAGATCCTGAGCCGGGAAGAGGTGGACGCGCTGATCGCGGCGGCCGCGACGCGCGATGGCGCGGCGGGCGCGCGGCTCGCCGCCATGGTCGAGATCCTCTACGCCTCCGGCCTGCGGGTATCCGAACTGGTCGCCCTGCCGCTGGCCGCGGTCGCGCACGACCCCGCCTTCCTGATGGTGCGCGGCAAGGGCGGGAAGGACCGTCTGGCGCCGCTGAACGAAGCGGCGCGCATGGCGGTCAAGACCTACCTGGCGGTTCGCGGCGCGTTTCTGGCCAAGGGCGCGAAAGCCAACCCTTGGCTCTTCGCGTCCGGTCCGCGCGGCGGGCGCTTGAGCGCGCGGCGCGTGGCGCAACTGCTGGACGAGGCGGCCGGCGCCGCCGGCATAGATCCCGCGCGCGTCAGTCCCCATGTCTTGCGCCACGCGTTCGCCACCCATCTGCTCGAAGGCGGCGCCGATCTGCGCGTCGTCCAGACCCTGCTCGGCCACGCCGACATCGCCACCACCCAGATCTACACCCACGTCACCCAGGATCGGCTGCGAGCGGTGGTGGAAAGCAAGCACCCGCTGGCGCGCAAACGGTGAGCGCGGGGCCCCGCCACGCGGTCGGGGGCGCTGGACGAGGCGGGCGCGAACCGGAAGGCAACTTCAGGGCAAGGCACGGGCAGCCAACCGGCAACAACCGGGCAATCTGCCGGCAGCTTTCCGGCAACCCGGCGGCAAGTTCCCGGCAGCTGGCGGGCAACATCCGGGCAACAAATGGCAGCCGATGGGCAACATGTTAATTTCTAGACCATTGTTTTTGTTAAATTTTGTAGTGCAACTCTAAAACCGAGACATTCGGGCGTTCGGGGATGTCCCGAAGCAGGCCCGATAAGCTGCATATTGCAATCAATCTGCGAATTGTCAAGGCCGCGACCTTCCGCTGACTCCGCGAGGCGTATTCCGCCTGAGCAACCAGCTCGAGGCCCGGCGCTCGAATGACTTTCACGACGGTGTCGAGCGTGGGATGGCCGACAGTGAACGACGATGTTTCAGCCGATTTAGCTGCCTCACCGACGAGGTTCAGTCCACGCTGGTATGCAGAGCGCGAAAGTCGTACGTGTCCCCGCTTTCAACGTGCGATAGTAGGCCAAAATCGCTTGCTTTCAATTCTCTCCGCGTCCGCGAACAGGAAGGCAAAAAGGGCTTCTGGCTTCAGATCGGAAGCGCCTGGACCAACAATGGCGGGACCTTCAGCATCGATTTGGACCCCTACCGCGCCAACGGTCGTCCGGTCATTCCGACCCACCAGGCGAGGAAGCACCAGGCCGAAGGGTGGCGGCTGGTGGCCGAGGAAGCGAGCGTTGCTAACGTGCGCTTCCTCGGTGTGCGGCCATGGCGATTTGACGAAGCGCATCATGTCGAGGAAGAATCAGAGCCACGCACACACCAATCCGCCAATGGGGAACGAAATTGACAGAGACCGCCGGAATCTCGCAGGCCTTAAGCATTCAGCAAATATGAAACCATAGTTAAGTCATGGACTATCCCAACAAATATATAGAAAGTTTCATTGAGCATCCCGCTGCCCAATCATTTCTAGTTCTTGCCGTTATTTCGGCGGTAGCATTTCTGATTTATATTGTGTCTCGCGTAGACAACGACAAAAAAATAAGCAAGTTGACTAAATCATTAGCTGTCATGTGCGCCGTGGGTGTCGTCATAGGCGTAGTGTGGGTGAATTGGCCAGCTCCTCCTCATCCATCAGCAGCTGTGGCGACCCCACTCCCGGCTAACGAGCCAACATTACAGAACTCCACCTCAGATAAGTTGTATAACAGCAAAATACTAACAAAGAAAAAGTCAACCACCGTGGAAAACGTAAATAATAATATTCACGTTATAAAACCGTTTTCTAATTCTTCATCGCACAGGTTCACTACGTTCGAAAAGCCCCTCCCACTGACACCCCAACCGCCCAGTATCTATGCGGAAGAAAATAGACCAACAGCGACAATAATTACTAACCCCGATTGGGAGGTAAAGCCAACACAGGATGAGGCCGAGCGGCTGTTTCCTGAAAGGGCTCAAAGGATGGGGGTAAATGGGCGAGCTAATTTGCATTGTAGGATAAGTGTATTACACTTGGCCTACTGCACTGTAACGGACGAAAGCCCATCGGGCTTCGGTTTTGGTGAGGCGGCAATAAAACTTTCGAGGTATTTCCGGTTAAGGCCGTTAACAAGAAATGGGCTTGCGGTAGAAGGCGGCGTTGCGGATCTGCCGGTTGATTTCGTTCAGGCACCGGATGTAGCCCCTCAGCCTACGACCATTCGGCCTAGCCCCTAGGTTACCGCAAGATGTTCAAGCCGGCCGATTTTGAACCCCTATGACTCCACATCGCCGGGTCGTGCCCAACATTTTTCGACCGTGTTTACCGTCGTGGTGAGATATTCGGATAGTGCCAGTGGAACGGGACGATTGTAAAACAGGGACACGTACGACTTAACTGCTTCCAGCGGCGTTCAAACCGCCCGCGCCATCGGGGCTGGGCGGGCGGCCGATCGGAGCGGGGGCGAGGGCCCGGCCCGTCGAGGCTTCCAGCGCCTTGACCCAGGCGGCCGCGCCCAGCGGCCAGCCCGTGGTCGAGGCGCGACGGAGCTTGCGCAACGCCTCGGCCTCCACATCGACATCGAAGAACCGCGCCATGTCCGGGCCGATGCGCTCGGCGAGCGGACCCGCGGTCAACAGGCCATCGTCCCGGCCCCGCACGTGCGCCGCGACACTCGACCAGGCCCAGTCCACCGC
>JBBRAV010000005.1:0-153125 GCA_038206535.1 Caulobacterales bacterium
CTCTGGTCTGGCCTACATACGACGACATCCTCGACGCCTGCCAAAGCGCCTGGCGCTTCCTGATCAACGACCCCGACCGCATCCGATCGATCGGCGCCCGCGAGTGGGCGTGTGTCAATCTTTAGGAGGGATGGTATTACATGGAGCGGGCGGCGAGAATCGAACTCGCGACATTCAGCTTGGGAAGCTGACGTTCTACCTCTGAACTACGCCCGCAGAGATGGCGGACCATAGCGAAACCGTCGCGGGCGGCAAGCCGCCGCGGGGCGCGACATTGACGCGGTCGGTGGTTGGCGACACCATGGCGCCACCACGACGGATCGGGAGACGACCATGGCCGACGGCGAGATTGCGGCGAAAGCAACGTACCACGCGATGAGCGAGGGGACGCTCGAGGATTGGCAGGCGATCGGCGTCGCCAATGCGGCGTTCAACCGCGCTCTGCCCGACCGCCTGATACGCGCTTTGAAGGAACTGGGCGACGACTCCGGCGGCTTCGCGGTCGATCGCCTCGAACACTCGCTGCAGAGCGCGACCCGGGCTCATCGCGACGGGCGCGACGAGGAATATGTCGTGTGCGCCCTGATGCACGACATCGGCGATCTGATGGGTCCGGCGAACCACGCCGAGGTCGGCGCGATCATCATGAAGCCCTATGTCAGCGACGCCAACTGGTGGATGATGGACAAACACGGCATCTTCCAGGGCTATTACTTCTTCCATTACCTGGGCCTGGACCGCGACATGCGCGAGCAGTTCCGCGGGCATCCCCATTTCGAGTACACCGCGCAGTTCTGCCATCTCTACGACCAGAACAGCTTCGATCCCGACTTCGACACCATGCCGCTCGAGGCGTTCGAACCCATGCTGCGCCGGGTGGTGGCCCACCCCAGGCAATCGATCTACCGCCGCCCCGCGTGAATGGGCGGGCGACGGCTGTCGGGAGGCGGTCGCGAGGCTGGTGGAAGGCGCTCCCGCGGCGGTTCGATGGCGGTTGGTTGGCGGTTGGTTGGCGGTTTGTTGGCGGTTCGGAGGGCGCCTAATTCAGGGCATCTCTTTGAATTCTCACAGTTTTCTTCTTGAGCACTCGTGACTTGTGGATCCCAGGTTTCGTAGTGGTCGATCCGACCGTCACGCCGCCCGCCGCATCCCATCGCCGTCGACGCGCCGCTCAAATACCGAATTTATCGCAATTTGTCAAGTCTCGCCATCCGCGACCTCCCTTCAGCCTGGCGCTGGTCCGCCATTCCGAACGCCGGAACCGTGAGAGTTGCCCGCGCCTAGCCTTCAGCGTCGGGGCGCGCGTCGACCGGCCGGTGGCTTAGCGCGAAGTCGATCGATTCGATATCAACCTTCAACTTCACCAGGTCTCGCACCCGCTCGTGTTCGCCGGTCTGAGCCGCCGCGACAGCCGCTGGCCAGACGCTGGCTTCGAGCTGCCTGCGAAGCGCGACCAGCTTCGCGTAAACCTCTTCAGCATTCATCTCCATGACGTCTCCTTGGCGTCCGGCGGTTCAGCCTAAAAGGCCTTGGCCGTCAATTGGGGCGCAGCACAACCTTGGTGACTTCGTCCTGATGGTCCTTGAACAGCCTATAACCTTCGGCGGCTTCTTCGAGGGGCAGCCTGTGGCTGATCACGAAACTCGGATCGATCTTGCCCTCGACGACCATGTCGAGGAGCCTGGTCATGTACTTCTGTGTGTGTGTCTGGCCGGTCTTGAGGGTCAGTCCCTTCTCCATGAAGGCGCCCACCGGAAATTTGTCGGTGATGCCGCCATAGACGCCCGGAACAGACACGTGGCCCCCTTTGCGGCAGGCCACGATCACCGCGCGCAGCACGTGGGTGCGGTCGGTCGCGAGGCGCACGGCCGCCTTGGCGGCGTCGAGGACGTTGTCCGGCGAGAACCCATGGCTTTCCATGCCGACGGCGTCGATGCAACTGTCGGGGCCGCGCCCGCCGGTAAGTTCCATCAGGGCCTCATGGACCTTGACCTCATGATAGTTGAGGCTGTCCGCGCCGGCTTCGGCGGCCAGCGCGAGACGATTGGGATGGTGATCGATGGCGATCACCTTGGCGGCCCCCTGCAGGAAGGCCGAGCGGACGGCGAATTGGCCCACCGGCCCACAGCCCCAGACGGCGACCGTATCGCCAGGCTCGATCATGCAGTTTTCCGCCGCCATCCAGCCGGTCGGGAAGATGTCCGAGAGGAACAGAACCTGCTCGTCCGTCATGCCCTCGGGCACCTTCATCGGGCCGACGTCGCCGTAGGGGACGCGGACCAGTTCCGCCTGCCCGCCGGCATAGCCGCCGGTCATGTGCGAGTAGCCGAAGATGCCGGCCACGGCATGGCCGTAGGCGACCTCACTGATGTCGGCCTTGTCGGCAGGATTTGAGTTGTCACAGCCGGAAAACTGCCCGGTCTTGCAGGGGCGGCAGGCGCCACAGGCTATGTTGAAGGGCGCCACGACCCGGTCTCCGACCTCGAGGCTGGTCGAGCCGCCCTTGCCGATCTCGACCACCTCGCCCATGAACTCGTGGCCGAGGATGTCGCCAGGCAGCATCGAGGGGATGAAGCTGTCGTAGATGTGCAGGTCCGAGCCGCAGATGGCGGTGGCCGTGACCTTGATGATGATGTCCCGCGGATTGACGATCCTGGGGTCGGGCACCGTCTCGACGCGGACGTCGTGTTTGCCGTGCCAAGTGAGCGCGCGCATGATCTATTGATCCTCCGGCTTGGGTTTGCGGCCGCTGGGACCTTCCGACGAAGTGATTTCGCCGGTCTCCATGAGCTGCTTGAAACGCCTCAGCTCGCGGCGCATCTGGGTGTTGGGTTCTCGCTGCAGGATCTTGGCCACCGTGCGGCCCACAGCGCCGCCGGGCGCGTCGTACTGGATCAAGGCGTGGACCTCCGTACCGCGCTCGCCCGGCGCCGGACGGAACTCCACCCATCCGCTGTTCTGGACGTCGGCCCGCTCGTCCGCTTGCCAGGCGATGCGTCGGTTAGGGACGTCCTCGGTGACGATGCTGTCCCATTCGACGTCCTTTCCGGCTGGTCCCTTGACCACCCAGTGGGAGCGCTTGGCGTCGATCGTTTCGATCCGCTCGATGTTTTCCATCAGCACGGCGAGATTGGAGAAGTCTCGCCAGTAGGCATAGAGTTCCTCGGCCTGGCGATCGATGGTCACGGCGCGCGCGACGACCGCGTCGCCGGATTGCGGGTGACGAAGGTCGGCGTCATTGAGAGGGGCGTCGGTTCCCGACTGGATGTCGGTTGGCATGGCGGTAATCGCTCCGGAAAAGGGGACACCTAAAACCCCCGGTGAGCGGAGGCCGTTCCGGCCGATGTCGATAAAACCTTCGCCGCCAGGCTGCGGCCCCGCCGGCGAGCGGTGACCCTCCGGCTAGTCTTCCAGTCTCAAGCCCAATCGGCGAAATGTTTGCCCAGCCGCAGACCCTGGTTCTGGTAGTGCGAGCCGCCGGCGCCGTACAGGCGCGTCGGGCGGGCCGCCATTCGCTCATAAACCAGCCTCGCCACCGCCTGCCCGTCTTCGAGCAGAAACGGGGTCTCGTGACTTCGCACTTCGAGGACGCCGCGCGACCCATAGCCGCCCGCCTCGACCGTCCCGAAGCCGGGATCGAAGAAACCGGCGTAGTGCACCCTGAACTCTCCGACCGCCGGATCGATCGGGGTCATTTCCGCCGCCTCGCCGACCGGAATGTCGATGCTCTCCTTCGAGGCCAGGATGTAGAACTCGCCCGGATCGAGGAGGAGTTCGCCACGCCGGGGATGCAGAGCCTCCCAGAAGTCCCTGGGATCGTGGGCGCCTTCACGGTCCAGATCGATGACGCCCGCGTGCCGCCGGGCGCGGTATCCCGCGATCTCGCCGGTGAGGTCGACGCCGATGCTGCGGATCGACAGGGTCGCCGGAAGTCCGCGGCGAAGTCGCAGCTGGCTCAGGCGCGTGCCCGCGCGGACAAGGACGGAAAACGTCTGTGGCGCGATCTCGAGATAGAGCCTGCCGCGATATCCGGCGGGTATGTCGTCGAAGGCCGGCTGGCCATTGCTCAGCACCCGGACGAACACGTCGACGCGGCCGGTGGAGCTCTTGGGATTGGCTCGGGCGGATACGTCGTCGGGCAGGCTTAGTCGCTCCTGCAGTTCGGCGATATAGACGCATCCGCGCTCGAGGACCGCGCCCCGGCTCAGGTCGAGTTCGTGCATGGCGACATCGGCGATCCGCTCGACAAGGGCGCCGCGCAGTCTCGGCAGGAACGACGCCCGGACCCGCCAGGCCCGCGCGCCCAGGCGAAGGTCGAGACTGGCCGGCTGCACCTGGTCGCTGTCGAACGCCGTCGCCGCGGCGATGGCGCCATCCGCGATCATCGCGTCGATGACCTGGCACGGCAGAATTCCATGAGTCTGAGGCATGCGCGCGCGACACTCGCGGAGCCGAGAGGTTCTGGCAAGCGGCGCCCTTGACCAGAGGCGGGCCGGCGCCTTTGATGCCGGCCCTTTTCCGCCCCAACCCAAAAGAGAGCGACATGGACGAAGATCCACAGGATTGGGATATCGCCACACGGCTCGTCCGCGGAGGCCTGGCGCGCTCGCCCTACGGCGAGACGGCCGAAGCGATGTACCTGACCCAGAGCTTCGTCTACGCCAGCGCCGAGGCGGCCGACGCGCGGTTCTCGGGAGCCGATCCGGGCTTCATCTACTCGCGCTATGGCAACCCAACGGTGCAGATGTTCGAAGAGCGCCTGGCCCTGGCCGAGGGGGCGGAGTATTGCCGCGCCACCGCGTCGGGCATGGCGGCGGTGCACCTGGCCCTGATGGGCCTGTTGAAGGCGGGCGACCACGTCGTCGCCGGCAAGGCCCTGTTCGGCTCCTGCGCCTGGATCCTCAAGACCTGGGCGCCGCGCTTCGGCGTCGACGTGACGCTGGTCGATGCGCCCGACCTGGCGGCCTGGCGGGACGCCGTGCGCGACAACACCAAGGTCTTTTTCCTGGAAAGCCCGGCGAATCCGCTTCTCGAAATCTGCGACATCGCCGCGGTCAGCGAAATCGCCCGCGCCGCCGGCGCGCGGGTCGTCGTCGATAACGTGTTCGCCACACCGGTCTTCCAGTCGCCGTTGAAACTCGGCGCCGACGTCGTCGTCTATTCGGCGACAAAGCATATCGACGGCCAGGGACGGGTGATGGGCGGCGCGGTGCTCGGCGAGCGCCTGCTGCTGGATGAGGCCTATCGCGATATGATCCGCCATACCGGCCCCTCGATGTCGCCGTTCAACGCCTGGGTGCTGCTGAAAGGCCTGGAGACGCTGGAGTTGCGCGTTCGCCGCCAGAGCGACACCGCCGCCATGCTGGCCGACCGCCTGGCCGCCCATCCCCGCGTGAAGACCCTGCGCTACCCGACCCGGCGCGACCATCCGCAGCACGAGATCGCCACCAGGCAGATGAGCGGCGGCGGCAGCCTGATCGCCCTCGATCTCGGCTCGCAAGAGGCGGCGTTCAGGTTCCTCAACGGGCTGCGGCTGCTCGACATCGCCAACAATCTGGGGGACGCGAAGTCCATGGCGACCCACCCGACCACCACCACCCACAGGGCGATGACCGAGGAGCAGCGGCTGGAGATCGGCCTCACCGCGGGTTGGGTAAGGTTGTCGATCGGCCTGGAGGGGCCGCAAGACCTCGCCCGCGACATCGAGCGCGCATTGGACGGCAATACATGAGCGGCGCCTATGAGGCGGTGACGCGGGGCGTCCTGGTGCGGGTGGAACCGAGCTATCTGGCCCACCAGTCCGATCCCGGCGCCGGACAGTATGCCTGGTCCTACACCGTCGACATCGAGAACCATGGCGATGAGACGGTTCAGCTGCTCTCGCGGCGATGGGTCATCACCGACGCCGCCAACCGGGTCGAGGAGGTGGTGGGGCCGGGCGTGGTCGGTGAACAGCCGGTCCTCAAGCCCGGAGACGCCTTCCACTACACCTCGGCCTGCCCGCTCAAGACGCCGTCCGGCGCGATGCAGGGAACCTATCGCATGGAGACCGAAGGCGGAGAGCTGTTCGACGCGGTCATCCCGGCCTTCTCGCTGCACCTGCCGGAGGCGACACGCCAGATGAACTGAGCGGGCGCGGGTCCGCGCCGACCGATCGGACACGCGACGTCCCGTCGCGTTGCCGCGGCCTGGCGAACCGTTGATCAACTGTCCCTCTGCGGATGCGGCGGCGGGGACGCCGCCGCTCCTATCCGGCGCGCCCTCCTATGCGCCTGATCCTACACCCCCAGCTTCCAGCCGGCTTCCCTGGCGAAGTCTTCGAAGAATTCGCGATCGTAAGCGTGCTCGGGGTCGGCGCGAACGCGGCGGTCGATGATGTGGGCGTCGGCGCCGACCAGGATCCGCCAGCTGTTGGATCGCACGCCGTCCAGGATCACGCTCGCCGCCGCCTCCGCCGTCATCGGCGCATCGTCGTGGAACGCGCGCGCCTGGCGGTTGAGGAACGCCTCGACATCGGCGTCGCTCGCGACGTCGGCGTCGAGGCCGATCGCGGCCATGCGCCCACGGGCGGCCGCTATCGCCGCAGGACTGATTTCGTCGGAAACGTCGCCGCTCAGGACCTTGCGCGAATTGCTGATGATCTCGGTGCCGATATGACCGGGCATGACCACCGAGCAGTGGATGTGCGGGGCGTTGACGGCCAGATCGGTGATCAGGGCCTCCGTGAAACCCTTTACCGCGAACTTGGCCGCCGCGTAGGCGGTGTGGGGAATGCCTGGGCCGATAGAGGCCCAGAAGCCGTTCACGCTGCTGGTGTTGACGATGTGCGCCTCATGGGCGGCCATCAGCAATGGCAGGAACGCGCGGGTGCAGTGGTAGACGCCGCCCCAGCATACGTTGAAGGTCTTTTCCCAGTTCTCCACGTCGCCGGCCACGAAGCTCCCACCGCCGCCGATGCCGGCGTTGTTGAACAGCAGATGGATATGATCGGTCTCCTGCTCGGCGGCGGCCGTCTCCGCAAAACGCCTGACCTGATCGGGCTCGGAGACATCGGCGACATGGGTGGATATGCGCACACCCTGAGGCGCTTCCGCTTCGCACAGCGCCTTGGTGGCGGCCATGTTCGCCGCCGAAACATCGCACATGGCGACGCTGCAGCCCTCGGCGGCGAGCTGCCGGGCCAGAGCGCGGCCCATGCCGGTTCCACCGCCGGTAATGACCGCGATCTTCCCCGCGAAATCCTTCATCATCCTGTCTCCTCGCCATCACGAGCTCTTCGTCCCGCGCGCTGGTCCGCGATAACATCGCGGTCCGACCGGGGAAAGCGACGGACCGAGCCAAGCACGGCGTGTAATCAGCCACCCGCACGGCGCCGCCGAGCGGCAGCAGATCTGGAGCCTCGCACAACGATGATCAGAATTCTCGCCTCCGCCGTCGCCGTGCTTTGCCTGGCAAGCAGCGCCGCCCTCGCTCAGGGCCCTCACGTGAAAAAGGCTTGCGCCGCCGACATGCAAAGACTGTGTCCGGGGATCGCCGATCGTCACGCGGCGCACAAATGCATGATGAGCCATATTGCGGATGTTTCACCCGACTGCCACTCGGCGATCGAGGCCGCGAGGGCGGCGCGAGCCGCGCGCAAAGCCGCGGCGGCCGCCTCCGCGAGCGCTGCCGCGCCCGCCGGTCCGCCCGCGGACGCGCCCGCTCCGCACTGACCCGGCGGGCGCGCCGCCCACAACCTGTGCGGTACGTACACGCACCGTTCAGCGGCCATTGGCTAAGTTAGCCGCGGCGAGTCGTCGCCGGGGTGCGCTTGACCGACCCCTCGTCGGCAAAATATACGTCCAACCGGGGCCGACGAGGCAAAAATGGAGTCACCCTATGGGGGACACGGCAAGCTCTAGCAGCGTCTATGTGCCGCCCGAGACTGAAGACAAGCGCGAGCCTCTGCCACGGCAGACCTACCTTGCGTTGCGCCTCAAGGACCTTGTCGCCGAGCTACAGGCCCTGGTCACCGAGCGGCAAGCCCTGAACGCGACCCTCAAAGATCGCGCCGACGAATCCCCCAAGGATGTCCGCAAGATGCGGGAACGTCGCGGCTATCTGGCGATCCGCATCAATGTCCTGCGCGCGGAACAGCAAAGTCTGGTGGCGGAAAAGGAAGCATTGCCGCCCACTGCGAAACCGGACTCCATTGGCGGCGGGACGAAGATCAGGGCGGCCTGAGAACCACCTCGGATTCGAGCGCCTCCAGGACGAAGGCTGAACGCCACAACGGTGCGGATGGAAACGCCCAGACTGGGCGAACCGAACGCCAGCGCGCCGGCGCCATGGGGCCGATCAAAGGCCGACCTTTGCGCGCCGTATCGCGGCTTCCAGCGCGCGAGCAAATTCGCGGCGTTCGCGGCGGCTGAGGGCCTGCGCGACGGCAAGCGCCCGATCGTACAGGTGGAGGCGAAGGGCCGCCTCGTCATCGTGTTCTCCATCAGCGAAGCTCACGCGGGTGAACGCCGTGGGGGACACCCAGACAACCTGCTCGGCGCCTCGCTCCTGCTTGACGACCCGCACTTCCGCGGCGCTGACCAGTATGCGCTCGCGCCGCATCGCGCCGCGGTTGCTGATGAGGAGGGCGATGACCAAGGCGAACAGGCCGATCGCAAGAAACAAAGGAATTGGGGCGGCGCCGATGGCCACGAAAATCATCGCCAGCGCGGCGTCGAACACCGTGACGGCGCCAATGAGCGCCATCGCGCCGCGCGGGGTGAGAGAGCGATGCGGCGTAATCACCGCGTCCATGAACAAAGGACCCTGCATCGTTTATCCAGCATAGGCGCCGCGCCCGGACTTGGCGAGCGGCGCGTTGGCGCTTCGACTTGGCGCGGGCGGCGAAGCTTGCCATACGGCTCCATGGCCAAGGCGCTCGCTCCCATGCAAACCCCACCCAAGGAACGCAGGCGGATCGCCGAGATCTTCGACCGGTTCGCGGCGGCGACCGCCGAACCACGCACCGAACTGGCCTACGCCTCGCCCTTCACCCTGCTGGTCGCCGTGGTCCTCTCGGCCCAGGCGACCGACGTGTCGGTCAACAAGGCCACCGACAAGCTGTTCGCGGTCGCCGACACCCCGGCCCAAATGCTCGCGCTCGGCGAGGCGGGACTTACGCCCTACATCGCGTCGATCGGACTTTTCCGCACCAAGGCGAAGAATGTCGTCGCCCTTTCCCGCATTCTGATCGAGCAATATGGCGGCCAGGTTCCACTCGATCGCGAGGGCCTGCAGGCCTTGCCAGGCGTCGGGCGAAAGACGGCCAGCGTGGTCTTGAACGAACTCGACATCGAGGCGGCGATCGCCGTCGACACGCACGTGTTTCGCGTCGCCCATCGTCTCGCGCTCACCAAGGGCAAGACGCCGGACCAGGTGGAAGCCGACCTGATGCGCATCGTACCCCCAAAGCGGCGCACGCGCGCCCACCACTGGCTGATCCTGCACGGCCGTTATGTCTGCGTGGCCCGCAGGCCCAGGTGCGAGGCCTGCCTGGTCGCCGACCTCTGTCCGTCGCGCGAGCTCTTCGTCGGAGCGTAGGCGGGCGAGGCGATCGGTTGACGGTGGCGAAGCCGGTTTTTTGTCCGCAGATGCGGAAAACCTTTTCCTGGCTTCGCCGCGCGTGTGTTTCCAAAGGTTTGTTCACCCCTGCGCTCTGAAACGGGCGCGCGGGGTCGTCAGGCGGGGAACCTTACTTTATGCCCTGGCGATGATTTTCGCGGAGAGCGTATGAGCACCGAATATGACGTCACGGCGATCGGCAATGCGCTCGTCGATGTGATCGCCCCGGCCGACGACGCCTTCCTCGCGCGCCACGACATGACCAAGGCGTCGATGATGCTGATCGACGAGGCGCGGGCCGAGGCGCTGTATGGCGCCATGGCGGCGGGGGTCGAGACCTCGGGCGGCTCGGCGGGAAACACCATCGCCGGGGTCGCCAGCTTCGGCGGTCGGGCGGCCTTCATCGGCAAGGTCGCGGCCGATCGCCTGGGCGACGTGTTCGCGAAGGATTTGGGCGCGCTGGGGGCCGGCTTTTCCACCCCCAGGCTGGCCGCCGGTCCGGCGACGGGGCGCTGCCTGATCAACGTCACGCCCGACGGCGAGCGGACCATGAGCACCTATCTGGGCGCCGGTGTCGAGTTGACGGCCGACGACGTGAGCCCCGCCCTGGTCGAGAGCAGCCGCATCCTCTACCTGGAAGGGTATCTGTTCGATCCGCACGAGGCTCGGCGCGCCTTCGCCAAGGCCGCGGGCCTGGCGCACGGGGCGGGCCGATCGATCGCCCTGACCTTGTCCGACGGCTTCGTCGTCGAGCGCCATCGCGGGGCGCTGATGGGCTTCATCGAAACCCAGGTCGACATCCTGTTCGCCAACGAGAGCGAGATCCGCGCCCTGTTCGAGACCGATGATTTCGACGCCGCCACGCGCGCCATCGCCGGCCGCTGCGCGGTCGCCGCCGTCACCCGCGGCGAAAAGGGATCGGTCATCCTGGCCGGCGACGATCGCTACGAGATCGGCGCCTGTCCGGTCGAGACACTCGTCGACACCACCGGCGCCGGCGACCAATACGCGGCCGGTTTTCTGTACGGCTTCGCCGGCGGCCGCCCGCTCGACGTCTGCGGCCGGCTGGGATCCCTGGCGGCGGCCGAGGTGATCGGCCATTATGGGCCTCGCCCGGCGGTGTCGCTGAAAGACCTGGCCGCCGCGAACGGACTTTAGGCAATGCCCAGAACCGCCGACGTCACCCGCGACACCAAGGAAACCCAGATCCGGGTGAGCCTGGACCTGGACGGGACAGGGGCATCCCAGATCAAGACCGGGATCGGCTTTTTCGATCATATGCTCGAGAGCTTCGCCCGGCACGGCGGCTTCGACCTTACCGTCGAGACCAAGGGCGACCTGCACATCGACATGCACCACACCGTCGAGGACACCGGCATCGTCATCGGCCGGGCGGTCCACCGCGCGCTCGACGGCTTCAGGGGCGTGCGCCGGTTCGGCCACGCCTATATCCCGATGGACGAGACCCTGACTCGCTGCGCGATCGATCTGTCCAACCGGCCCTATCTGGTCTGGCGGGTGAATTTCGCGCGGCCAAGAGTCGGCGACATGGACACCGAACTGTTCAAGGAATTCCACCACGCCTTCGCCATGAACGCCGGCGCCTGCGTGCACCTGGAAACCCTGTACGGCGAGAACTCCCACCACATCGCCGAAAGCGGCTTCAAGGCGCTGGCACGTGCGCTGCGAACAGCCGTGGAGATCGACCCCAAGACCGGCGGCGCGGCGCCTTCGACGAAGGGCGTGCTTTAGGCGTTCAGCTCTCCGTTCGCGGCTGGCTCAGCCGCGCCTGGAATTCCTCGGTCGTGTTGACATTGGGCATAGGACCGTCGGGAGCCGGCGCCCCCAGGAACGCGCATAGCGGCGCCCACCCATCGGCGACCTCATAGACGAGCAGGCGTTCGGGCGCGATCACCTCGCGCACGCGGGCGTTGTGGCGTTTGAACACGTCGATGACATGGTCGCGGTCATGGATCCGGTGGTCGAACAGGGCGCCGATCACCTTGTCCAGCATCCGCCGGAACGGGTCGGGGATCCGCTCCCCGGCCGTGTCCCAATTGAAGATCGTCGCCTGGGTCGAGGTCCACCAAGCGACGGGATCGCGCTCGGTGAGGATGACCTTTGCGTCGGGATAGGCGTTGGCGAGGGTCTCGTAGAAGGTCGCGCTCGGCCAGTCGACCGTCGAGCCGTAGCCCTCGAAGACCCGCTCCCAGTCCGGCGCCTCCCCGTCCGCGGCGGCTTCCCAGTAGCCGGGCGCGGCGGGGTTCTTGAACACTTCGTACATGTGGTAGCACGGACCCACGCCCAGCTGTTCGAGCGCGAGCTTCAAGGACATCGTTCCGGTTCGCCCAAAACCGGCCCCAACCACTGCTAAAGTCATCGCGCTTCGCCCCCCAACCGGCGCGCATTGGTCGATTTGAGACGGCGCCCGATGAAATGAACACTACGACCACGCCCGGCAATAACAACCAGCGGAAGTCCAAAAGCGGGCTGGGAGCCTCGTTTTTCGTAACGCGTGTTGAAATTGGGGCTTGGAACGCGACCCTGAAAGGCGCGAAGATGGCGCCAATCGCCGCCTGAGCCAGGGTGGCCGTGTCGGAGGAATGCCCCATGGACGGAGACGCCCGCATCAGATCGCCGAGGGACATCAACTTCATGGACCCGGAGGTCCAGAAGGACTGGTTCTCGGCCTATGAAGTGCTGCACCGCGACGCGCCGGTCTATTTCATGCCGGAACTGGGCATGTATGTGATCACCAAATGGGAGGACATCCGCGACATCGTCCGTCAGCCCGAGCTGTTCACCGTCGGGTCCGATGTCCAGGAGACCGAGCCGCTGATCAAGTTCCCACAGGCGCGCGCCCTGTACGAACAGAAAGGCTGGCCGCGCTATACGCCGCTGGGCGAAAACGTTCCCAAGCACCGCCACTATCGAGACCTGGTCGACCCCTATCTGACGCCCGTGGCGGTGGCCAAGCGCGAGCCGTTCATCCGTTCCCTGATCAATGAACTGATCGACGGCTGGATCGACCAGGGTGAGGTGGAGTTTCTCAAGGCCTTCGCCGAACCCCTGCCGATGATGGTGATCGCCGACTTCCTGGGCTTTCCGCGCATGGATCTGCCGTCGCTGAAGCGCTGGTCGGCGGCGTGGGTCGCGCCGTTCGCGCGCGGCCTGACCCTCGAGGAAGAGATGAAGGCCGTCAGCGAGCACATAGAGCTGCAGCACTACATCTTCGAGCAGATGAAGGATAAGCGGAAGAATCCCAAGGACGACCTGCTGACGAAACTCGTCCAGGCGGAATTCTTCGACGTCGAGCTGGGTGAAACGCGCGCCCTGCGGGACAACGAGATCATCGGCGTCACCGATCACCTTCTGATCGGCGGCAATGAGACGACCGCCTTCGCGCTTTCGAACGGCCTGTGGCTACTGTTCCGCCACCCCGACGTCTACGCCCGCATCGACACCGACCACGGCAAGATCAAGCGGTTCGTCGAGGAAGTGCTGCGCGTCGAGTCGCCGACGCAGGGCCTCTACCGGTTCGTCACGCAGGACGTGGAAATCCGCGGCGTGAAGATTCCCAAGGGCTCGACGCTGAGCATGCGTTACGGCGCGGCCAATCGCGATCCCGCCCAGTATCCGTGCCCGCACCTCGTCGACCTGGACCGATCGAACGCCGGTAGCCACATGGCGTTCAGCCAGGGCGAGCACCATTGCCCCGGGGCGTCGCTCAGCCGGTTCGAACAGTACTGCGCCTGGGACATATTGCTGGCGCGGCTGAAGAACATCCGTCCGGCCCCAGAGAAGAACGACTACGATCATCTTCCCGGCATCTGGTTGCGCGCCCTAAAACAGATCCACATGCGGTTCGACAAGGCGTGAGCGCAGGAGCAGACACCATGAAAGTCACCGTCGATCCCGCCCTCTGCCAGTCGCAAGGCCGCTGCTACGCCTCCTTCCCCGACCTGTTCGAGAGGCTCGAGGGCGGCAAGGGGACCCTGAGCGCCACCGCCGATCCCGATGACGAGGATGTGCGCTTCGACCTGCAGGCAGCCGCGAACCAATGCCCGCGCGGCGCGATTCAAATCGAGGACTGATCGTGGTCCAGGGTCGTCGGCGCAGTCTAGGTCGGGTTATACCAACTCGCCAAAGCAATGACCTGTCTCGATCGGACCGAGTTCGTCTCGCCCTTAGGCGCCGGGATATCGGGAATAACTTGGCTTTACTCGGGGCGCGGGCGTCCCGCCCATAGGAACTAGGTTTAGCGAATTCCTGCAGGTTATAGCCCTCTCCCCCGCTTCTCAGCGGGGGACGCCAACGTTGGGTGAAGGGGTCGCGCCGATGCTGAATTCATTCAGGAATTCGTTGCGCGGAAGGACCCCTCACCCAACCCTCTCCCCGCGAAGACGCGGGGCGAGGGCTTTTCGACCACGGCCGTCATCTTATATGCGCGCTTATCCTAGCGCCCATGGGCTTCTAGAGCGCCGTGCGCGATTCGGGAATCGCGCAGGGCGCTCTAGGTTTTTGACTTCGCATCGTTTTTGCGGAAAACCGGTTCCCACTTTTCCGCACGATGCTCTAGCCCGCATCTTTTTCAGTAAAATTCGTCCTTTGGGGACAAGTATCGAGAGCGGGCGGGACGCCCGCGCTCCGAGAAAACAGCGCCTTGGCCACTTGTCCTGCGTCAATGGGCGTTTCGCCCTCGCCGGTCGTGAGAGCCGTCGACGCCTGGATTGGTCGCACCAACGGCGGCGCGACCTTGGGACCATTCAGGCCGGCGGCGACGGGCGCTGCTTCAGGGCCCGGAGCAGGCCCTCGATCGAATAGGGCTTTTTCAGCAGCTCAAACCCGTGGGCGCCCTCTTCGGCGATGACGTGGCTATAACCGCTGGTCAGAACCACCTCCAGGTCGGGCCATTGCGCCTTGACCGCGCGCCCGAGCTCGATGCCGCTCATGCCGGGCATGACCACGTCGGAGAACACCAAGTCGTAGGCTCCGCGGTTGTCTTTGAGAACATCCAGAGCGCGCCGTCCGTCTCCGACTCTGGTGACGGTCTGACCCAACTCCCTCAAGAGTCCGGCCGCGAAATTGCCGACGACTTCGTTATCCTCCACCAGCAGGATGCTGCGAGCGGGCAGGTCGCTCGCCCGTGCGGTCGCCGCGGCCGGTTCCGGCGTCTCCGGCGCGCGCACGGAACGCGGCAGATACAGGGTGAACACGGCGCCCGCCCCCACGTCGCTGCGCACGTCGATCTCGCCGCGGGACTGCTTGGAAAAGCCGTACACCTGACTAAGTCCCAGGCCCGTACCTTTATCGACGGCCTTGGTGGTGAAGAATGGCTCGAAGATCCGAGCCAGGACGTCCGGCTCCATGCCCGTTCCGGTATCCGAAATCTCTATAGCGACAAAGTCGCCCGCCGCCGCCGCATGGCCGCGGACAGCGGGCACGCCAGTGGAAGCCGATACCGCGATCCGGATACGGCCACCGGCCGGCATGGCGTCTCGGGCGTTGATGACCATGTTGAGCACGGCCGCCTCGAACTGGCTGGCGTCCGCCTCGACCAACTGGACCGCCGTGGGCAGCGATATGTCGATCGCGACGGAGGAGCCAAGGGTGGTTTCGATGATCTGCCGCAGTCCTCGCAGGCGCGAGCCGACATCGAAAGTCTCGGGCATGAGCGGTTGTCGGCGCGAGAAGGCCAGGAGCTGACCGGTGAGCGTCGCGGCGCGCTTGGACGTATCGGCGATGGCTTGCGCGTACCGCATGCGCTTTTCATCGTCGAGGTCTGGACGCAGCAGGAATTCCGCCGAAGCGCCGATCACCGTGAGCAGGTTGTTGAAATCGTGCGCGACGCCGCCGGTCAGGCGGCCGACAGCCTCCATTTTCCGCGCCTGAGCCAGCGCTTCGTGTGAGCGCGCGATCTCCTGCTGCGCCTTGCGTCGCTCAGTGATGTCGCGCGTCACCTTGGCGAAGCCGACCAGATCTCCACGGTCGTCACGGATCGCATCGATCAAGACGCTCGCCCAGAATTTTTCGCCGTTCTTGCGAACCCTGAGGGCCTCACCCTCGAATTTCCCCTCCGCCATCGCAGTCGCCAGGGCCCGGGCCGGCGCGCCGCCTGCGCGATCCTCGTCAGTGTAGAAACGCGAAAAGTGCTGTCCGATGATCTCCTCGGCGGTGTAGCCCTTGATCGCCTGGGCGCCCGCGTTCCAGTTGGTGACGTAGCCCCGCGGATCGAGCATGTAGATGGCGTAATCGCGCACGCCTTGCACCAGGAGGCGAAAGCGCTGCTCGCTGGAAACCAGCGCCTCGTCCATCACCCTGCGATCGGATATGTCGCGCGCAATCTTCGCGTAGCCGATGACATGGCCGCCTGGATCGATGACGGGATCGATGACCACGTGGGTCCAGAAGCGGGAGCCGTCCTTGCGCACGCGCCAGCCTTCGGCCTCGAACCGGCCGTCCGTGACGGCGCTGCGCAAGGCGCGAGCAGGAAGCCCGACCGCGCGATCTTCCTCGGTGTAGAAGACCGAGAAGTGCCGGCCGAGGATCTCTGCGGCCGTATAGCCCTTGAACCTTTGCGCGCCGGTGTTCCAGGTCGCCACGCGCCCGTCCGCATCCAGCAGGTAGATGGCGTAGTCGCTGACGGCGTCGATCAGGATCTGCAGTCGCTGCGCCTGCGCGAGATCGCCGATAGGCCTGGGGTAGCGACCTTCCATCTCAACCTTCCAAAGACGGTTCTGATCCAAGCTCGCGCCGCCTGGAACGATGGCGTCACCCCTGTGCGCCATCTTAAACCCACTCGCGGGCGGAAGAGCGACAATTGTATCACGCTTGACGCGGATCAATATTTCATTAATTCTGGTATTATGGAATCGTCTCACGCCGTCAAGCGTCTTTCCGCCCTTGCCCAGGAGTCGCGTCTCGCGGTGTTTCGGCTTCTGGTCAAGGCGGGGCCTGGGGGAATGGCGGCGGGCGATATCGCGCGCGCCTTGGGTTCCACCCCCAATACGCTGTCGACACAGCTCACCATCCTGGCGAACGCCGAACTGGTCACGAGCCGTCGCGCCGGGCGATCGATCATCTACACGGCCAACTATGAGGGCATGAGCGAGCTGCTCGTCTACCTCATGGAGGACTGCTGTCAGGGCCGCGCGGAGGTTTGCGGTCCGCTCGTGCAGGTCGCCGCGCGCGGCGTGTGTTGCGACCAACCCAACGGGATCCCCTCATGAAGCGTTTTCACGTTCACGTCGCGGTCGACGATCTCAGCCTGTCCATCGGCTTTTATTCCAACCTGTTTGCGGCCGAGCCGGTCGTCGTGAAGGACGACTACGCCAAGTGGATGCTCGACGATCCGAAGGTGAATTTCGCGATCTCGACCCGCGCCGGCGCGACCGGCGTCGATCATCTCGGCATTCAGGTTGAAACGAGCGACGAACTCGGCGAGCTGGCCGGCCGTCTCGAGGCCGCCGGCGAAGAAACGCGTGATCAAAAGGCGACGACGTGTTGTTACGCCAAGTCCGACAAGGCTTGGGTCAACGATCCGTCGGGCCTGCGTTGGGAAACCTTCCGCACTTTGGGCGAAGCGACACACTACGGCGAAGATGAGCCAGGCGCGGAGCATGCGACAAGATCCGCCACGCCTTGTTGCGCCCCCGCGGACGCGCCCGAGGCGCCGGCGCGCGCCGCCTGCGGTTGAGGTGACGCGATGACGCCGCCTTACAACGTCCTCTTTCTCTGCACGGGGAATTCGGCGCGCTCGATTTTGGGCGAAGCCATCATCAACCAGATCGGCGGAGATCGATTTGCAGGGTTCTCCGCCGGCTCGACGCCAAAAGGCACGGTGCACCCCCAGGCTCTCAATCTGCTTGGCGCCCTTGGTTTCGACGTGTCGAAATTCCGCTCCAAGCCTTGGGATGAGTTCGCCGCACCTGGCGCCCCCCCGTTGGATTTTGTCATCACGGTTTGTGACAACGCCGCCGGCGAAGTCTGTCCCGTCTGGCCGGGCCAGCCGATCACCGCACATTGGGGCATGCCCGATCCGGCGGCTGTCGAAGGCGCGCCGGCCGCGATCGCGCTCGCCTTCGCCGATACCTACCGGATGTTGACCAATCGCATCCGTCTTTTCACAAATCTGCCCGTCGAGAGTCTCGATCGGCTCGCGATCAAGCGACGCATGGACGATATCGGCCAAACCGCGCCGCAGCCCGCATGAGCACTTTTGAACGCTACCTGACCCTTTGGGTTTTTCTCTGCATCGGCGCCGGCGTCGCGCTCGGCCATTTCCTCGCGCCGACTTTCGCCGCGATCGGCGCAATGGAGATCGCCCACGTCAATCTGCCGATCGCGGCGCTCGTTTGGCTGATGATAATTCCAATGCTCATGAAAGTGGATTTCGCCGCGCTCCGCGGCGTGGGACGCCATTGGCGCGGCATTGGCGTGACCCTGTTCATCAATTGGGCTGTCAAGCCGTTCACCATGGCGGCGCTCGCCGCGCTGTTCGTCGCCCACGTGTTCCGCGCCTGGCTTCCGGCCGAGCAGATCGACAGCTACATCGCCGGCCTGATCCTGCTGGCGGCGGCTCCGTGCACGGCCATGGTGTTCGTGTGGAGCCATCTGACGGACGGCGAGCCCAACTTCACATTGAGCCAAGTGGCGTTGAATGACACGATCATGGTCGTCGCCTTCGCGCCGATCGTCGGTCTTTTGCTCGGCCTGTCGGCCATCACCGTGCCGTGGGCGACGCTGACGCTATCCGTCCTGCTGTATATCCTCGCGCCCGTGATCATCGCCCAGGCTTCGCGTGCGCTGCTGCTGCGGCAAAACGGATCCGCGGCTCTCGTCAGGGCGCTCGCCGCCATCCAACCGATCTCCCTGACGGCCCTGCTCGCGACGCTGGTTCTGCTGTTCGGATTCCAGGGGCGACAGATCATCGCCCAGCCGCTCGTCATCGCTCTCCTCGCCGTGCCGATCGTCATTCAAGTCTATTTCAATTCAGGTCTGGCGTATCTGCTGAACCGCCTGACGGGGGAGGCGCATTGCGTCGCGGCGCCGTCGGCCTTGATCGGCGCCAGCAACTTCTTCGAGCTGGCCGTCGCGGCGGCCATCAGTATCTTCGGGATCCGCTCCGGCGCCGCGCTCGCGACCGTCGTCGGGGTGCTGATCGAGGTTCCGGTGATGCTCTCGATCGTAGCGATCGTGAACCGTTCTCGCGCCTGGTACGATCGCGGCCCGGCGGTGCGAGGGCGGAACAGCGTCGTATGCGCCGAGCCGTGAAGGCCGAACACGGCGCCCGCCCACCCGGTGGGACGGCTATGACTTGCTCTTCGCCGGCCCAGACCGCCCGGCCAGAATCTGGCCGACGCGGTCGGCGAGCATGTCGAGCTTGAATGGCTTGCGCATGACCTCGATCCCTGGCGGCAAGCTCCAGTCGTCCAGGGCCGCGCCCACATACCCGGTGATCAACACTACCGGGAGGTCCGGGCGCGTTCGACGGGCGGCGTCCGCCAACTGGCGGCCGTTCAGTCCCGGCAGCCCGACGTCGCTGACCAAAAGGTCCAGCCGCACGCCGGATTCGACGACCCTCAACGCAGCCAGTCCATCGGCGGCCTCGAGTATTCGGCATCCCAGTTCGGAGAGGCATTCAACCACCAGCGCCCTGACGCCGGGCTCATCCTCGACCAGGAGGACGGAGGCGCCACGCGCTCCCGAAGGCTCCCCGCCGTCGCGATCGGGCGCTGTGTCATCTTTCCCCGCGACCCCGGCGTATCGGGGCAGATACATCCTCACTGTCGTGCCTTCGCCCGGCGTGCTCTCGAGCCTGGCGAAACCGCCCGATTGCCGGACGAAACCATGAAGCTGGGAGAGCCCCAGCCCGGCCCCGCGGCCGAGGGGCTTTGTCGTGTAGAACGGCTCGAACGCGCGGGCCAACACCTGGGGCTCCATTCCGGTTCCGGTGTCGCTGACGGCGATCTGGACATAGCGTCCGGGGGCGACGTCGTCGTAGCCGGATAGATCCGCAGCCGACAGTTCAGAATCGCTCGTCCGGATCGTGAGCTGTCCGCCATCGGGCATGCCGTCGCGTGCATTGATCGCGGCGTTGAGCAGCGCGGTTTCAAACTCGGTGGGGTCGCAATGGATCAGCCAAATCCCGTCGTGCCTGTGGAGAATCAATTCGATCTGCGGACCGACTGTGCGGCGCAGAAGGTCCGCGACGCCTTCGAGGACCTTGTCGGGCTCCACCGCGCGTGGGCTGAGCGCCTGGCGGCGTGCGAACGCCAGCAACCTGTTGGTAAGGGTCGCCGCGCGGTCGACGGCCTCCTGCGCGGCCTCGACAAACCGGACCGCGTCTTGCGTCTGGCCTCGTTCCAGGCGGCGCTGCATCAATTCCAGACTTCCCCCGATCCCTTGGAGCATGTTGTTGAAATCGTGGGCGATGCCGCCGGTCAGCTGGCCGATGGCGTCCATCTTCTGCACTTGGCGCAGATTGCTTTCCGCTTCGGCCAGCGCCTCTTCGCGTTGTCGCTCGCCGGTGATGTCCCGGCCGCTCGCGTAGATTCGTCTCTCCTCGGGGACCGCCACCCACGAAATCCATCGGTAGGACCCGTCGCTGTGCCGACAGCGATTGACCAGGCGATGGGGCGTCTGGCCCGCCGAGAGCCGGTCGGATGCGTGTTCGGTCGCTTCCCGATCGTCCGAATGGACAAGATCCAGGCAAAACGCGCCGATCAGTTCGCTTTCCGGCCAGCCCAGCATAGATTTCCAAGCCGGACTGACGGCCTCGATCCGCCGGTCCGCGCCGACCACCAGCAGCAAATCCTGGCTGAGCTTCCACGCGCGGTCGCGCTCGCGCGTGCGATCGGCGACGCGGCGCTCCAGCGTCTCGTTAAGCTCCTTGAGTTCGTTCTCGGCCTTCTTACGGGCCGTGATGTCCACCGAGATGCCCACGAGACCCACGACACGGCCTTGGGCGTCACGCATGGTTGACTTAGTCGACAGCCAGATCGTAGGCGCCTGTCCGGGGGTCGTGATCTCTTCTTCGACAACTTCGGCGACGCCCTGCTGCAAGATTCGCCTGTCGTTCTCCATGACGGTCTCGCCCTGGGTGGGATCCGACAGGAACTCCCGGTCGGTGCGCCCTTGAACTTCGGCCCAGGGCTTGCCGATGAGATCGGTCGCAGCGTCGTTCGCGATCAGCATTCTGCCTTGCAGGTCCTTGGCGAAAATGACGGCCGGGGCCGTTTCCAATATCGCGCGCAACAACGCTTCGGTCTGCTGATCGTCAGCGGACATAATCAAACGGTCCCTTCCCTGGCCGGATAGCCAAGCATGGCGGAAAGCCCGACCGACGCGCTTTCGTTGCCACGCACTTGGCTGCCGCCGCACCACAGTCGATATTTCTTGCCGCCCCTGTTTGCCATGCCTTTTTTGGGCGCGCGCGCATCCGCCGGACACAACCTTGAAGCGCAGGACCGGCCGACCAAGGATGATCCGCGTTTCCCGGGCTGTCATCCCGCGGGGAGGTCAGCGACACGACTCTTGCTGGATCGCATTCGGCGCCCAGCGGCGCTGAGAGGCCTGGCCGCAGGACTCCGGGTCGCGAGAGACAGCCGACCGGCGCGGCGGTCCCATCAGGTCTGCCGCCGCTCGTTATTCCAGTCTCACGCGGGAGGGGCCTGCAAAGCGACTGGCTGCCGCACGGAACGCAAGGCAGATGCGGACGTTGCGGCATGTAGCCGGCAAAACGGATCTTATGGGGGGTAGACGGCAATGTCAGCCTTCGCGCCAGACGCGGGTCCGGAGGAAGCCCGGCGGAACAAAGCCGTTATGGCCGCCGATCACATCGCGGCCGTGGCGAAGAAGCAGGACAAAGCCTCGTACGCGGCGCTCTTCAGGCATTTCGCGCCGAGGATCAAGGCGTATTTGCAGCTGACAGGTCTCCCCGCCGAGGCGGCGGAAGAACTCGCGCAGGAAACAATGTTCCGGGTATGGCGCAATGCTCATCGCTTCGACGTGAATCGCGGCGCAGCCGCAAGCTGGGTGTATCAAATTGCTCGAAATCTACGCCGCGATGGAATTCGGCACGAGAAAATTTCGCGTGCCGCCCGCGGGATCGTGTTGGAAGCAGATATATGTCCCGCGGATCCTGAGAGCATATTTCTCACACGGCTGGAAGAAATCGGCATCGAGGAAGCGGTGCGCGCGCTCGAGCCGAAATTGTACGAACCCATTCGCTTGGCCTTTTTCGAGGATCTCAGTCATTCGCAGGTTGCAAAGCGGCTCGGTGTTCCGCTTGGAACGGTGAAATCGCGTGTGCGGGTGGCCGTGGAGACTTTACGGCGGGGCTTGTCCCGCCCGACTGAGCCACTATGCGCTTTTGACGCGAAATCCCCGGAGCGCAGGAGGTGGTCCGAATGACGGATTTCGGCCTGGCGGCCGGTCCGCACGAAACCCTGGTCGTGAATGGCTGGCCTTGGCGTTCGGCTCGGCGATCAGTATCCGGCGAAGGCGGAGCCTGTTACGCCAAACTTGGTCACAGACGCGGCGCATTCCGCCACAATGTCAGATTCCCGACACACACACCAGTAGGCCAAATACCTGTTTTGTTCCACTTGCCGCAGCTTGATGCGTGGCCGCCAGAGACTCCTCAACTGGCTACGCACAGCCGCGCAAACTCGTTTTCTATGATGCGGTAACATTCGCATGAGACTGCTTCGAGGCCGCCGCGATCAAGGATGGTGACACATCCCCGGGAATACTTTATCAGGCCCGCCGCCTTCAGCGACCCGGCGGCGGCTGAAACGCTCGGCCGGGTCACGCCGAGCATCATCGCCAGGTACTCCTGGGTTAAACCGAAGGAATCGCCTCCCGCCCGGTCATGCGTCATCAGCAGCCATCGCGCACACCGCATATTGGTGGCGTGAAGTTGATTGCAGGCGGCGTTCTGGCTGATCTGTGTGATGACCGCGAGCACGTAGCGCAGCATCGCGTGCTTGAGGGAGGGGCTGGCCGAGACCGCCGCCTGAAACGCCGCGGCTTCAATCCGCGCCCCCTGGCCCGCCACCTGGACCATGGCGTCGTTGGTCATGGTGTCGCTTCCAAGAAGCAAGGATACGCCCGTCATCCCCTCGCGGCCAACGGTGGCGACCTCCACCGTGTCGCCTTCGGCGCCGCCGACGACGATGGAGATCACTCCAACGTGCGGGAACCAGACATGGGCCGCCGGCTCGCCGGCGTTGAACACTGGCGTCCCGGGGACGAGTTCGATTGGCCTTAGGTAGGGTCTAAGCAGGCCGAAATCGTCGACGGACATGGCCGCCAGCAGCCGATTGTCGCTACGAGCGATAGAGCTGTCCAAGATGAAGACGACGCCTCCGCGCTATCGAGCGGGAGTGTGTGACCGGCGAGGTCGAGAGACTACCAGCCGCCAGAGCCCAAGGGTCGTCCGCTGGCGATGAAAACACCATGCGCCTTTTTGTGGGTCGTATGTGGAATATCGTACATAGACGTGAGGCGCCTTGCGACACTGCCACAGACTCGCAACTTCGATCAATTCTTTCGGCGGCGGCTCTCCGCCTGCCGCGCGGCTCGACATTCAAGCTTCACGGCGTCCGCTGGAACCGCGAGCCGCGACCGGGACTTTTGGCTTCTTGTGGAATTTCGCGCGAGACGCCCGCACATGCTTGATGGCCGAAGTGTTCTGATCGCGGAGGATGAGCCGATCACCGCCATGGACCTGGCCGCGGCCGTGACGCACGCCCACGGCGAAGTCGTCGGTCCAATCTCTACACTCGCCGAGGGCATGCGACTGGTCGCCGCCGGCCTGGTGCATGGGGCCATCCTCGACGTGCGACTCGTCGACGGTGAGGTCACGCCCCTGGCTCACGTCCTGCTGGATAGCGGAGCAACCGTGGTGTTTCATAGCGCCTCGCCTATCCCCGCCGCAATCACGGCAAGACACGGGGCCATGGCGCATTGCCTGAAGCCGACTGTGTCGGACCTTGTCGTCGCCCGGTTGATCAGCCGACTCGCCGACGGAAAAGGCTTGGGCGAAAGCGGCGCCGATCGACGGGATACGTAAAAATGCTAGATCGACACGCATGGGAAGGCGCTTTAGCAAATGATGATCGTCGCCAGTTCCCCCCATCGGCGGCGCCAGGGAAATCCTTTTCCCGATCGATGCGGCGAAAGGGGGCGCGCGCCCGCATTTAGCGCGCGCCCCAACTTCACAACCCGAGTTTAGAGATCAATGTTGGACTGGTTCTTACTTGCTTTCGCCGCCTACTGGATAGGCCAGGTGATATTTGTGGTTGAGATGCGGGCAGATCATCCCGAATGGCTTCTCCTGCCCTGCGGTCTCATTGGATTGGCGTGGCCATACCTCACCGCCCGTCGCTCCATCGCCATCTGGCGGGCGTCGCAAGGCGGTTGACGCGACTAAGCGGCGCGGCTCACTCAGCCGCGCTCGACCAGGTGTTCATGGTCGCCATTCTGGAGACGTGGCGCCCGATTCGAAATTGCTCAGCTTCTATGAATTCTTCGCGGGCGGCGGCATGGCTCGGGCCGGCTCGAGAGGGGCTGGACGTGCCTTTTCGCCAATGATTTCGACGAGAACAAGAGCGCCGTCTACCGATCGAACTACCCGGACGGTAACGTTTTGAGAGTCGACGATGTCAGGAACGTCAATGTCTCCGAGCTTCCTGGATGCGAGGCTGCGCGCCTGATGGGATTGGCCGAGAGCTACGGGCTCCAAAGGAACTACAACCAAACCTATCATCTGGCAGGCGACGGTGTCGCACCGCCTGTAGTTCGGCATCTGGCGGATCGGTTGTTCGAACCGCTTCTCAGCCGCGACGCGACGCGACGCGCGGCGGCGTGACCGCCGACCTCGCGCGGCAGGCCCTCCCTTAAGCGCCGGTCTTTCCTCGGATGAACTGATATGCAAGAGAAACGACCGCCACAACCAGAATGACGTGAATGAGGAAACTTGAGATATGCATGACAAAAAAAGCTATGACCCAGCAAATAGCCAGTAAAACCGCAATGCCAATCCACATGGTTTCAACCTTTCACTTTGGCTCTAGAAGCGCACGCCAGCGCATTTCGTCGACTATCCTGGCCGTCGATGCGTCCTAAACCCATGTAACGGATCATCGCCATCGCGACATGTCAAGTGTCGCTTGCCTTGGCCGTCGGCGCCGCGCCGCGCCGATCATCGCGCAAAAGCCGGTCGACGCCGCCTCGAGCCTTAGTGGATCGCCGCTTGCGGATGAAAGCCGCACGGTGACACGGCGGCCGCGCCCTCCGCCGCCGTCGGCGCACGGAAGACACACCGTCGTACAGAATGTGCGAAAAACCGTCGCATCGTGCGCGACAGCAGGTTCGGCCTTCTCGGCAATGGAGCGTCAAGGAGAGCGCGACAATGATGGCGCGTATAAACAATTCCGCTTCACTGGAGGACACCATAAGTCCTACAGCTTGTACAGCTAGGCATCGCGCACTAAATACTCTACGGGCGCGCCCAGCTGACGCGCCCGTGTTTACCTCCCTTTGAACTGGCCGCGCTCTAGGGCGCGGCCTTTTTTCTATGTCTCGGTGAATTACTCATGCGGGTAATTTTGTCAACCTGAGATAAGGCAACCTTACGCGCCCAATAGGCGCACTATCATCGCGGCCCATGGCGATCAGCCTCGAAATGCGCGGACGAGTGTGGCGTCGCATTGAATTTGACGGATTGGCCCACCCGGAGGATGGCTCGACTCCGACGCGCGATGTGCGTTCCCTCGAAGAGGCTTGATCACCGCCACCCCACGCTCGTCGACGCCGGGCCGCCCGGGTATGATCGCGCTTGATCGCCCGTGATGTTTAACACGGATAGGCACGGAGGGCGCTTCGCGCCGCTCGGATGAACCGGCGCTTGAGCGGATCATGCGACCGCTCAGACCCTCAAGTCCCGATCCAGGCTCGCCGCATCATCCTCCATCCGTGCGGCGCGAAGCGCCATCCGAGTTCATTCGTGTTCTCCGCGCCCGGCCCATCCGCCGCCACATCGATCCAGTCATGTCCGCACGTGGCTTGGCCTCGCGTCGCATTCGATTTGACCGATTGGTCCAACCCCCGAGGAGGACTCGACGCCGACGCGTGTCGTGCGTTCCTTCTAAGAGCCACAAACACTGCGACGGGACACGAGGCCACGGCGAGCAAGGCGAAGGGGCGATGTCGGCCGCAGGGGTGGGCCGAAAACGGTGAGTCCGCGAGTGCGTCGGCTAGCCGGCGACTGTCTCGAAGTCCATGTTTTGGAGGTCGGTGATGATGCCTGGCCCTTCGGGGCGCCAGCCGAGCCGCTCCCGGGTCCACGCGCTGGACGCGGGCATGTCCATGCCGACGAACATGTTGAGCCAGCCGAAGTGCTGGGAGGCGTCTTGCGGCGACAAGGACACCACCGGCACGCCGAGCCCGGCGCCGACGACGGTGGCGATCTCGCGCGCCGTGACGCCCTCTTCGCCGACCGCGTTGAAACGCTCGCCCGCCCTGCCTTGCTCGACGGCCAGACGGTAAAGCGTGGCGACGTCCAGTACATGCGCCGCCGCCCAGCGGTTGAGACCATCACCAACATAGGCCGACACGCCCTTGAGACGCGCCAGCTCGATGAAGGGCGAAATCAGGCCTTGCTTTTTTGTGTCATGCACCTGCGGCAGGCGGACCACCACCACCTTCACGCCAGCCGCCGACAGTTCGGCGCAGGAAGTTCGGACGCCACGCGAGGGTTTGGATGTCCGGTGGCGACAACGTCCTCTGTCGCCAGCTGCCCTGGCTGGTTGGCCCCTATTCCCGCGCCCGACGTTATCACGAGGGTTCGGTCGGATCCGGCCAGCGCCGCGCCCATCGCGATGATCGCGCGCTTGTCCTTTTCGCAATTCGCCGCGAAGTTGGAGAAGTCGTGGTCGAAGGCCGTGTGGATCACCGCATCGGCCATGGCCGCGCCGGCGGCGAGGCTGGCGGGATCTTCAAGCGTGCCGCGGTGCGGCTCCACGCCCGCCCTGGCGAGCGCGCCGGCCCCGGCGTCCGAGCGCGTCAGCCCGAGCACCTGGTGGCCGGCGCCCAGCAGCAGGGGAACGAGGTGCGAGCCGATGAAGCCGGTGGCGCCTGTGAGGAAAATGCGCATGTGTGACGTCCAAAAAGGTAAGGGAAGGGTCCCTACTAGCGCGGCCATGTGTCATGGTATAGTAGTGACCTTATACTGTTATAATAACTAATAGCCATTGACGTGGTAACGGTCAGAAAAGATCGGAAATGCCGAGTCGCGGCCCGGAGAACTCCGTCGGCGACCACGCGCGCAGTCATTGGACTTGGAGGTTGCACTTCATGTGGAAGGCGGTCCGGGAACGATTTGTCGACGGCGAGAAAGTCTCGCTGATTTTGGCGGGAGAGCGTCTTTCGTTCGCCGCCGCGCTCGATGGCTGGCGAACCGACCCTGATTTCAGCGATTTTGTTCTCACCCAACTCGCGGCGACACCGTTCGACGCCTTCTTTTGGGAAATGCCGCCGATAGCCGTTGGCGACATCGGCCGCCCGTACGAATATGTGACGGTCGACTGCCCGGCTTTGCGATGGGCTCGGGAGGATGGTTCTCCGTTCGCCTCGCACCTCGCCGCAGGCGAGGCCGGCCGCACCGTCACCGCCTTCACGAACCTGAGCGGCAGCGCAAAGCTGGTCGCGCCGCGGCCGGTCGGCCCGGCCGGCGCCTACGCCCATATCGCCACATTCGTCCGTAAAGCCCCGCGCTCGCAGCAACGCGAACTCCTGGCGCTCGCGGCCGATTTGGCTCTGGATCGCTTGTCGGGTCGTCCGACGTGGATCAGCACATCGGGGATGGGCGTGCATTGGCTACATGTCAGAATAGAGGGCGCGCCCATCTACTATGTCCATCGCCCGTATAAGGACCATTCCATCGAGGCCGCCTGACCGCGCGACGGCGGTCTAACGGCCTTACTGTCGCCTCGCCTATTGGTCAGGCGGTGACATGTGTCGCAACGACTGGGCCAGCCGATCGAGTCCGCTCTTAGTCGGCGTCGGGGCCAGTCCGTAATCGGGCGCGCCGGTCAGCGCGGCAGAGGCGTGGATCGCGAAGTTGGGGTCCTCCAGAGCAGGCCGCGCGAGCGCGACCAGATCCGCCTTCCCGGACGTGACGATGTCGTTGGCGAGCTGAGCATCGAGGATCAGGCCGACCGCCATGGTGGCGATCTCGGCCCGCTCACGCACGACCTGCGCGTACGGGACCTGATAGCCAGGATAGATAAGGGGCGGTTTGGGCGTATTGCCGCCAGATGAGCAGTCGATCAGGTCGACACCCAGCCCCTTTGCCGACGTCGCGAACGCGACAGTGTCGTCTATCGTCGCCCCGCCATCGAGGTAGTCGCTGGACGAGACGCGCATGAACAGCGGCTTGCTCGACGGCCATACCGCGCGCACCGTCTCGACCACCTCCAAAGGGAATCTCATCCTGCCCTCACGGTCGCCTCCGTACTGGTCGGTGCGGTGGTTGGAAAGCGGGGAAAGGAACTCGTGCAGGAGATAGCCGTGGGCGGCGTGAATTTCCACAACGTCGAAGCCGGCGTCATCGGCGCGGCGGGTGGCTTCGCGAAATGCGACGATGACCTCGGCCATGTCGGCGATGCTCATCGCCCGGGGCGTGGGATAGCTGTCGGCAAAGGCAATGGCGCTCGGCGCCAGGGTTTCCCAGGCCTGCTCGCCCTTGGCGGCGTCTTCCGGGCTGAGTTCGGCGCCGCCGTCCCATGGCCTGCGAGTCGAGCCCTTGCGGCCGGCGTGAGCCAGCTGGATTCCGGCGGCCGCGCCATTCGCCCTCAGGAAATCGGCGATGCGGGCCAGGGCGCGTGCCTGGTCGTCATTCCAGATCCCCATGTCGCCGGGACTTATGCGCCCGCGGGCCTCGACGGCGGTGGCTTCGACGAACACCAGCGCCGCACCGCCCAGGGCGAAGCGGCCGAGATGCACAAGATGCCAGTCGCCCGCCACGCCGTCGATGGCGCTGTACTGGCACATGGGCGATACGACGATGCGGTTCTTCAGCGTCAGGCCGCGCAGGGTGAAGGGCGATAGAAGGACAGGAGAGGTCAGGGGGAATGCTCCGATAGGGACGGTTCTGCGTTTACCTGGGGATTTTGCCGGCGATCCCAACCCCATTGAGGTCGAAGCGCGCTCACGGCGCCGATCCCAGAGCCGGGGCAGCTTCATTGGCAAGACCGCCACCGAGCACCTTGTACAGGGTGACGATGTTGTTGGCGGCCGCCAGATGCACGGCGACCTGTGATTGCTGTGCGCCGTAGAGTGTCCGTTGCGCCGTGAGTACGTCGATGTAGCTGTCCGATCCGCGAGCGTAGAGGGCCTGGGCAAGTCGCAGGCTGTCGGCGGCCGCCGCGACCAGGGCCTGCTGCGCGCGGAGCCGCTCGGCGATCGTGCCGTGGTCGGCCAGGGCGTCGGCCACTTCGCGAAAGGCGGTCTGAACGGCTTTCTCATACTGGGCTATTGCGATCCTGTCCTCGGCCCTGGCGTAGGCGAGGTTTCCCGCGTTGGCCCCTCCGTCGAAGATCGGCAAGGTGATGGTCGGCGCGAAGGCCCATACGCCCGTGCCGCCCGCGAACAGCCTGGAAAGCGCCCCCGTGGTCGACCCGGCCGATCCGGTCAGCGAAATCGACGGGAAGAACGCGGCGCGCGCGGCGCCGATGTTGGCGTTGGCGGCGCGCAGTCGATGCTCGGCCTCGACGACATCGGGCCGGCGCAGCAGCAGCGAGGAACTCAGCGCGCCGGGAACGGGCGGCAGGCGCGCGGCCGGATCGTCGATGCCGCTGGGAAGGGCCTGCGGCGCCACCGTCGCGCCGACCACAAGGTCGAGAGCATTCTTGTCCTGCGCCACCTGCGTCGTGTAACGCCCGACGTCCGCGCGCGCCTGTTCGACGATGGTGAGAGCGTTGCTGACATCGAGCTGCGAGCCGATTCCGCCGATCAGCCGGCGCCGCGCCAGGTTCAGGTTCTGAGCGCCGCTGTCGACCGTCGCTTGCGTGACTTTCAGCAGCGATTCGTCGGACGCCAGGGTCAGCCAGTCGCTGGCCACTTGCGCCACCAAGGTGATCTCCGTCGATCGCCGCGCTTCTTTGGTGGCCATATACTGCTCGCGCGCGGCTTTGGTCAGACTACGCAGCCTGCCGAACAGGTCCAGCTCATAATTGGTGACGCCCAAACCGGCCGAATACTCGGTCGCCCGCGTGTACGGTGAGCCAAAACTCGCCGGCAGCCCGGAATATTGGCGCGCGTAGTCGGCGCCGGCGGTTGCGTCGAGCGTGGGCAGAAGCGCCGCGCGCTGCACGCGAAACTGCGCGCGGGCCGCTTCGATCTGCCCCACGGCGACCTGCAAGTCCCGACTGTTCAGCAAGGCCTGTTCGATCACGCCGCGCAGCTTGGGATCGACGAACACGTTGCGCCAGCCTGGCGTCGGCGCATTGTCGGACGGCGCGCGCGCATATGCGGGACCGGTGGGAAAAGCGGCTGGGACGGCCGGCGCCGGACGCTGATAGTCCGGTTCGAGCGTGCCGGCGCAGCCCGTCATCAGCAGGCCGCAGGCGAGGATGGCGAACAGGGAGCGCATCAAGACGACCTCGTCTCGGCGACCGAGCCTTGCGAAGGCGCGGGGGCCGACGGCGCGACCGCCCGTCTGCCGAAGCCGCCGCGGACGGCGACGAAGAACAACGGAACCAGGAAGATGGCGAGAAGGGTGGCGGCGAGCATGCCGCCGATCACCCCGGTGCCAATGTCATTCTGGCTTCCCGCCCCCGCCCCGCTGGCCAAGGCCAGCGGGGTGACCCCGGCGATGAAAGCGATCGAGGTCATCAGGATCGGACGCAGGCGCAGACGCGCAGCCTCGAGGGCCGCGTCGACCGCAGACTTGCCACCCTTCTCCACGTCGTTGGCGAATTCCACGATCAGGATCGCGTTCTTGGCCGCCAATCCTATGGTCGTCAGCAAGCCGACTTGAAAATACACGTCGTTGTAGAAACCCCGCAGGGTCGCCGCCAGAAGCGCCCCGACGACGCCCAGCGGGATCACCAGCATCACCGCGATGGGGATCGACCAGCTTTCATAGAGGGCCGCCAGGCACATGAAGACCACCATCATGGAAAGGCCATAGAGCATCGGCGCTTCGCCACCGGCCAGCTTCTCCTGGTAGGACGTGCCGGTCCACTCATAGCCGACGCCGCGCGGAAGGCGCTTCATCAGCGTCTCCATCTCGTTCATCGCCGCCCCCGAACTCATTCCCGGAGCCGCCTGGCCCTGGATCTCGAAGGACGGCAGGCCATTGTACCGCTCCAGGCGCGCCGGCCCGACTTGCCAGTGATTGGCGGCGAACGCGGAAACGGGGGCCATCTGGCCGCTCGCGGAACGTACATAGAAGCGGCCCAGATCGTCGGGGCTCATGCGGAACGGCGCGTCGGCTTGCATGTAGACGTTCTTCACGCGGCCACGGTCGACGAACTGGTTTATGAAGGAGCTGCCCGACAGGGACCCCACGGTGTCGTTTATGTCTGACACCGACACCCCCAGGGCCCCGGCGCCGGCCTGGTCTACGTCCAGATTCAATTGCGGCGTGTCTTCCTGGCCATTGGGTCTGACAGCGACCAGCACATGATCCTGCGCCGCCATCCCCAGGAGCTGGTTGCGCGCCGCCAGGAACCGCTCGTGACCAAGACCGCCCTGGTCCTCCAATTCAAGGTCGAACCCGGTGGCGTTACCCAGTTCCTGCACCGGCGGCGGGACGAAGGCGAACACCCTGGCGTCATGGATCTGGGAAAACGCGCCCATGGCCCGCCCGACGACGGCCGGGGCCTTGTTCGCCGTGGCCTTGCGCAGCTTCCAGTCCTTCAGCCTTTCGAAGGCCATGCCAATGTTTTGTCCGGCGCCGGCGAAACTGAAGCCGACGATGTCGAACAGCGCTTCGGTGTTGGCCTTTTCGTCGACCAGGTAGTGATGTTCCAATTGGCGCGCGACCACCAGGCCACGACTCTGCGACGCGCCGGGAGGCAGATTGAACAGGTTGATGATCGTGCCCTGGTCCTCGTCCGGGAGGAAGCCGGTGGGCAGTCGGACGAACAGTATGATCAGCACGAGCACGACGGCCGCGTAGACGACGGCTCCGGGCCAGGGACGCTTGACGAGGCCGCGCAGCGCGCCGTCGTATCGCTTGACCCCGCCGTCGAACGACTTGTTGAACCAGCCGAACACGCCCTTTTGAGTTCGCCCTTCGCCGGCCTTCACGGGCTTGAGCAGTGTGGCGCACAGCGCCGGCGACAGAACCAGGGCGACGATCACCGAAAGGACCATGGCCGATACGATGGTTATGGAAAACTGGCGGTAGATCGCTCCGGTCGAGCCGCCAAAAAAGGCCATGGGCAGGAACACCGCCGACAACACCGTGGCGATGCCGACCAGGGCGCCGGTGATCTCGCCCATCGATTTTATCGTGGCTTCCTTCGGCGAGAGACCCTCGGTCTCCATGATCCGCTGCACGTTTTCCACCACCACGATGGCGTCGTCGACGAGCAGGCCGATGGCCAGGACCATGGCGAACAGGGTCAGGGTGTTGATCGAATAGCCAGCCGCCGCCAGGACCGCGAACGTACCCAGCAGGACAACCGGCACGGCGATGGCCGGGATCAAGGTGGCTCGCCAGTTCTGCAAAAAGACGAACATGACGCCGATCACCAACAGGATCGCCACGATCAGGGTGGTGACGACGTCCTTGATCGAAAGTTTGACGAAGGCGGTGTTGTCCACCGGAAAATCGACGCCGACCCCTGGCGGCAGAGACGCGGCGAGCTGCGACATCCGCGCCCTGACCAGCGCCGCCGTCTTGAGGGCGTTGGCGCCGGGGGCGAGCTTCACCGCCATGCCCGCCGCGGGGCGCCCGTTGTAGCGGCTGGTCTGGGCGTAGCTGTCGGCGCCGATGGCTACGCGCGCTACGTCGCCGAGGCGTACGACGGAGCCGTCCGGCGCCGTGCGCAGGATGATCGCCCGGAACTGGTCCGCCGTTTGCAGGCGCGACTGCGCGTTGACGGTCGCATCGAGCTCCTGATCGGCGGGCGCGGGCTGCGCACCGACTTCGCCCGCCGCCACCTGGACGTTCTGCGCCAGCACCGCGGCGCGAATGTCGGATGGCATGAGTTTGAAGTTGTTCAGCTCGTAGGGGTCGAGCCAGATGCGCATGGCGTACTGACCGCCAAACACCTGGGTGTCTCCGACGCCGTTCAGACGCGAGAGCGGATCGACGATCTTGCTGTTGATCATGTCCCCCAGGTCGATGTCGGTGTAGCGGCCGGTCTTGTCGTAGAGAGCCACCACCATCAGGAAACTCACCTGGGATTTGGCGACAATCAGACCCTGCTGCTGAACGACGGTGGGCAGCAGGGGCGTGGCCTGCTGCACCTTGTTCTGCACCTGCACCTGGGCGATGTCCGGGTTTGTCCCCGGTTCGAAGGTGACGGTGATCTGAGCCTGGCCGTTCTGGCTGCTGGTCGAAGAAAAATAGAGAAGATGGTCGATCCCCTTGAGCTGCTGCTCGATCACCTGGGTGACCGAGCTCTGCAGGGTTTCGGCCGAAGCGCCCGGATAGGTCGCGGTGATGTTGACCGCCGGCGGGGCGATGGTCGGATATTGCGCCACCGGAAGCGTCAATATGGCCAGGACGCCGGCCATCATGATCACCAGGGCCACGACCCAGGCGAAGATCGGTCGTTCGATGAAAAAGCGTGACACCGGCGCTCCTTATCCGCCCACGCCGGCCGAGACCGCGGCGGGTTTGGCGGCATAGGGCACGGCGTGAACCTGAGCGCCGGGTTTGGCGCTATCGCCCCCCTCGACGATCAGCCGGTCGCCCGCTTTCAATCCAGACGTCACCCGCCATCGATTTCCGAATGCGCCGCCGAGTTCGAGCAGTCTCGACTGGGCGCGACTCTGGGAGTCGACGACCATGGCCGTCGGCCGGCCCTTTTCGTCGCGTGTGACGGCCTGCTGCGGCACGAGTATGCCGGCGGGGTCGACGCCCTCGATGATGCGCGCGCGGACATACATTCCCGGCAGCAGCACCCCTTTGGGATTGGGGAACATCGCGCGGAGAGTCACCGAACCGGTATTCTGATCAACAGTGACGTCGGCGAATTGGAAGTGACCTTCGAGCGGATAGTCCAGGCCGTCGGTGATCTGCACGTGAACCGCGGCTCCGGCAGGGCCTCGGCCGACGGCGGCGACTCTGGTCAATTCACGCTCGAGCTTCACATGCTCGACCGCCGTCTGGGTGAGGTCGACATACATCGGGTCCAGTCTCTGGATGGTGGCCAGGGCGTTCGCCTGGCCGTTTGTCACCAGGGCTCCGGGCGTGAAGCTGGAAGGGCCGATTCGTCCGCTGATCGGCGCCGTGACCTTCGTATAGCCGAGGTTTATGCGCGCGCTCTCGACCGAAGCGGCCTGCTGCTGCACCGCCGCCGCATCCTGTCCGTAGATAGCCTGGGCATCGTCGGCGTCCTGGCGGCTCACGGCGTTGATCTTGACCATGTCCGCGTAGCGCTCGGCCTTGAGCTTGGCTGTGACCAAACTGGCGCGGGCGCTGGCCAGCTGGGCGAGCGCCTGGTCGTAGGCCGCGCGGTAGGGCGCCGCGTCGATCAGGTACAGCACCTGACCGGCATGCACGTTGGAGCCTTCCGTGAACAGTCGCGCCTTGATGATGCCGTTGACCTGGGGGCGAACGTCCGACGTCTCGAACGGCGAGGTTCGCCCGGGCAAATCCGCCGTGAGCGTGACGGCTCCGCTTGCGACTGTGATCACCGAAACCACCGGCGGACCCCTGTTGGGCGGCCCTTTTGCGTGGGGGGCGCAGCCGGCCAAAGTGAGGGCGAGCGTCACCCCGAGCGTGGCGGCCAAGGGCCGCGGTCGTGATGCGGGCAAGCGCACCTCCAAAGTGAGAATGAACGTTCACTCTTTCACATCTCCAGATATGCCTTATGATGGTCGTGTCAAGGAGACATGCACCCGTTGCCTGAGAAACCCGCCGACCCACCCGCGGTAAGGCCAAAGGCCGCCCAAAGACGCCGCCAGGTCCTCGACGCAGCGAGCCGATGCTTTCGGCTGCACGGGTTCCACGGCTGCAGCATGGCCCAGATCGCCACGGGCTCGGGCATGAGCGTCGGCCATATCTACCGCTATTTCTCGGGCAAGGACGAAATCATCACGGCGATCGTCCAGCGGAATCTGGAGGAGGTGACGTCGCATTTCCTTGAACTCGAGCGCGCCTCGGGCAACCTGGTTCAGGCGTTGGTCGATAAAGTCGACGAGGGCGTATCCAAGGCCGCCGACTCTGAGCGGGCGGCCCTGATGCTCGAGGTCTGGGCCGAGGCCGGACGCAATCCCGAGGTCGCGATGTCGGTCCAGGCCGCGGACCGGACATTGCGCGATCACCTGGCGCGGGTCCTCTTGCGCGCCAGCGCGCAGGGATGGTCCGAGGGCGACGTCGAAGCCAGGGTGGAGATGCTTGCGCTTATCTTCGAAGGGATTTCCTTGAGAATGATCGTTCATCCAGAGCTCGAGCAGGGCGCGCTCGCCGCCATGATCCGCCGAACGATAGAGGCGCTGTTCGCGCCGTCGACAAGACGTGACGAGGTTTCGCTCCCCGCGAACTGCTGACAGACATCCGTGTCATCTGCGAGGCGGACGCGGCGGCCGCAGGGCCGCCCTTTGGCGTCAGGCCGCGCCCGGCAAGCCGCCGCCGGCCAGAAAATCCATCTTGCCGAGCGGCACACCCTGCGCGCGCAGGATGGCGTAGGCGGTGGTCACGTGAAAATAGAAATTCGGCAGCGCAAACTGCGTCAGGAAATCGGGAGCGACGAAGTTCAATGCGCCGCTCGGCAGCGGCAGTTCGATGGTCGCGCCGTCGCGGGCGTCCACCTGGTCCTTGGTGATGGTGTCGAGAAACGCGATCGTCTTGGCTATCCGCTCGCGCAGTTGCGGGAAGGTGGTCTCGGTGTCTTCCATCGCGGGTGCGGCGACCCCGGCCAGGCGCGCCGCGCCGCCTTTCGCGCCGTCGCTGGCGATTTGAATCTGGCGGGTGAACGGATGCATGTCAGGGGCAAGCCGCGCCTCGGCGTAGGTCGCCAGATCGACGCCGTTGGCCTTGGCGTAGTCCTCGGCCTTGTCGAGGAAGCTCGCCAGGTTTTTCAGCCCGCGACGATAGGTCGGAATGGAGACGTCATACAGAGAGACGGACATGGCGCGCGCTTTCCTCGAGGTTTGTCGTGATGAACCCCCCAGATGGGGGGACACGGGGGTGGGCGCCATAGGCCGCGAAAGCTTAAGAAGGCGATCTTCAGCTTGCACGGAATCCGCTTCGCCCATGAAGAAGATCGATCTGACCGCCGTCCCGGTCGAGGACGGTTCGAACTATCCGCCGCCCTTCGACAAACCCTGCCTCGGCCAGACGTGCCAGCGGCTCGGTCGTTCGCGGGGCCTCACGAGATTTGGCGTCAATCTGTCGGTGATTCCGCCCGGTGGGTGGTCCAGTCAGCGGCACTGGCATAGCCACGAAGACGAGTTCGTCATGGTGATCGAGGGTGAAGTCACGCTCGTAACCGACCGGGGAGAGGAGTTGTTGCGGCCGGGCGATTGCGCGGCGTTCAAGGCCGGCGACCCAGACGGGCATCACCTGGTCAATCGCGGCGGCCGAGACGCCAAAGTGCTCGAGGTCGGCAACGCCGAGGCTCACGACGTGTGCGTCTATCCCGATATCGACATGATCGCCGGGCCGGGGGACGCCGGCTATCGGCACAGGGATGGTTCGCCTTATCCGGCCACGGGAAAGTAATCATCGTCTCGAAGCGCATCCTTGGCGACAGCCGCGATTTCAAGTCGCCATGCCTTGCGAGACCCTCGCGGGCGGAGCGAGGCGCGATCAGAACGATGCAAAGGGCGTCAAGAAGGCCCTGCTCGACGACGGTGCTGCCGGGATAGGCGCCGCTATCGGCCAAACACACGTCGCAGGATTGTTTCGAGTCCTGCCGCGTCGTCCTCGTCGAATGCGGCCAAGTCCGTGGAATCGACATCGAGGACGGCGATCAGGTGTCCGCTCGCGTCCATCACCGGAACCACGATCTCACTTCGTGAGCGCGAGTCGCAGGCGATGTGGCCAGGGAAGGCGTCGACGTCGGGCACAATCAGGGTTTTGCGGCGCTCCGCAGCCGCGCCGCAGACGCCGCGGCCAAAAGCGATCCGCAGGCAGCCGAGGGTTCCTTGGTAGGGGCCGACCACGAGTTCGCGATCCCGCCCCGGGTCGACACAGTAAAAGCCAGTCCAATAGAAGGCTTCGAATTCCGCCGACAGCATCGCGGCCACGCTCGCCATCCGGGCGACCCGGTCGTCTTCCCCCTCGAGGACCGCCTCGATTTCCTGAGCGAGGCGGACGTATCGCTCGGATTTCGAGCCATGGGGATCTATAGGGATTTGAGCGCGCATGGCTGATCAAGCCCCACCGTTCGTGATTTTACTACCCCCCGATGGCAGATTGCGGGGTTGCTCATTATGTTGCAACGCAGCATAACATGCAGCGTGCGCCGGCGTCGAGGCGCGGCGTCGCCGCCGGAGGAATAGTAACGATGCCCTGCCGCAATCCTTGGTTCGCCCTGTCACGCGACGCGATGATGCTGGGCTTCGAAGCTCAGAGCGTCATCGGGCTGCGCCTGATCAAGGCGGTCATGGGGGGCGAGGCCGCTCAGCGCGAAGCCACATTGATGGTCACTGAAAAAGCCCAGGCGATGGTCGATGCCCAATTCGTGCTCGCCAAGAGCGTTCTTGCTGGCGAGCCGCACCTTGGCCCCAGCCGCGCCGTTGCTCTTTACCGCAAGCGCGTCCAAGCAAACCAGAGGCGGCTGGGTCGGGGCCAATAACCCACCCGCGTGAAGTACAATGAGTTCCGTAATGAAGACCTACAATCTCGAAATACGCCACGCGCCGTCGAAACGTCGGCTCAACGCCATGCCCGACAATCGTCTCGATCCACTGCGCCGGCGCTTCGCCAACGATGTCGAGGCCATCGCCTGGGCCCAGGGCGAGCTGCTGGACTTCGCGCGCCGCGCGCGCGGCGTCAAATACCAGTACGTCGAGGCCGCGCTGGTCGAATTGCTCCCGTTCGGAAAAATCCATGACGGCAAGGATTACCGACGGCTTGGCCGTTGGGTCTGCAACGCCGACGGCATCATCTGGCGCGAGACCTCACAGTCCGTCGACGCCTGACGTCGGACACCGGCCAGGACAGCCGACGCGTGGAACCTTGCCCGCGCGTCTCGACAATCGACCGGCGAGGCCGCAAGAACGCCGGAAGCTCCATCAAGCGAGCCGATCCCGGAAGGACGCCAGGACGATGAAATCACCAGTCTGCGAGATGCTCGGTATCGAGTTTCCCCTGTTCGCGTTCAGCCATTGTCGTGACGTGGTTGCGGCGGTCAGCCGCGCGGGCGGCTTTGGCGTGCTGGGGGCGACGGGACATTCGCCGGCCAGTGTCCACCGTGAGCTCACGTGGATCGACGAGCATGTCGGCGGCAAGCCCTATGGGCTCGATGTCCTGATTCCGGCGACCATGGCCACGGCCGGTGAGACCGGCGTTACGTACCAGAGCCTCGAGCGCCGGGTGCCCGACGCTCACCGCCGGTTCGCCGCCGCACTTCTGGAAAATGCCGGCGTGCGCATGGAAGAGCGCGACGTTTCTTCCGACCGGCCCCAGCCCTTTGATCCGGACAACGCCCTCCGCGTGCTCGAGGCGGCGTTCGAGCATCCGATCAAGTTGATCGCCAATGCTCTGGGCGTGCCGCCGCCAGAAATGATTGCCCTGGGCAAACGGCACGGCGTGCCGGTCGCCGCGCTGGTCGGGGCTAGGGAACACGCTATCCGACAGGTCGCCGCCGGCGTCGATATTCTGGTCGTTCAGGGCACCGAAGCAGGGGGCCATTGTGGCGAGGTGTCCACCCTCGTACTGGTGCCGGAAGTCCTGAAGGCGATCAAAGGCGTTCGGGACGTGCCGGTGCTGGCCGCCGGCGGCATTATGAACGGAGAGCAGATGGCGGCCTGCATGGCGATGGGCGCCGCCGGCGTGTGGACGGGCTCGGTGTGGCTGGCCACGACCGAAAGTGAAACCAGCGAGGTGTTTCGTCAGAAGATGATCGAGGCGTCCTCGCGGGACGCTGTTCGCGTGAAGTCTCGCACCGGCAAGCCCGCGCGTCAGCTCCGTTCGGCTTGGACGGAGGCGTGGGAACGGGGCGAGGGCAGCCCCGGCGCCCTGCCGATGCCGTTGATGACCCTGGTCAGCGAGCCGGCCCTGGCCTCGGTCGAGAAGGCGGCCGCGGGCGGAAACGTCAAGGCGCGCGAATTGGTGACCTATTTCGTTGGGCAAGGGGTCGGTCTCGTGGACCAGGTCCGTTCCGCGGGGCAGGTCGTACAGGACTTCAAGATGGAGTTTGCCGACGCGGTCGAGCGCATGCAGTCTCTGATGAGCGACTGACCGTGCGACGAAGGTCGGGCGCATGGAACGGCCCGACGACTTACCGGTTCTGCTATTAACTGGTAGAATGTCCGCTTTTTGTAGCGTGGTCGCGGGATTGAAAATGCTCTAGGGGGTCGATGGGGTGGTCCGGTCAGGCGCCTCGTCGGCTGTCGCGATCTCTTACACGCTCCAACCTGGAATTGGCGTGGTCCGGAGAGTTAAGTCTTAGGAAGAATCATGGGTTCCGTGATGAGTCAGCAAATTGGGGCGAGCGCCAGGGGCGCAGGCGCGACGGACGAGCGGAGTCCGAGGCTCAAGCCATTTCCAGCTTCGCTCGACCGCAAGATCCTGCGCGAAATGGGGCCCATCTCACAGGAGCCTTGGCCTGAAGTAGAGGCGTGCCTCCTCGTGCTCTTCACGGCGCGCAGCGGCAGCACCTTTCTCACGCGAGAGCTGGAGATCGCTTTCGAGGTCGGAAAGATGGGCGAGACGCTCAACCCGCCCAAGGTGAAGAAGCGACCTTTGCAGAAGTCGATCCCCAGGCTGATGGGAGCGTGGTTTTCCGCAAAGGCCGGTGTTCCGGGCGTCGTCAGCGGAGAACTGTGTGGCTTTTTCGACCACTACATACACAAGACCTCTTTCATCCGACTCCTGCGCAAGGACATCGTGGCCCAGGCGGTCTCGACGGCAAAGGCGGTGCAAACCCGGGCCTGGCACGCGATCAACACGCCGGTGGCGGAGGCCCAGTACGATGGAGCCATCATCGCAGACGCCGTCGTCAAGATCGAACGCAACGTCGCGCAATTGCGCCAGTACGCGAGCCTCACGGGCCGCCCATGCCTGCCATTGGTCTATGAGGACTTTGCCAACGGTGATCTCACGCCCGCGCTGAAGGTCGGCGACGCCCTCGAAGTTCCGCGTCATAAGTCGGATGAAGGCGTGGTGGCCCGCCCGGTGGAACGCGTGGGCGACGCCACCAATCAGGCGTGGATCGCCCGCTTCACGGAAGAGATGGACGTTCAGGTGCGCGATTGCATCGCCCGATATGTCGAAGCCATCGAGGAAGAGACGCGAGCCTGACCGCTGCGGCGGATAAACCCCCCTGAAGGTCGACCCGCACAGGCTTGCCCCCCCGTTGCAGGCCCGCCGGCGGTCGCGGCCCCCACGGCGTCTCCTAAGGGGTCCGAAACGCTCCTTCAGCCGCCGAGGCTGGTAGGCCCGGAGGGACTCGAACCCCCAACCAGACCGTTATGAGCGGCCGGCTCTAACCATTGAGCTACGGGCCCCCAAAGGCGTTTCAGGGGGAACGGCGATTATCACGCGAGACGCGCGGCATAAAGCATGCGTTCATGTTCAATCGATCAGGGTCTACGCTTCGCCCGACGCATTAAGGGACACGCCCGATGAAACCTGCCCTCGCGCCCACCCTGGCGGCGCTTCTCCTCGCCGCCTCCGCCCTCCCGGCGTTCGCCCAGTCCCCGGGCCCAGATCCGGCGTTCAGCGCCACGACGCTCAGCCTTGGCGCTTCCGGCGAGGTTAAGACGACACCGGATATGGCCACCATAACCGTCGGCGTCGAAACCACCGCTTCGAGCGCCGGTCAGGCGATGAACGCCAACGCCCAACGCATGTCACGCGTGATCGCGGCCCTCAAGGCCGCGGGCGTCGCGGCCCGCGATCTGCAGACCTCGAACCTCAGCCTGTCACCCCAGACCGTGAACGAGGAGGGGAGGGCGCCGCGAGTCACCGGATACCAGGCGTCAAATCAACTCAGCGCGACGGTCCGCGACCTGAACCAGATCGGACCCGTCGCCGACGCCGTTGTGGCCGCCGGCGCCACCAACATCGGCCAGATCAGCTTCGGCCTGTCGGATCCGCTCGCCGCGCAGAACGCGGCGCGCGTGGCGGCGGTCAAGGCCCTCCAGGAAAAGGCGGCGCTCTACGCCCAGGCGAGCGGCTACCATGTGGCGAGACTGATCAATCTGAGTGAAGGCGCCCCCGAAGAATCGGCACAGCTCAAGTTCCGCCCGATGGCGGCGATGCGCGCCGTCGCGCCGACGCCCGTCGAAACCGGCGAACTGACCGTCCACATCGACGTGGGGGGAATTTTCGAACTGGCGCGCTAAAGTCCCGCGGAGCCGAAGGCGTCGCTGAGGCGCGCCATCATTTCCTGTCCCGGCAGGGCGCGGTCGCCCTCCATGACCGCCGAATAGATCAGGTCTCGCTTCGAACCGGCGATGCGTCCCTCCGCCCAGCCGACGTTTCGGGAATGCTCGGGATTCGACGGGCAGCTGGCGCCGCGCCCATCGGGGGTGTCCGCCAGCGTGAGCGCCTGTTGGGCCGTCATGTACCCGGGACGGTCGCAAGCGGGAAGACCGCGCACGCAGTTGAAGCGCTGGCCGTAGGCGTAAAGGATCTTGTGGCTGGAGCGCTCGGCGATCACGACGCACGTCGTCGGATCGCCGATCGAGGCGCCGATGGCCTTGTCGAGAGCATCGCCCGGCAATCCACCGCCAGGCGACTTTGCGCAGGCGGCCAGCGCCAGAGCCAACATGAGGGCCGGCGCGGCGCGCCCGGAAGGCCTCAACTCACCCACCGCAGGATGGCCGCCTCGACCGGATTGACGAAGGCCCGCGCTTCGCGGCGGCTCGAGATCCATTCGTGCTTCAGGGCCTGGTACCATTTGGCCTGGCGGTCCGCGTCGTCGATCCACAACAGCGACGCGTCGGCCTTGAGGCCCGGTGTCTGCAGTTTGACCATTTCGCCGTCCTGTCTGAGAAAGCGCCGGGCGCCGGCCCGGACCAGGGGACCGGCGACGGCGAAGATCGGGTGATCCGACCATACGAACTGGGTGATCCGGGTTCGGCTTTCCGTCAAGGGCGTCAGGCAGGTCAGGGCCAGAACCTGACGCGAGCCGACGACGATGTGCTCCCATCTCAATCCTGGAAGCCGGAAGGTGATCTCCGTCAGCGGCTGGCCGCCCAGCAACGCATAGGCTCGCGAGTTGCGCGACGGCGGATGACGACTCATCGCAAAGCCGGCGGGCGTCGGCTCGAAGCACTTGGTCTTTTCGTGCAGAGAGCCGCGCGTCCGCCACCACCATTGCCGATGCACGAACGGTCCGTGAGCCGGATCCATCAGGCCCACCACCGCGTGGTCTATGTGCGCATCGAATTCCATCGAATCGATCAACTTGGGGGCGCCGCCCACCACGCCGGGAAACACCGGCGGGGGTTGGTCCGGCTCGGTGGCGTGCTCGCCGGAAACCCAGGCAAAGATCATGCCCTGGCTCTCGGCGACCGGGTAGCGGCGCACGCCAATGCGTGAAATGTCGATCGCCTGTTCGTCCGTCAGCGAGGGAATGGCGAGACACGTACCGTCCACGCCGAACCTCCAGCCATGGTAAGGGCATTCGACGCTCTCGCGACCATCGCTCTCGCGCGCGAGCCGCCCCGCAGACAGCGGCGCGGCGCGATGGGGACAGACGTCGCGCAAGGCGAACGCCTCGCCCGACCGGGTGCGTCCCAACAACAGAGGTTCGCCCATCAGTTCATGACGCGCCAGCCGCCCGGGCTTCAGCGCGGACGCCGGGGCGATGAAATACCAGATGTCGGTGAGGAAACCGCGCCCGAACGCCATGCCGCCATTGTGAGGTCGAGGGCGGCGCTTCGCAATCGCTGGAAGTAAGACGCGCACCACTAAGGCCCAAATGTACAAAGGACACGAAGGAGCCAGAATCAAAACGGATGGCGAAACGATCCTCAGCCTGGATCCGATGATTGCGCCTGCGGCGCGAATCTTCGTGATCCTTCGTGTCCTTTGTGCCTTAGTGGCGCGCTTTTCTTCTCCACCGCTCGATGTCTTGACCGCGTTGACCGCGCGCCCGATGGTGCGCCCGCCAACAGCTGTCTCGAGGGAGCGTGCGCGTGGAATTGTTCGATCTGACGGGCAAGGTGGCGATCGTCACCGGTTCGACCAAGGGCATCGGCAAGGCGATCGCCGAACGCCTCGTCGAGCATGGGGCCAAGGTCGCCATCTCCTCACGCAAGGCGAACGCCTGCGAGGCTGTCGCCGGCGCCATCAACGAAAAGCATCCGGGCGCGGCGATCGCGGTCCCGGCCAATATCTCCTCGAAGGCAGATCTGCAGCGTCTCGTCGACGAGACGCGCGCGGCCTTCGGTCGGATCGACATTCTGGTCTGCAACGCCGCGTCCAATCCCTATTATGGACCGATGTCGGGTCTCCCGGACGATGCGTTTCACAAGATCCTCGACAACAACATCGTCTCCAACCACTGGCTGATCCACATGGTCGCGCCGGAAATGGCCGCGCGCCGCGACGGGGCGATCATCATCGTGTCCTCGATCGGCGGGCTGCGCGGCACCGGGGTGCTGGGCGCCTATGCGATCTCGAAAGCGGCCGACATGCAGCTGGCGCGCAACCTGGCCCAGGAGCTGTCTCCCGACAACATCCGCGTCAACTGCATTGCGCCGGGGCTGGTGAAGACCGACTTCGCCCGGGCCCTGTGGGACACCCCGGAAGCCGAGGAGCGTTCCAGCGCGCGCACGCCCCTGCGCCGGTTGGGGGAGCCGGACGACATCGCCGGCGCCGCCGTGTTCCTGGCCTCGCGCGCGGGATCCTGGACCACCGGCCAGACGCTCGTCATCGACGGCGGCGACACGGCTTAGGCGAGCGAGAGCGCCCGCGCCTTGGCCAGCCTCCTTGCGCCTTCATCCAGGGTCTCGTCACGTTTTGCGAAGCACAGGCGGATGATCGTCGTCACCGGATCGGCCTCGTAGAAGGCCGATAGCGGGATCGCGGCAATGCCGGCCTCTTTCACGGCGCGCATGCAAAAGTCGGCGTCACTTTCCCTCACGCCGGAGGCCTGGAGGTCGACGTTCAGGAAGTAGGCGCCTTGGCTTTGCAACACCGCGAAGCCCTGGTCGCGCAAGGCGCCGGCCAGGCGATCGCGCGACCGCGTGAGATCGCGAGGCATGGCGTCGAACCAGTCGTCGCTGTTGGCGAGCCCCCAGGCGACGGCGGCCTGCAGGTTCGGCGGCGTGGTGAAGGTGAGAAACTGATGCGCCTTGGCCACCACGGCCGTCAGCTTCGGCGACGCGCACAGCCAGCCCACCTTCCAACCGGTCAGGGCGAACAGCTTGCCCGCCGAGCCGATCTTCACGGTCCGCTCGCGCATCCCGGGCAACCCCATCAGCGGCGTATGTATGGTTCCGTCGAAGACGACCTGTTCCCAGACTTCGTCGCACACGGCGATGGCGTCGAAGCGAACGCAGAACTCGGCGAGAAGGGAAAGGTCCTGCGGAGAGCAGGCGCTGGCGGTGGGGTTGAGGGGATTGTTCAGCACCACCAGACGCGTTCGCTCTGTGAACGCCACCTCGAGCATGGCGCGGTCGAACCGCCAGTGGGGCGGCTCCAGGCGCACCACCCGCGGAACGCCGCCTGCCCGCCGGATCATTGGCAGGTAGGAGTCATAGGTCGGCGCGAACACCAACACCTCGTCGCCGGGCTCGATCAGCGCCAGGAAGGCGCAGGCCAGCGCCTCGGTAGCCCCGGAGGTGACCGTAATCTCCTCGCGCCAGGCAAGGTCGAGACTCTGGAAGCGCCGGTAATGTGCGGCAACCGCCTCGCGCAGCTCGGGCAGGCCGGGCATGGGCGGGTACTGGTTGTAACCATCGAGAACCGCATCGGCGGCCTTCTGCCGAATGGCGCGCGGGCCCGGCTCATCGGGAAAGCCCTGGCCCAGGTTGAGCGCTCCGGTCTCCCGCGCCAGACCGCTCATGACCGTGAAGATGGTGGTCGGCATCGCCGCGTAGATCGGGTTGGGCATGGCTGGTCCGACTTCCTCCCTCCCCTTTATGGGGAGGGACCGACGGCGAAGCCGTCAGGGCGGGGCTCTGTCAGGAAAACGCCCCGGCAGCCGTTGCACGGCCGTACCCCACCCTGATCGCTGCGCGATCTGTCCCTCCCCATAAAGGGGAGGGAGGAACTATTGTCTATGCGTCTTCCTTGATCTTGCGCTTGCGGTAGGTGGGGTTGAGCACCTGCTTGCGCAGCCGGATCGACTTGGGGGTGACTTCGACCAGTTCGTCGGTGTCGATGTAGGCGATGGCCTGTTCGAGGGTCAGGCGGCGCGGCGGGGTCAAGCGGATGGCTTCGTCCTTGCCCGACGCGCGCACGTTGGTCAGCTGCTTGGCCTTCATCGGGTTCACGTCGAGATCGTCGGGACGCGAGTTTTCGCCGATGATCATGCCCTGATAGGTCTTCTCGCCGGCGCCCACGAACATGGTGCCTCGATCCTCCAGGTTCCACAGAGCGAACGACGCGGTCTCGCCGTCCGAGTTGGAGATGAGGGCGCCGTTGCGGCGGCCCTCGATGGCGCCCTTGTAGGGTTCGTAGTGCGAGAACACGCGGTTCAGGACGCCCGAACCGCGCGTGTCGGTCAGGAACTCGCCCTGGTAGCCGATCAGCGATCGCGACGGCGCCTCGAAGGTGACCCGGGTCTTGCCTGTGCCCGAAGGCCCCATGTCCTTCAACTCGGCTTTGCGCGCCGACAGCTTCTCGATCACGATGCCGCTGTAGTCTTCATCGACATCGACGACCACTTCCTCGATGGGCTCCAGCCGGGCGCCGGTCACCGGATCGGTCTGGTAGACCACCCGCGGCCGGCTGATCGAGACCTCGAAGCCCTCGCGCCGCATGGATTCGATCAGGACGCCGAGCTGCAATTCGCCACGTCCCGACACTTCATAGGCGTCCTTCTCGCTGGTCTCGGCGACCTTGATCGCGACATTGGCCTCGGCCTCGCGCAGCAGGCGTTCGCGAATGACCCGGCTCTGGACCTTGTCGCCTTCGCGGCCAGCCAGGGGGCTGTCGTTGACCGAAACCGTGATGGCGATGGTCGGCGGATCGATCGGCTGCGAGGGCAGCGCGCCCTCGGCGTCCATGGCCCCGATGGTGTCGGCGACCGTCGCCTTGGAAAGGCCCGCGATCGCGACAATGTCACCGGCCAGCGCTTCGTCGATCGGTTGGCGCTTGAGGCCGCGGAACGCCAGGATCTTGGTGATCCGGCCGCGCTCGATCTCGTCTCCATCGCGCGACAGGGCGCGGATAGGCATGCCGGGGACCAGCTTGCCGGATTCGACCCGGCCCGTCAGCAGTCGCCCGAGGAAAGGGTCGGCCTCGATTAGCACCGCGAGCAGTTGCGCCGGCTCGTTGGCGCGGGATTCCGCCGACGGGGCCGGAATATGTTCGACGATCTTGTCGAACAGGGGGCCGAGATCCTTGCGCTCGTCCCCTTCGTTGACGTAGGCCCAACCCTGCTTGCCGCTCGCGTACAGGTGCGGGAAGTCCAGCTGCTCGTCGTTCGCGCCGATGGCGGCGAACAGGTCGAACGCCTCGTTCAGCACCCGGTCGGGGTCCGCGTGCGGCCGGTCGACCTTGTTGAGCACCACGATCGGCTTGAGGCCGAGCTTCAGCGCCTTGCCGAGCACGAACTTCGTCTGGGGCATCACACCTTCTTCGGCGTCGACCAGCAGCAGGCATCCGTCGACCATGCCGAGAATGCGCTCGACCTCGCCGCCGAAGTCGGCGTGGCCGGGTGTGTCTATGATGTTGATCCGCGTTTCCCCGGCCGCGCCATGCCACAGCACCGAGGTCGCCTTGGCCAGTATGGTGATGCCGCGCTCGCGCTCCTGATCGTTGGAGTCCATCGCCCGTTCCTGGTGCGCTTCATTGGCCCGGAAGATGCCTGATTGAGCGAGCATCTGATCGACCAAGGTCGTCTTGCCATGATCGACGTGGGCGATGATGGCGATATTGCGTAGGGACATGACGATGAAAGACTTTTCGCGGTGCAAAACGGGCTTCTAATGGAAGATGCCGGCAAAAGCCACCCCGGCGCGCGGGAAGCCTACGGTCGCGTGCGGCGCACCATCTGGTCCAGCGCGGGTGATAAAAATAACACCTTGTTTTAGAAAATCTATTCTACAGATTACAAATATTTTTGCGCGTGCGAACAATTTTCCGCTTGCCCGATTGTGCGCCGCAACGTAAGTTCCGGACATGAGGCGTCGCTGACGTATCTGCCCTTCCTGGGCGTTTCCTCCCTAATGAACTGGCCGCGCCCTTACCGGCGCGGCCTTTTTTTTCGCCCGGGCGACGCCGCCGCCGGGCGCTCATACGCAAACCCGGGCCGACCCAGGCTAGAGTCGCGCCCAGTTGGCGGAGGCGATCACTTCGAACAGCTTTTCGAGATCGCTTCTGAGCCTGTCGAACCCAGATGTGACGCGCATCGAGGCTTCGTCCATGTAAAGGGCGCGCGACACTTCTATCTGCAAGGCATGCACGCGCTGGGCGGGACGCCCATAGTGTTCCGTCGTGAAGCCGCCCGCATAGGGGCTGTTGCGCGCCACGGCATAACCCATGGCCTTCAATGTGCGCTCGACCATGGCCGAGAACGCGGGCGCGCACGCGCCCCCGTAACGATCTCCCAGGACGATCTCGCCACCCTGGGCGGCCGCGGCCGGCATCGAATGCCAGTCGATCAGCACGGCGACGCCATACGCCTCCCGCGCTTCGCGCACCAACATCGCCAGGGCGGCATGATAGGGCGTATGCACAGCTTCGACCCGGGCCCGGGCGTCGGCGAAGCAGAGTTTGCGCGCGTAGATTTCCTCGCCCTCGCGCACGACACGCGCGATCGCGCCCAGCCCCGCGGCGACCCGGGCGGAGCGGCTTCGGGCATAGGCCGGCAATTCGTCCTCGAACATCGCGGGGTCGAGTTCCCAGGGCTCGCGATTGACGTCCATGTACACTCTCGCCAGCTGCGCCGCGATCAGGCTCGCGCCATGCTGGGGCCCACGCTCGATCAGACCATCGACGTAGGCGTCTTCCGATTTGCGGATGGCCGAGGCGTCCAGACGGGAGACCGCCATCAGTGCGTCGGGATACAGCCGCCCCGAATGCGGCGACGCAAACACGAGCGGCGAGGCCGCTATCCCGCCCTCCGGGCGCGTGACGACGAAAGGGGCCACGGCCTCCTCATCCTCGGTAAACGAATTCGGCGGCTCCCAGGCGTTCATCCGCCCATATTCGGGAATGCGCGCGCCGGGTCAAACGCCGCGCGCGTGAGCGGGCTCCCCAGCCCCGGCCACGCGCGCTTGCGCCGTCGCGCGCACGCCGGTATATCCCGCTCCCCGGCGCTTCAACGCGCAGCGACAATCGGACGCGTAGCTCAGCGGGAGAGCACTACGTTGACATCGTAGGGGTCGCTGGTTCGATCCCAGCCGCGTCCACCAGCCGCTCTTGCCATGGCGCCGATTGCGATCTTTGCGTCCGAGCGGAGTGCGCGTTCCATCAGTCCAGAAATCGAACGGTGGCGCCGTCGGCGTCGCGCACGACGCGCATCGGCACGTCGAAGAGGCGTCCAAGCAGGACGCCGGTGAACATCGCCTCGGCGGGCCCCGCCGCGAGCACGCGACCGTTCCTGAGCGCGACGACGTCGTCGGCGACGCGCAGGGCGAGGCCGAGGTCGTGGATCGCCATAACCACGGTTCGCCCCGCGTCGGCGTCGCGGCGCAGATGCCTAACGGCGTCGATGCCGTGGCGGGGGTCGAGCCCCGATGTCGGCTCGTCGACGATCAGAATTTCGGGATCGCCCACGGTGGCGCGGGCCAACATCGCGCGGGCCAGCTCGCCGCCGGACAGGGCCATCGCCGGCCGATCGCGCAGGGCGATCAGGTCATGAGCGACGAGCGCCGCATCGACCTTGGACTGAAATCCAGGCGGCAGGCGTCCAAACGCCGGCAGCGTCGGGGTCAAGCCGAGCGCAACCAGGCGTTCGACGCTGATCGGCCAATCGGCCCGCGGGTTCTGCGGCAGATAGGCCCGCCGCTGGGCGAGCCGGCGGCGAGCGATGCCGGCGAGCGGAATGTCGCCCAGATGGACGCAGCCTTGATCGCACTTCGAAAGACCGGCGGCTACCGAGAGCAGGGTGCTCTTACCTGCCCCGTTCGGCCCGATCACCGCCGTCAGGCGGCCCGCGACGAAGCGCACGGTGACGCCGTCGAGCACACGTTGGGCGCCGCGCATGAAAACGACGTTCGACAGGGACAGATCGCTCACGGCGCCGTCCTGCGCAGATGCAGCACCAGCCACAGGAAGAAGGGGGCGCCGACCAGGCTGATGAACACTCCCAGCTTGATCTCGGGGCCTACACGCACAAGGCGCGTGGCGACGTCGGCGAAGGTCACGATGGCCGCGCCCGCGATCGTTGCCGGAAGGAGCGTGCGGGCCGGATCATGGCCGACGAATGGCCGCACGATATGGGGCGCGATCAGACCGACGAAGCCTATCGCGCCGGCTACCGCGGTGGCGGCGCCGACGCCCACCGCCGTGCCGAACAGGGCGAGCAGGCGCGTGCGCCGCACGTCTATCCCCAGGCTTGCCGCCTGGGCCTCGCCGATGGAGAGGGCGGCGAGATCGCGGGCCGTCATACAGAGCAGGACGCCGCCCAACAGGATGAACGGGGCCGCCAGCCTGACGTGGTCCCAGCTGCGGTCGGCGAGCGAGCCCATCAGCCAGGTGGTTATTTCATAGGCGGCATAGGGATTGGGCGCGAGATTGAGCGCCAGGCTCACGCCGGCGGCGGCCATGGCGGATACCGCCACCCCCGACAGGATGAGAGCCAGCGTGCCGCCCCCTCTGGCCAACAGCAACGCCATGCCCGCCGTGATCAGACCGCCGACAAGGCCAAACAGCGGCGCGGCCAACGGCGCCGAGGTCGCGACGCCATAATAGATCGCGATCACCGCCCCCAGGGAGGCGCCGGAGGACACGCCCAGAAGTCCGGGCTCGGCCAGGGGATTGCGAAGCAGGCCCTGCAGGACAGCGCCCGAAAGACCGAGAATGCCGCCGATCAGCACGCCCAGGACGGCCCGGGGAAGACGGATGTCGAGGACGATCAGCCGCGCCAGACTTGGCCGCGGCGCCAGCAAAGCGCCCCAGACCTGCCCGGGCCTGAGCCAGACCTGCCCAACGAGCAGGGACGCGACGACGCCGGCGAGCAAGGCGATGGAGAGGGCGCCGAGAAGCGCGCTGGCTTTCACGGCGCCACCTCGAACGACAATGGCTTCCCGGCCCGCCGAACGGCGGCGCGCATGTCCTGGCGCAGCGCCATGGCTGCGTCCGCCGAGAACGGCGTCCCGCAGATATAGGCGTACTCCGGAACCACCACGGTGCGATGCGCCCAGAAGCGCAGCACGACCGGGTTATTGACGACGTCGGCGCGCCGGCCTGGCGGCTCCGATCCAGAGCCGCTTCGCACCAGCACGTCCGGCGCCATCGCCAGCAGGGTCTCGACGTCGGGCGCCGCCGAGGCACGGACGCCCTTGTCGTTGGCCACATTGTGCGCCCCCGCGGCCCGAAGCAAAGCGTCGTACATGGATCCTGGCTGAGCCGAGAAGCCCGCGCCGTCCCACGCCGCCACACGCAATGGCGGCCCTGTAGCTCGCGAGAGGCGGCGCAACGTCGCGTCCATCCTGGCAATCAGAGCTTCGCCCCGGGCCGTCTCGCCAACCGCCGCGGCGACCCTGCGGGTATCACGGCGAATGTCGTCGAAGCCGTCGGCCGGGTCCAGCTCCAGAAGCGGATAGCGCAGCGTCCGGAGCATGACCCGCGTGGCGGGTGTCGCATAGGCGCCGGCAATCACCAGATCCGGGTGATCGCGCAGCACCTCCTCGGCCGAACCGTGATTGATCGGAACCCGTTGCGCGGCGCGGACCATGATCGAAAGAGACGGATCGCGCGACAGCCAGGTCACCGAGGTGATCCGGGACGGCGGCAGCAACGCCAGCACCAGCTGGTCGGCGCACTCGTTGAGCGACATCACCCGCAGCGGTCGCGCCGCCGCCGCGCTCGGGATGAGCGCGGCGGCGATGCACCAGACGGCGACGACGCGCCGCATCAGAAGCGCGCCTTCGCGCCGGCGAAGACGCCGCGGCCGGGACGCAGATAGCCGACCGGATCCTGGTAGGTTTCATCGGAAAGGTTGGTCACGCGCGCGTAGATCGTCACGTTTCTGCTTATGTCATAGTTGGCGGCGATGTCGGCGGTCGTGTAGCCGTGGGCCGTCAGGCGCGGGATCGAGAAATCGCGGTTTCCGTCGATGAACGGGCCTGTTGATAGGACATTGAGATCGAGCGAGAGTTTGCTTGTCGCCTGCCACCTGGCGTCGAAATTCCACTTGTTCTGCGGCCGCCGCAGCAGTTCCTCGTTCAGGATGTCGTCGAACGCTTCGGTGTACGTATAGTCTATCCGCAACGTGAGCGTATCAATCGGCTTGATCGAGACGAAGCTTTCAACGCCGTCGGTGTGCGCGCGTCCGATGTTGGCCCAGGACGTGAAGGTCGCGTTGTCGTCGATCAGGTTCCTGATCCGATTGTAGAAATAGGTCGCGCCGAACTGTATCCGGCCGCCAGGGACAAACTGTTCGAAGCCGGCGTCGTAGCCCGTGCTGGTCTCGGGCTTCAGATCCGGGTTCCCAAAGAAATACGGCGGGAAATTCTGGTACATCTCGCTGAGCGTCGGCGCCTTGAATCCTGTCCCGACGCTGGCTGCGAGCTTCGTTCCCGTCGCCTCGATGAAGTAGGTCGGCGCGATCCGATATGTGGCGGCGTTCCCGAACCGGTCGTTCGCGTCGTAGCGGACGCTGATCGTGTCGTTGAAATTTCTGAACGGGTTCGACTGCAGTTCCACGTAGCCGGAATCGATGGACGCGCTCGCGGAGATCGGCACGCTGATCGCCTCGCGCTCATGTTCGGCGCCGAGGACCAGGGTCTCGCCCGAAATGATGTTCAGGACACCTTGCCAGTCGACCTTGAAGCGGTCGCCGGCGTCATAGCTGGTTCCGAAGTCCGGACTGATATTGGTCGATTTTATGTTGCTGTAGGCAAGGCCTAGAGTCTGGTGAAGCCGGCCGCCGAGCAGCGAAAGATGGCCCGAGCCACGCAGATAGTATTGTGTCTTGGTGGTGTCGGACTGGGTCGCGTCGGGGAAGTCGTTCGGATAGTTTTCCTCGTTTTCGCCCGTGAACCGCAGGTGAGTGTCGGTATAGCGAGCGACCACACCGAGGTCGAAATTGCCGGTCACGTCATAGCCCAGCTTCGTCGACGCCGTGACGTTGTCATAATAGTCGTCATGGCGCTTTTCGCCCGGCGCGAGCAGATCGAGCGGCGTCACCGGCGTCGCGCCGGACCGGAAATGCTCGATGTTGGCGGCGTAGTGAAAAAGGCCCGTCGCGCCGGCGACGGCCGCGTTCTGATTGAACGTCGCGAAGGACCCGCCTTCGAGCCCGGCGGTGAGCCGGGTCGGTCCCTGGCCGCCTTTGGTGATGACGCTGATCACGCCGCCGATGGCGTCCGAGCCATAGAGCCCGCTCTGCGGGCCCCGCAGGATCTCGACCCGCTCGATGTCGTGGGCGAAGAATTGACCAAAGTCGAACGCCGCGACGGGACTGCTGGGATCGCTGACGTCGATGCCATCGACCAGGACCTTGACGTGATTGGAGTTGGTCCCTCGCATGAAGACCGAGGTCTGTCCGCCCGGACCGCCGGTCTGAACGACGCTGAGCCCCGGTGAGTCCTTGAGGACGTCGGGAAGGCTCTGTTCCTGCTTGGCCGCGATATCGGCCGCGTTGAAGACCGTGATGCTGCTGGCGACCTCCAGCTTCGGGGTCGGTAAGCGGTTCGCCGTGACGACCACCGCGTCGATCTCACTGCTTGCGTTGGACGAGCTCGGCGGTGCGTTCTGTGCGTAGGCCGACGTGGCGAACGCCAGCGCCGCGAGCGACGAGGATACTGCTGGTCTGGACATGGTGTAACTCCCGGCGCGTCTTCAGCGACATCGGAGGGAGAATCCGCGCGAACGGCCGGCGCGCGCGACGGACGGACGCCCTGGCGCCCGCCACGCGAACCGCTACGGCTCCCGCCGCATGAGGTTCGTCGCTCAGACGGAGTTACCGTGCCTGGGCCATCCCCTGGACCCAAGGCAAGAGCGACCCGCGCTAGCCGGTCTCCTGGCTCACGGGTCACCGCGCGGCGTGCGCCTTCCCAGAACCTTGCGGATCCAGTGGCTGCGGCCTGGAAGGTCAGGCCACGATGCAAGCCGCGCTCGCCGCTTACAGTTGCAGGGACAGCCTCGGATTTGGCGCCGCAGCCGGCCCCTCACCGTGTTCCCGTCAAGCCCTCTCGGGCGCCAGCGCGAAATCGTCGCGGAACGGCGGCAAGACCGACGACCCGCGATAGCCGCCGCGTAGTTCAAGTCGGCCACGCAGGCAAGAGAAACGATCCGAAGGCGAGGAATTCGCCGCCGTCTCTTTCGTGACGCGGCTCGGCCCCGGCATGACCGCCGGTTAGCCGGGCTTGTGTTGACGGGCGTTCTGCAAGTGGGCGGCGCCGCGGGCGAGCGATCGGGGGTCAAACACCCACAGGCGACAGAGAGCGAACAGGCAGAGCGTATAGCTGATCGCGGCGACCGCCTGCGCCATCACGGGCGCCGCGCCGCCATGACCCACCCGACCGGTCGCAAGGGAAAGCACGAGCTGATTGAGCCCGAACGCAGCCAGGGCGGCGATGGCGAACCGCGCCGCGGCGGGTCCGAGCCTTCCACGATCGGCGAAGGTGAACCGACGGTTCAAGGTGAAGCTGAGGATGAAGCCCACCGCGTAGCCGCCGGCGTTGGCCAGGTGCGGCGGAGCGCGCAGGCCGAACTGCAGCGCCATGATCACGCCAAATCCGACCGCGGTGTTCGCCAACCCGACGATGGCGAAGCGAACCGCCGTCCATGCGAGCGCGATAAGGCCGCCGGAGCGTCCACCGTCGCCGTCAACGACCAAGGGCGGCCGCCTGAGTATCCGTCGTGGCGGGCGCGACGCCGGCGACGCTGGCGGACGAGACGATCTCGTCGATCATGTATAGCGGCCGTCCCTTCACCTGCTGGAATATCCGGCCGACATAGGCCCCGAGGATGCCGAGACAGGCCAGTTGCATGGTCGAGAAGAAGATCATGATCAACGCCAGGCTGGTCCATCCTGGCGCTGCGCGGCCGGTCAGAAAGCCGACCATGACGTAAACCGCCAGACCGCAGGCGGCGAGTGCGCCGGCGGCGGCCATCAGACCGGCCAGTCGCAGCGGCACGGTCGAAAAGCTGGTCAAGCCGGCGGCGGCAAGCCCGAGCATCTTGCCGAACGAATAGCCGGTCCGACCGGCGAAGCGCGGTTCGCGGTCGTAAAGGAGTTCGGTCTGGGCGCCGCCCAGCCAAGCCACCATGCCACGCAGGAAGCGGTCCTGCTCCGGCATCGCGTTCAGCCGATCGAGGATCCTGCGCGAGATCAGCCGGAAGTCGCCGGTGTCGCGAGGGATCTCGACCTCGGCCAATCCGCTGAGCAGGCGGTAATACAGCCACGCCGTGGCCAGTTTGAGCGGGTTTTCGGCGGAGCGGCTGCGGCGCCGGCCGTAGACGACGTCGAATCCCTCGTCCATGCGCCGCATCAGGGCCTCCAGCAGTTCAGGAGGATCCTGTAGGTCGGTATCGATGATCAGCACCCTCGCGCCGCGCGCCCGGGCCATGCCGGCGGTGACAGCCAGCTGGTGGCCGTGGTTTCGGGCCAGGTTCAGGCCGACGATGTTGCCGTGCGTGGCGGCCTGGGCGCGTATGCACGGCCATGTCGCGTCGCGCGAGCCGTCGTTGACCAGGAGGATCTCATAGTCCCCGGGCGCGATCGCCTCGCATGCCGCGATCATGCGCCTGACGAATTCGCCAAGGCCTGCCTCTTCATTGTAGCAAGGCGCGACCACCGATAGACGGGGCGCGTCCATGGCGAAGTTCAAGATGACGTCCCTTCTGTTCCAGCCTCTCGGCTTCACGACGTGCGCGGACACGCCTCGGCGCGACGCTGATATCACGACAAGGCGCGAATCATGCGAGGCGCCAGCTGATAATGCCGCATGACGCCTTGACCGTCGAAGCCAGGCGCGGGAACGCCGACTGGCGGCGCTTCGTCGCCGTGGTGGGCCTGGCGGCCCTGGCGATGTTCGTGTTCTGCCTGCTCGACCAGGACATGTTCGCCGACGGCGACACCAACTGGCACGTGGCCACCGGCCGCTGGATCCTCGCGCACGGCGCCGTGCCGACCACCGACCCGTTCTCTTTCTCCGCCTATGGGCGCCGCTGGGTGGCGCACGAATGGCTGTCGGAAGTGCTGATGGCCCTGGCGTGGCAGGCCGCGGGCTGGAGCGGCGTCATGCTGCTCACCGCGAGCGTCGCCGCCCTGGCGGTGGGCCTGCTGGCGGCCGCGCTCGCGAAACGTTTGGGGACCCTATCGGCGATCGTGGGCGTCGCGCTGATCTTCGGCCTTCTCTACGCCCACATCCTCGCGCGGCCGCACATGATCGCCCTGCCCGTCCTGGCGGTCTGGATTTGCGCGCTGCTCACGGCGCGGCGCGAGCGCCGGGCGCCGCCGGTCTGGCTGCTGCCAGCCGCGACGCTCTGGGCCAATCTGCATGGAAGCGTCATCTTTGGACTGGCGTTCACCGCGCCATTCGCGTTGGAAGCCTTCCTCGAGGCGCGAGGCGAGGCGATCGCCCGCCTGGGTCCCCGCGGGCAGACGGGCGGCGCCGGGCCGGGCTGGCGGGCCCGCGCCAAAGCATGGATCGGCTCCGAGTGGCGCGCGTCCTTCGTTCCCGGCCCCTGGCGGGTCGCCTTGGCGTGGGGCGCCTTCCTCCTCGCGGCCAGCGCCTTCGCTCTGCTCACGCCCAACGGCCTCGACGGCCTGCTGTATGGCTTCTACGTCACCTCGATGCCGCATCTGCGTGCGATCAACGAATGGAAGTCTTTCAACTTCGATCATCTCTCGCCGTTCGAGTTCGGTCTGATCTTCACGCTTTTCGTTTGCCTGAACCGGGGCCTGCGCATGGGCGCCGTGCGCCTGGGCCTGGTGCTGCTGACCTTCTACATGACGCTGCAGCATCTGCGGCAGGAGCTGGTGATCGCGGTGATGGCCCCCCTGCTGCTCGCCGATCCTATGCGTCACGCGCTCGAACCGACCTGGCCGGAGGGTCCCTCGCGGATCGTCTGGCCGCCGTGGCGCAAACGCGCCGCCGCGACCGCCGCGCTGGCGGTGCTGTTCGCCCTGCCCGCGGCGTGGCGGGTGATCAACCCTGAAATCCGCGGAAACAGCGGCGTGGTGCCGCTCACCGCGCTTTCGCGCGTTCCCGCGGCGCTTCGCGTGCGGCCAGTGTTCAACGACTACAGCTTCGGCGGCTGGCTGGTTTACAAGGGCGTGCGGCCGTTCATGGACGGGCGCTCGGACATGTACGGCGACAAGCTCTTGAAGCTGTACCTCGACGTCGCCGGCGGGGATCCGGCTTCCATCGACAAGGCGTTCGCGCGCTACGACATCCAATGGACGATCGTCACGCCCGGCAGCGGCCTGGCCAGGGTCCTGGACAAGCGGCCCGGCTGGCGCCGGTTCTACGCCGACAAATGGGCGGTGGTGCACGTGCGGCAGGACACGGCGCCCGCGGCGCCGAGACGTTGACCCCCCAGCCCGCGGCGTCGAGTCCAGGCGGCGTTGATGGTCGCCGTCCGCCCGCGAAGCGGTGGACCCATCGAGCCTTCATCGCCATCGCCCTGCTGTGCGGCCTGGTGGTCCGTGCCGCACTTGACCCTCACGTGTCGGGCGACGCAAAGGTCTACCTTCTGCCCTGGTATGGCTTCGCGCGAACGCATGGGCTGGGCGCACTCAAAGTTCCGTTTACCAACTACACGCCCTATTTCACCTATGTGCTCCTGGGCCTCACGCGACTGGAGGCCGTGGCGACCCCGCTCACCTTGATCAAGGCGGTGTCGACGATCTTCGAACTGGCGTGTGCGTTGATGGCGGCGCGCATCGCGCGCATCGCCGGCGGCGGACCCTGGGCGGGCGCCCTGGCGCTCGCCGGTGTCTGGCTGGCGCCCACCGTCCTCCTCAACGGCCCGTATTGGGCCCAGGCGGACAGCCTCTGGACGTTCTTCATCCTGGGCTCTCTGTCGCTGTTCATACGGGGCCGCAATGGCGTGCCGTCGTTCGCGCTCGCCTTCGCGGTGAAGCTGCAGGCGATATTCTTCGGGCCGTTCCTGCTGGGAATGCTCTTCCGGCGCCGCGCGCTCTGGCCTTGGCTGGCCGCCGTTCCGGCCGCTTATCTCGTGCTGGCGATCCCTGTTCTTGTTGCCGGCCGTCCTCTCGAAAGCGTGCTGTCGATCTACCTGGACCAGGCGGGCGCCTATCATTTGCTCAGCGCGAACGCGGCGAACTTCTGGATCTTCGGGCTCGTCGATGAGACCCTGGGCGTGATCGTCGGACTGGTGTTGGCCGGCTCGGCCGGCGTGCTTCTCGCGGTGCTGACCGCGCGGATCCCGAGCGAAGATCATGAGGGTCTGCTGATCGCGGCCTGCGCATCGCTGCTGATCATGCCGTTCTTGCTGCCGAAGATGCACGACCGATACTTCTACGCTTTCGAAATCGCCTCCATCGCGCTCGCCTGCGCCAACCCGCGCTACATCGGGCTTGCGGTCATCGCGCAGGCCAACGGCATTTTGTCCTACATGATGTTCGACGAGCGCCTGCCCCTGGATACGCTGGCGCCCGCCGCGATCTGCAATGCCTCGATGGCGATCTACCTGGTGGCACAGATGATCAGACCCGCGCGTGGACAGCCGACATCCCCCTGGCCCCTGGCTGGCTTCGTCGGCGCCGCGGTCCTCATGCTCGGCTTGCTTGCGACCTATCCGCAGCACGCCGTCTTCGGATGGCGCCCGCTCCTTGGCGCCGGCTACAGCCTGGCCGGTGTGGTTGTGTTGTTGACCGCACGGCGAGGTATCGGGCGCTTGCGTCTTGACGCGGGTGATGCGTTCGCCGAACAGCAGGGGCGGCCAGCTCGAGTTGAGCCGCGCGGCAATGCTTAAACGGGCGGGCTTTGGGCCAACCAACGCACCGTCGGACCTTCATAGGGGAACGCCACATGGAATATCGTATGCTGGGCCGAAGCGGCCTGAAAGTTTCGGTCTACAGCTTCGGCACGATGACCTTCGGCGGGTCGGGCTACTTCAAGAGCGTGGGCCAGACAAAGACCGACACCGCGCGGCGGCAGATCGACGTGTGCCTCGACGCCGGGGTCAACCTGTTCGATACCGCCGACGTCTATTCGAACGGGGAGTCAGAGGAGATCCTGGCGGACGCGCTCGGCGACAAGCGCCAGTCCGTGCTGGTGGCGACCAAGGTTTTTGGTCCCATGGGGCCTGAGCAGAACGACCGCGGCGCCTCGCGCCACCACATCATCCGCGCCTGCGAAGCCAGCCTGAGGCGGCTGAAGACCGACTACATCGACCTCTATCAGATCCACAATCAGGATAGCCTCACTCCGCCCGAGGAGACCATGCGCGCGCTCGACGATCTCGTGCGCGCCGGCAAGGTGCGCTACATCGGCTCCTCCAACTTCAGCGGCTGGTGGAAGATGCGCGCCCTGGCCGTCGCCGACCGCTTTGGTCTGGAGCGCTATATAAGCCAGCAGATTCAGTATTCCCTGCTTTGGCGGGACGCGGAGTACGAACTGTTGCCGCTGGGCCTGGCGGAGGGAGTCGGAGCGTTGGTCTGGAGTCCCTTGGCCAGCGGCTATCTGTCGGGCAAGTTCGCCGCCGGAGCGCAATCGGTCCCCACGCGTCTGCGTGGCGGCGGCCTGGCCGCGATCGACGACGAGCGCGCACGCGCGGTGGTGGGCGTGCTCAACGAGATCGCCGCGGGGCGCGAGGGCGCGTCGCCCTCCCAGGTCGCGCTCAACTGGCTGGTGCGCAAGGCCGGCGTCAGCTCGGTGATCATCGGCGCGCGGACCGACGAGCAGCTTGCCGACAATCTCGCGGCGGCGACCTGGTCGCTGTCGGACTCCGATGTCGCGATGCTGGACGAGGCCAGCGCCACGCCGATCCGCTATCCCTACAGCCACCACCGCGCGTTCGGCCCCGAGCGCAATCCCCTGCCGTCCCTTCTGCCGACCGTGTAGGAGAAGACATCAATGTATCCCGCGCAGCACGCCGTCACGAAACCTGACCAGCCGGCCTTCATCATGGCCGGTAGCGGCGAGATCGTGACCTTTGGCGAGCTGGAAAGGCGCACCAACCGCCTTGCCCATTATCTTCGTTCAATGGGCCTTCATCGGCTCGACCACTATTCGATCTTCATGGAGAATAATGCACGCTTCGTCGAATGCTGCGGCGCCGGCGAGCGGTCGGGCCTCTACTACACCTGCATAAACTCCTACCTGACTCCCGAGGAGGTCGCCTACATCCTCGGCAATAGCCGTTCGCGGATCCTGATCACGTCGATGGCCAAGCGGGAGGTGGCGCTCGCGGCGATGGCGTTGTCGCCGGGGATCGAGGCCTGCCTGGTCGTCGACGGCCCCGGCGACGGAGACAAGGTGAGGAATCTCGAGGAAGCGGTGGCGCGGTTTCCGGACACGCCGATCGCCGACGAGTCGCTGGGCGCCGGCATGCTTTATTCGTCCGGCACGACAGGACGGCCCAAGGGAATATTGCGCCATTTGCCGAACGTTCCGCCGTCGCGGCCCCTGCCGCTCTACGACTTCCTGCACGGTATGTGGCGTTACCGCGACGGCATGACCTATCTCTCGCCGGCGCCCATGTATCACTCCGCGCCGCACGCGGCCGTGAGCCTGACGATCCGCCAGGGCGGCACGGCGGTGATCATGGAACATTTCGATCCGGAACAGTATCTCGCCCTGATCGAGCGATACCGGGTCACCCACAGCCAGCTAGTGCCGACGATGTTCTCGCGCATGCTGAAGCTGCCGCAGGAAGTGCGCGAGCGTTACGATCTCTCCTCGCTCGAGACGGCCATCCATGCCGCGGCCCCGTGTCCGCCGACGGTGAAGGAGCAGATGATCGAATGGTGGGGTCCGATCATCCACGAATACTATGGCGCCACCGAGGGCCTCGGCTTCACCTGCTGCGACAGCGCCGAGTGGCTGGCGCATCGCGGCACGGTCGGCAAGGTGGTGATCGGCGAGCTGCATGTGCTGGACGAAGAGATGCGCCCGGTTCCCAAGGGCGTGAGCGGGACGCTTTGGTTCAAGCCCGCGAGTCAGTTCGAATATTTCGACGATCCGGCGCGAACCGCCGAAGCCTTCTCGCCGGATGGCTCTTTGACCACTGTCGGAGACGTCGGCTTCGTGGACGACGACGGCTATGTCCATCTGACCGACCGCGCCACCTTCATGATCATCTCCGGCGGCGTGAACGTCTATCCGCAGGAATGCGAGAACCTGCTGATAAGCCATCCCAAGGTCGCCGACGCGGCCGTGTTCGGCGTGCCCAATCCCGACCTCGGCGAAGAGGTCAAGGCGGTGGTGCAGCCCATGCCGGGGATCGCGCCGGACGCGGACCTGGCCGCCGAACTGATCGCCTACTGCCGCCAGCACCTCGCCGGCATCAAGTGTCCGCGCTCGGTGGATTTCGAAGCGGAACTGCCTCGCCTGCCGACCGGCAAGCTGTACAAACGCATCCTTCGCGATCGCTACTGGTCCGATCGTAAGAGCCGGATCGTCTGATCTCTGCTCTGACTCCCGTGACGTGGAGCGCCTACGGCGTGTCGGTACGGGTCATCGAGTAATGCGCGTGGGCCGGGCGCATCAGTTGAAGCGTCCACGGGCCCTCACCGCCCGCCCCGCCCAATACCCCGCGCTAGCGCCCGCGGCCGTGACGAATGTTCCCCACGTGAGGTCCAGCAGAGTGATCCGCGTCGACCACACGATCAGCGTCGCCTGGTTGGTCAGGTCGTAGGTCGCGAAGGCGAAGAATCCGAACATCGCGCCTCGCCGCGCGGCGGCCGACCAGCCCCCCGAAGCGAGCGCCGGAGCGACCGCGAACACGATCACGCCGACCAGATAGATGATGTAGAACAGCACCGCCGGCACAGGGCGAAATCCGTCCATCAGCACGGCGTGCAATGCGGGCCTGTACAGTGTGGCGTTTGTCAGCGTGAGCCACACGGCGTCCAGCCCCGCAAATGCGGCGGCCGCGCCGGCATAGGCGGCGACATATCGCGCGATCATCAAGTTGCTCCTGTGGGTTTGAGACGATAGCGGCTGACCCCCCACGTGTCGCCGCCGCCCGACGCGAACAAGACAGAGGTGAGCAGGAAGAACAACCGCCACCGCCGCACCCACACGCGCCATTCCCCACCGTACATCTGGACGAGGAATGGTTTGATCCGCGGCAGGTGGCGGTCGAAATTGGCCAGCCACGCGTCCGCCGTGCGCCGATAGTGGCGGCCGTTCCAGCGCCACTCCCGCTCCACTTCGAGAACATCCGTGAACTGTCGGATTAGACCGTGGCTCGGCATGGTGGCGCCAGCAAAGAAATAGTGGCCGATCCAGTCCTCGCCGTCGGTGTGGTCAAATCGGTAGGGATGGTCGCGGTGGGCGAACACGTGCAGGAACAACCGTCCATCTGGCGCGAGCCAGCTGCGGATCCGTCGAAGAAGGCCGCCCCAGTCGGCGATATGCTCGAACATCTCCACCGAAACCACGCGGTTGAACAGTCCCTCGGGACGGAAATCGTTCATGTCCGCGGTTACCACACTCAGGTTGGCGATGCCGCGCGCGCGCATTCTGGCCTCTATCTCCATACGCTGAAGCGACGAGTTGGAGACGCAGGTGATTTTCGACGCCGGGTAATTCTCGGCCATCCACAGCGCCAGGGATCCCCAGCCGCAGCCAAGTTCGAGGATCCGTTGGCCGTCGGCGAGATCGGCGTCAGCGCACGACTTCGCCAGAGCGTCAGCCTCGGCTTTTCCCAAGGTTTCCGCGCCGGTTCGGTAGTAGGCGCACGAATATTTCAGTCTCGGCCCAAGAAACTCGCGCATGAAGGCGGGCGGAAGATCGTAATGCTGCGCCTTGGTGTCATGCACATGATCCGCGATCGGAAGATCGAACATCTGTGCGGCAAACCTTGACTCTACGTCAGACGGCGGGTCCGCGAGCTGCTTCCTCGCGTGCGCGACGAACCGGGCCATCACCGCTCTTGTGGCCATGTCGGGAAGCGGCGCCTGCTCCGCAATTCTTGTCGCCCAGGTGGCGAGGCTCATGCCCTAGGGCTCGGCGGGTCGAGCGCCACGGCTTCTCCTCGCACGGGTCGAAGTCGATAGTGACTGATCCCCCACGCCTCGCCGCCGCGCGCGCCGAAAAGGCCGGCGGTAGCCAGGAAAAAGAGCCGCCAGCGCCGGGCCCAGACGCCGGCGTCCGAGCCATAGGTCGCGCGCAGAACCGGCATGATCCGCGCCCGGTTGCGATCGAAGTTGTCGAGCCAGGCGGCGGCGGTCCGGCGATAGTGCTCGCCGCTCCATCGCCATTGGGCGTCGATTTCGAACAGGTCGGCGAACTGCCCGATCAGTCCGTGACTGGGCATGAAGCCGCCCGTGAAGAAATACCTCGCGATCCAGTCATCGCCGTCTTCGTGATCGAACCGGTAAGGCTGCCCGGCGTGAGAAAAGACATGCAGGAACAATCGCCCGTCCGGCGTCAGCCAGGTGGCGACACGGGCCAGCAGGGCGCGCCAGTTTGCCATGTGTTCGAACATCTCCACCGACACGACCCGATCGAACACGCCCAGGGGCTGGAAACAGTTCATGTCGGCGGTGATCACGTCCAGATTGGCAAACCCCCTGGCGCGAGCACGCGCCTCGATCTCTTTTCGCTGTGAAGCGGAATTCGAGACGCTGACGATCCTGGCGTTGGGGAAATGTTCAGCCATCCAAAGGCTGAGCGAGCCCCAGCCGCAGCCCAGTTCGAGAATCCGTTGGCCGTCGGCGAGGTCGGCGTGGGCGCAGGTCATGGACAGCGCCGCCTCTTCCGCCATCGCCAGGGTCGTTGCCCCGGCCCCGTAATGAGCGCTGGAATATTTCAGCCTTGGACCCAGAACGAGGCGGAAGAACTCGGCTGGAACCTCATAGTGTTGAGCATTGGCGTCCTCGGCATGTTCGGCGATCGGCCGTAGCGCCATCTGCGCGGCGAACGTCCCGTCGGCCTCGGGACCGCCACCGGCGAGGCTTCTTCGGGCGCGATCGACGAAGGCCGAAATCGCGGCGCGTGTGAGGACGTCAGGGACCGGCGTCCGTTCCGCGAGCCGCGTTAGCAGGGACGTTAGGGTCATGCCCGGCGGTCGTGGGCGCCGAGGCCGCTCGGTTGCCATGGCGAGCGCTGGCCAAACAAGCTCATCAGATGCGGACGAAGGGTTGGAAGATCCGACCCACCCAGTCGCGCGCGACCAGCGAACCGTCGACGGCGATCAAACACACGCAGGGGCCGTCCGCGGTGACCCGCGGCCGATGTTCGACGCTCTCATCGCTCTCGCAGAAATCTCCGGCCCGATAGATGACGCCACGATCCTCGAACGCGCCCTCCAATACACAGACCATCTCTGCGCCTCGGTGCGAGTGGCGTGGCACGGCGATCCCCGGACCCATGCCAAGCAGATAGGTTCGCCTGCCAAACGGGCCTCCGATCACTGGAGCCACCCACACACCGGGCGCGGCCCAACGGCGCCGCGCGCGCGCGGCTTCTACACTGCCGAGCGGAGCGCGGCCATGGGCGGACTCCGCGGTAGCGGGAACCGGACGCTCTATACGGGCGAGGGCCCAATCGAGCGCATGGTCATCCATCGCCGCCGGCGGCAGTTCGCCCAACAGGGCCCCTCCAACGGCCTCATGGAAGGCCACTTCACCCGCGCAGGCCGCACAATTCCGCACATGCGCGGCGACAACGAGTGCGCGATGAGCGCCCAGCGCCCCGGTGGCGAACTCGAGCAGAAGGTCGCAAAAGGGGTGGTGTTTAGGTCCAGGATCGGCGCCGAGATTGGAGGACGTCATAGCGGCTCTCCCAGCAATGTGCGCAAACGCGCCATCGCCAGACGCAGACGCGACTTGACCGTGCCGAGCGGCAAACCGAGATCGCTTGCAATTTCCGAATGAGGCTTATCGGAAAAGAACGCCTCCCTGACAACTCTCGCCTGATCCGCACTCAACGTTCCGATCGCCGAAGCGATGCGAATCTCGTCCTGCGTCGCCGAAATCGTCGCGTCCGGCAGGATGGGCCTCGGCGCCGCCATCGAAGGATCCTCGCCGAGGATCGGTCGGCGGTCGCGGCGCAGGGCGTCGATTCGCAGGTTGCGCGCGATCGTGAATATCCACGTCGAGGCCGCAGCCCGTGAACCGTCGAAAGCGCCGGCTCGGCGCCAGACAATCAGCATGGTCTCCTGCGCCAACTCTTCAGCCGCCTCCTGCGTCGCCCCCAGGCGCAGCATGTAGCTCTTCACGCGGGGGGCGAAATGGTTGAAAAGAGTGGCGAAAGCGGCGCGGTCGCCCCGCGTGGCGATCGCGGCGATCAGCGCGGAATGGTCCGGCCTCGACGACGTCCCATTGTTCATGAGCGCGCTTGTCCGCGCGGCCGTCGATCGCGGATACGACAGGCGTGGGAGGTGGGCTTGCGCTGTAACCGAACCTGCATTCATTTCTCTTCTTACGGCGCGCCCCCGCCCATGGATCACCCCCGTCCGCCTCACGTCGGGCAGTGATCCGCCCTATCGCGACGAGCGTAAACGATACGCCATTGCGCCGCGACGTTCCACGCGGTCATTAGGGCGCGCATCGCTTGAATCGGACAGCATCTTGAACGCCCTGCCCCCAACCAGACCCCTCGATATTGCCGTCGTCGGCGCGGGGATATCGGGCATGTCCGCGACATGGCTGCTCAGCAAACGACACAATGTCACGCTCTACGAAGCTGAGCCTCGCCTTGGAGGCCATAGCCTGACCGTGGAAGCGCCTTCGGCGACGGGCCCGATACCGGTCGACATGGGCTTCATTGTCTACAACGAGCAGAGCTATCCCAACCTGGTGGCCATGTTCGACCACCTGGGTGTTCCGACCAAGCCCACCGACATGGGCTTCGCCGTTAGCCTGGAGGACGGCGCACTGGAATATGGCGGCGACAACTTTTTCACTCTTTTCGCTCAGTGGCGCAATCTGGTTCGCCCGCGTTTCTGGTCGATGCTGTCGGACCTGCTGCGGTTCTACCGCGACGCGCCCACGCACGCCTGCGCCCTCGAAAGCGGTCTGACCAGCCTGGGGGACTACCTCAATGCCCAAGGATATGGTCGCGCATTTCAGGACGACCATCTTTTGCCGCAGGCCGCCGCGATCTGGTCGACACCGTTGAAGGACATCCGCGACTATCCGGCCGCGGCCTTCATTCGTTTTTGCGAAAACCACGGCCTGCTGAAGCTGGTGGATCGGCCGATCTGGCGCACGGTCAACGGCGGCAGCCGCGCCTATGTCTCACGCCTTACCGCGGCCTATGCAGAACGCGCCCGGCTCGGACGCGCGGTGACCGCGGTGCACCGGACCGCCGCCGGCGTGCTGGTCCGTGACGTCACAGGCGAGGTCGAACATTACGACCATATCGTCATCGCCGCCCACGCCGACCAGGGCCTGGCCTTGCTCGACGATCCCAGTCCGCGCGAGCGCGCCCTGCTGGGCGCCTTTGGCTACAAGCGCAACGTCGCCATCCTGCACTCCGACACGCACCTGATGCCCCGCCGCCGCGGAACCTGGTCGGCCTGGAACTATGTCGGCGGACGCGGCGACGACGAGCTGTGCGTCACCTATTGGATGAACCGTCTCCAGGGTTTGCCTGACGCCCATCCGCTGTTCGTGACCCTCAATCCGACTCGCCCGATCATCCCGGCAAAGATCATCCGGGTCGAGTCGTTCGAACATCCACAATTCGACGCGGCGGCCATGCGGGCCCAGTGGGACCTGTGGTCACTGCAGGGCGCGCGCAACACCTGGTGGTGCGGGTCCTATTTCGGGTCCGGCTTTCATGAGGATGGCTTGCAATCGGGTCTCGCTGTCGCCGAAGCCCTCGGCGGCGTCCGTCGCCCCTGGACCGTCGAGCGCGAATCGGCCCGCATCCACCTGACCCCGCCGCTGGAGTGGGCGGCGTGAACCACGCCTTCCATCTTTCGGCGCAGGAGGGACTTATGCGAAAGGCCGGCTGCGCTCTCTACGCGGGCGCTGTTACACACCAGCGGTTCGCGCCGCGACGCCACCGCCTGCGCTACGGGATGTTCCAGGTGCTGTTCGATCTCGATGAGACACCCCTGCTCGCCCGCCGCCTGCGCCTGTTTTCCCACAACGCGTTCAACCTCGTCAGCTTCCAAGACCGCGATCACGGCGACGGACGCCAGGGCCCGCTGCGCGGTTGGGTCGAGGAAACGCTCGAGCGCGCTGGGGCGCCGATCAACGGCGGCCGCATTCTGCTGCTGTGCATGCCGCGCATTCTCGGGCACGTGTTCAATCCACTCAGCATCTATTTCTGCCACCATCGCGACGGGGCCCTGGCGGCCATGCTCTACGAGGTCAACAACACCTTCGGCGAACGCCACAGCTATCTGATCCCCGTACGCGACCCCGCGAACGATCCGATCCGACAATCGTGCGCCAAAGCGTTCCACGTCTCGCCCTTTATGGACATGGCGATGACCTACGATTTTCAGATCACATATCCCGGCGAGACCCTCGTCACGACGATCCACGGCAAGGATTCCTCCGGCGCGCCCGTCATCGCCGCCGCGTTCGTCGGAGCGCGCAAAGACCTCACTGACGCCACGCTCGCCAGGGCCCTCGTCACCCACCCCCTCCTCACCCTCAAGGTCGTCATCGCCATCCATCTCGAGGCCGCGAAACTGCTTTTCAAAGGCCTGCGCCTCCGGCCCCACCCGCCCGCGCCGAACGAGGCGGTAAGCGTGGTCGGCTAGCTTCACAAATCCGTCAGCAAATCAGCTTACGCGGTCGTCGCGCACTATGACGCGAAGGCGCATTCCCATGGACGGCGAGCGAACGCCAGCTCACTATCGCACCGTCTTTCTCTCCGACATCCACCTAGGTACGCGCGGTTGCCAGGCCGAGCTGCTGCTCGACTTCCTGCGCCACATGACCTGCGAGCGGATGTATTTGATCGGCGACATCGTCGACGGCTGGCGCATGAAGGGCGGTTGGTACTGGCCGCAGACCCACAACGACGTTGTGCAGAAACTCTTGCGCCTGGCCCGGAAGGGCACGGCCGTCACCTACATCCCCGGCAATCACGACGATCGCGTTCGCGATTTCTGCGGCGTGCACTTCGGCGGGGTGGTGGTGGCCCGCGACGCCATCCATCAGACCGCCGACGGGCGCCGGTTCCTCGTCATGCACGGCGACGAGTTCGACGGGGTCGTGCGTCACGCGCCCGCGCTCGCCTTGGCCGGCGATCTGGCCTATAGAATCGTCCTGACGCTGAACACCCATATCAATCGACTGCGCAGGCTGCTGGGGTTCGGCTATTGGAGTCTCTCGGCCTTCCTGAAATCCAAGGTGAAGAACGCGCTGCAATTCATCGACAGTTTCGAGCATGCGGTCGCTGACGAAGCGCATCGTCGCGGAGTCGACGGCGTGATCTGCGGCCACATCCACAAGGCGGAGATGCGCGATATCCGCGGAATCGCCTACATCAACGACGGCGATTGGGTGGAAAGCTGCACCGCACTCGTCGAACATCCCGACGGCCGCCTCGAGATCCTGGCGTGGGCCGCCCTGCGATCCTGGTCGATGGTGGAGCGCGGCCGGCGCGCCGAGACGATCGAGGCGCCCGCGCCGGATACCCTGCCAGCCTGATGCGAATCCTGGTCGCCACCGACGCCTGGGAGCCCCAGGTCAACGGCGTCGTGCGCACGCTCACCCGCGTCGTCGCCGAGCTTCGCGAGATGGGGGATCACGTCGAGGTGGTCAGCCCCGATCAGTTCACCACCGTCCCGCTGCCGACCTATCCGGAGATCAAGCTGGCGATCGGGGCGTATGAAAAGGTCCAGCAACGCTTCAAGGTTTTTGAGCCCGAGGCGATCCACATCGCCACGGAAGGTCCGATCGGACTGGCCGCCCGCCGCATTTGTCTGGAGTGGAAGCTGCCGTTCACCACCAGCTACCATACACGCTTCCCGGAATACGTGTCGGCTCGCCTGCCTCTGCCCTTGGCGGCCGGCTACGCCTACATGCGGTGGTTCCACAAGCCGTCGGGCCGGCTGATGGTGGCGACCCATTCGATGTGCGAGGAATTGGCCGCGCACGGCTTCCACAACATCTCGTTGTGGTCGCGCGGCGTCGACACCGGGATGTTCCATCCGCGCCGCGCGGGCGACCCGGATCTGTTCGCGGAGTTTGCTCACCCCATCTGGCTCTATGTCGGCCGCATCGCGGTGGAGAAGAACATAGACGCCTTCCTCGCTGTCGACCTTCCGGGGACGAAGGTCCTGGTCGGCGACGGGCCGCAGCGCGCCGAATTGGAGTTGAAGTATCCCCAAGCGGTGTTTCGCGGCGCTCGGTTCGGCGACGACCTCGCCGCTCACTACGCCTGCGCCGACGTGTTCGTATTTCCCTCCCTGACCGACACCTTCGGTCTGGTGATCCTCGAAGCCTGGGCGGCGGGAACGCCGGTGGCCGCCTTTCCGGCCCCGGGGCCGATCGACATGGTTCCCAGTTCGGGCGCCGGCGTCCTGGCCGCGACACAGACCAGCGGCCTGAAGGAAGCCTGCCTCGAAGCTCTGACCCTCGACCGCGCCAAGGTTCGGGCGCACGCGGAACACTTCTCCTGGCATGCATGCGCCGAGGACTTCCGCCGCTTCCTGCAACCCTATCCCGAACCCGAAAAGCGCCGCTTTTGGCGAAGGCTCCGGCGATTGGCGCGCCTTCGGCGCGGCCCTCGCCCGGTCGCCTGAACGGCGGATGCGTCATCGGCGCCGCGGCAGAGCGAAACCTCTAGACCAGCCTTCCCCTGATAAGCTGGCTCAGTAGATCGATCCCTGTCACCGCCACGATGATGACGATGACGATGGCGCTCGTCTGGTCGAACGCGAAGCTGTTGATCGAATCGAACAGGTTCTGGCCGATGCCGCCGGCGCCGATCAGGCTGAGCACCGTCGCCGAACGCGCGTTCGCCTCCAGCCGATAGAGGGCGTAGCTGGTCCACAGCGGCGCGACCTGGGGCAACACGCCCCAGACGATCTGCTGCAGCGGAGCCGCGCCGGTGGCGCGAATCCCGTCGACAGGACCGGCCTCGATCGCTTCGACCGCCTCGGAGAACAGCTTGCCGAGCACGCCCCCGGTATTGATCGCCAGCGCCATCACGCCCGCGAACGGGCCAAGACCGACGGTGACCACGAAGATGCTGCCGATTACCAGGTCGGGCGCCGAGCGGAGCACGTCGAGCAGGCGTCGCAGGGGCTGCTGCACCCAGATCGGGGTGATGTTACGAGCGGCCGCCAGGCCCAAAGGGATGGCGAGCAAGACGGCGATGAAGGTTCCCCAGAGCGCCATCTCCACCGTGAGCCACATAGCGCCGACGTAGGTTCGCCAGTCTGTGAAGTCGGGCCGGATGAATTCGACGCCCAGCTTACGCATGTTGTCCGAACCGGCGATCATTTCGCCGAACCGGCCGATCTCCGCGCCGCGAAAGCTCGCGAGCAGCAAAAGCGCGAGCCCGCCCCAGATCACCACGTCGAACGCACGTTCGCCCAGCGCCCGTTGCGGCGGCCGCGCGGCGAGCGGATCGATCATGGCCTACTGCGCGCCGGCCGGCGCGTTGGTGCGCGCTTCCAGCGCCATGCGCTGGGCGGTTATCGCGTCGAGAGCCTGTTTGGCGGCGGCGATCTTGGCATTGTCGCCGCCCTGCTTGGCGCTCAGCCACTTCGAGGTCGCTTCCATCTCACGCACAGGCAGCAAATGATTGTCGTCGGCCGACTTGAAGCCGCCGATGTTCACCTTGGCGAGATAGCCGCGTTGGCGAACCGCCTGCGGCGTATCGCCCTGGGCGTAGGTCAGAAAGAACTGGCGGAGCTTCTCCTTTACGGCCGGATCGAGGTCCTTGCGCCAGATGATCGGATCCTCCGGCAGCGGCGGCGAGGTCCAGATCACTCTTACCGCCTCGCTCTCATGGCGGCCCTTCTCGCGGTTCAGAAGCATAGAGGTGGAGTTGTTGGTCGCCACGTCCAGCTGACCGCTGGCGACCGCGAAAAGATTTGTCTGGTGGTTGGCGCCGGAGCGGACCTGGTGGAAACATTTGGCCGGATCGATGCCGCGCGGCCCGAACAGATAGGTCAGCGGCGCCAGGGTGCCCGAAGTCGAGAGTACGTCGCCCATGCCAAGCCGGAGGGTCCGGTCACATTTGAGAACCTTCTCGAGCGTGATCTTACTCTTGGCCGGGACGATCAGCACCGAATGATAGCCGTCCACGCCCGAAGGATCGAAGGTGCGCGCGAACACCTCGCCGTCGCCATGGCGCACCGCTTCCAATCCCGAAAGGTTGGAGAACCAGCCGGCGTCGGTCTTCTTGAACCGAAGGGCTTCGATCAGCAGGGTGTAGTTGCTCGAAAAATACGGCGTGACCTTCAGGCCGGTCTGCCGGGCCATGTCTTCCAGGATAGGTTGCCAATAGGCCTTAACGTTCTGTCCCGAATCGACCGAGAGCACGGAGAAGCGCACGTCGGTCGGCGAGCCCCGCGGCGTGGACCTGCCGCAACCGCCTATCAGCGCGGCCAAGGCCAGGATGATGAAAAGCCGGCGGGGGATCATGCCACTGCTCCTTGCCATTAGGCGTCTTCAAACTCAGGACCATAGATGTCGACCAGACGCTCGCGCGTCAGACCGGACGTCGGACCGTCGTAGGCGATCGTCCCGGCCCGCAGCGCCACCACGCGGTCGCAGTAGCGCCGGGCGTAGTCAACCTGATGCAGGGTCACCAGCACGGTCAGGCCGTCGCCGCGGTTGAGGTCGCGCAGAATATCCATCACCCGGCGGGCCGAAACCGGATCGAGAGAGGCGACGGGCTCGTCGGCCAGGATGATCCTCGCCTTTTGCACCAGGGCGCGGGCGATGGCGGCGCGCTGCTGCTGGCCACCGGAGAGCGTGGTGGCGCGCTGCCCAGCCGCGTCGGCGACCCCGACCCGAGCGAGCGCCTGCATGGCGAGGGTCCTGGTCTCGTCGGGCCATTGACCCAGCAGGCCGCGCCAGAAGCCGATCCGGCCGAGCGAACCCAAGGCCGCATTGGTAAAGAGACTGAGCCGCCCGACCAGGTTGAACTGCTGGAAGATGAACCCGACACCGGCCCGCACGCGTCGGGCCTGGTCGGTGACCTTTCCGTGAGCCTGCGTGCGGCGCCCGAAGACCTCGATCTCGCCCTTCCCTGCGTCCAGCGCGGTGAGGCCGCTGATGGCGCGCAGCAGTGTCGACTTCCCCGATCCCGAGGGCCCGATCAGCGCAATCATTTCTCCGGCGGCGACCTCCAGCGAGACATCGTCGAGAGCGCGACGCGCCCCAAACGTCTTGCTGGCGCGCCGCACGCCCAGGACGGGACCGGCATCGGTCGAGAGCTGAGGGAGGGCGGCCATGTCCAATCGCTATATCAGCATCGACCGCGCGCTCCGGATAAGAATCAGCGTCGCCGACGGTTCATTGACCCCCCGAGCGCCGTTTTGGCTTTACATCGGTTTTCATCATCCTTATGTGGCGCGCTCCGGCGGACCCGAAGTCCTTACCAAGCGCTGCTAACGCCGGCCTGGGTTAACAATTTGCAGGGGGTTACGTGCGTTGCACAGTTTCCATACACCCCTGGACCTGGTCCGTGAGCGGTCGCCGGAACGTCCTGTCGCACTTGTGCGGCAAGGCGCCCTCGACCTAGCGGCGCGCTGGTTCAGTAAGACTTTCAAGGGCGATGTCCTCTACGCGGTGAAGGCCAATCCTTCGCCGTGGGTCATCCACGCTCTCGTGGACGCCGGAATCGGCGCGTTCGACGTCGCGTCGTTGCCGGAGGTCGAGCTGGTGGCCGGCCATGCGCCGGGAGCCCGCATGGCCTTCATGCACCCGGTCAAGAGTCGCGACGCGATCGCGCGCGCCTATTCCGATTTCGGCGTGCGCACCTTCGCGCTCGACACCCATGAGGAGCTGGCCAAGATCCTCGAGGCCACGGGCGGCGCGGACGACCTGAACCTGATCGTGCGCCTGGCGGTGGAAACCTCCGGGGCGGAATACGCCCTGGCCGGCAAGTTCGGTGTCGCCTCTCATGACGCGCCGGCGCTGCTGCTCGCCGCGCGGCGGGCGACACAGGAGCTGATGGGCGTGTCGTTCCACGTCGGCAGCCAGTGCCTGCGCCCGTCGGCCTATCAGGCGGCGATGGCCCAAGCCTCCCGCAGTCTTGTCCGCGCCGGCGTCTTCGCCGACGTGGTCGATGTCGGCGGCGGATTTCCTTCGGTCTATCCCGGCATGGTTCCGCCGGACCTCGACGAGTACATCGCCGCCATCGATCGGGGCTTTGCCGATATGATGGTGCATGAGGCGACGGAGCTGTGGTGCGAGCCTGGCCGCGCCCTCGTCGCCGAAGCCTCTTCGCTGCTCACCCGCGTCGATCTGCGCAAGGGCGAGGCCCTCTACCTCAACGATGGGGCCTATGGATCGCTGTTCGACGCGGCGCATTCGAAGTGGCCCTTTCCGGCCAAGCTGGTGCGCGCCGAGGGAGCGACGTCCGCGACCCTGAAGCCGTTCAGCTTCTTCGGCCCGACCTGCGACGCCATCGACCGCATGCCCGGCCCATTCTGGCTGCCGGAGGACGTCCGCGAAGGCGATTACATCGAGATCGGCATGCTGGGCGCCTACGGCGTCGCCATGAACACCCGCTTCAACGGTTACGGCGTGGTCGACACGGTGGCGGTCGACGACGCGCCGATGGCTTCGATGTATGGTCTCGCGCCGCGCTCGATACCCACGCCGCGAACCTACAGCGAAGCCACCGTCGTGAAGATGTCGCGCTCTCGCGGCAAAAAGCGCCGTCGGCGCTAAGCTCAACGAGAGGTCAGGACCATGAACGCCCCCGTCGCCAACACCAAGGCGGAACTGCTCTCGCGCGTCGTGGAGCATGTCGACATCACCGCCTACGACGCGCGGCCGGTCATCGACGCCATGCGCAAGATGAGCTTCACCTCGCGCGACACCGCGCGCGCCGCCGATATCGTCTCGATGGCCATAGAGGACCCGGCGTGCAGTCTGTGGATCACGCTGGCCGGCTCGACGAGCGCCGGGGGCTGCATGCACGTCTACCGCGACATGCTGAAGTACGGCATGGCCGATGTCGTCGTGGCGACCGGCGCCTCCATCATCGACATGGATTTCTTCGAGGCGCTCGGCTTCAAGCACTACCAGGCGCAGGGCGGGGTGGACGACCGTGATCTGCGGGCGCTCTACATCGACCGCATCTACGACACCTACATCGATGAGGAGGAGCTGCAGGCCTGCGACCACGCGATCAAGGCGATCGCCGATGCGCTGGAACCCCGCCCCTATTCGTCGCGCGAATTCATCCATGAGATCGGCCGCTGGCTCGCGGCTGGTAACGCCAGGAAGCCGGCGAGCCTCATACAGACCGCCTATGAGGAGGGTTGCCCGATCTTCTGTCCAGCCTTTACCGACAGCTCGGCGGGATTTGGCCTGGTCAAGCATCAGGTCGAGCGGATGAAGGCAAAACAGCCGTATCTGACCATCGACGCCGTCGCCGACTTCCGTGAACTGACAGACGTCAAGATCGCCGCCGGCACGACGGGCCTGTTCATGGTCGGCGGCGGGGTGCCCAAGAACTTCGCCCAGGACACCGTCGTGTGCGCCGAAATCCTCGGGATCGAGGCCGAAATGCACAAGTACGCGGTGCAGATCACCGTGGCGGACGTCCGTGACGGCGCCTGCTCCTCCTCCACGCTCAAAGAGGCCTGTTCCTGGGGCAAGGTCGATGTCGCCCACGAGCAGATGGTCTTCGCCGAAGCCACCACCGTCGTTCCGCTGATCGCGTCCGACGCCTGGCATCGCGGCGCCTGGCGGGGCCGGGAAAAACGCCGCTACGCCAAGCTGTTTTCCCCCAGCTGACGCTTGCGCCCAGGGCCCAGGTCGTCTCTACCAGGACGCTCGGCATGGAGACGCGGGTGAGTGAATTCGATGGCCTGGAGGTCTGGCGCGGCAGCGTCAACACCTGGGAATGCGATGCCATGGGGCACCTCAATGTACGTTTCTACGTCGCCAGGGCCGTTGAGGGCCTCGTCGGGCTGGCCGGCGCCTTGGGGATGGATGGAGCATTCCGCGCCGGGGCGGACACCACGCTGTTGATCAAGGAGCAGCATATACGATTTCTGCGCGAAGCCCGTCCTGGGGCGGCCTTGCACATGCTGGCCGGAGTGGCATCGATGGGGGACGATGAGGCCCGGGTACTGCAATTAATGATCCATTCCCTTACCGGCGAACTTGCCGCCACCTTCCAGACCGTCATCAGCCATGTCACCGGCCGCGAGGGGCGCGCGTTTCCATGGTCGACCCGGACATTGGCGCGCGCGCGGACCTTGATGATGGTCGTGCCCGATCGCGCCGCCCCGCGCTCGGTCTCGCTCGCCCCCGTACGTTGCGCCGCCAACCTCGCCGACGCAGACCGGATGGGTCTTGTTCGTCTCGGAAGCGGGGCTTTCGGCGCCAATGACGTCGATTCATTTGGGCGGATGCGGCCGGAGATATTCATCGGTCGGGTCTCCGATGGCGTGCCACGCCTGCGCGAGGTCCTCGGCGACCCGGGCGATCAGCCCGCCAACGTCGGCGGAGCGGTGGTCGAGTATCGGCTCATCCATCTCGAGTGGCCTCGCGCGGGGGACCGATTTGAAATCCGCTCCGGTCTGGTCGGATTGGCCGGGAACGCCCAACGCATCATCCATTGGATGCTCGACCCGGTCAGTGGAAGGGCCTGGGGATCGGCCGAGGCGATCGCCGTGCGACTGGATCTGCAAGCTCGCCGGATGATCCCGATGGACGAGACGGCACGCTCCGTGGCGTCGGCAGCGATCGTGCCGGGGCTAGCGCTTTAGAGCCGCCGCCAACGCCGCGAGGCAGAGGTCGGGACGCTCCATCGGCAGGAAGTGTCCCGCGCCGGCGATGGTTTCGATCGAAATGCGGCCGTCGGCCGGCAGCGCCTGCGTCACGCCTTCGAGACGGCAGGTCGATTCGATTTCCGCACGCAGGATGGCGATCGGGCAGAGGGTGCGAGGCACGGCGCCCCAGACATCCTGGTCTTGAGCCGCGAAACTCGACGCTTCCCACTCTGGGCGGCAAGCCAGGGCGACCTCACCGGTCGGCAGATCGAGGAAGCCGTCCGTCACATAGTCGACAAGCATTTCATCCAACCAGGTCTTGAAAGCGCTTCGACCCCGATAGGTCTCAAGAGCCGCCTGCCGGCTCGGAAACACTGCCCGCCGCTTCAACGCCCCGGCGACCAGCGGCGAGGGTATGTCGGGGACGCCCGACGGATCGCGGCGCGGCACCATCACTGGATCGAGCAGCGTCAACCGTCGAACCCGGCGCGGCGCGTCGGCGGCCGCGAAGATGGAGACCGCCCCGCCCATCGAATGACCGGCAAGGACCACGTCGGCGATGTCCATGACCTCGAGAAAGGCCAAGAGATCGTCGCGCAGGTCCAGCCAGGAACGACGATCCTCCGTGCGTGTCTCGAGCGTGGAGAGCCCGTGACCGCGCATGTCCACCGCCAGAATGTGCGCGCGATCCGCCAATGGCTCGAGGATCGCTCGATAGGTCAGGGCGTTGAAACCGTTGGCGTGGAGGAAGATCAGATCGACAGGATCGGCGGGATCGCCGAACTCCAGCAACGCCATGTGACCTGGGCCCCGCCCAGGCAGGCCAACGGAGCGACGATGGAACGTCAAACCGCCCGCGCTTGTTCGGGGTTCAGTTCTTGCCGCCGCCGGTCGCCATCTGCAACAGTGCGGCGATGCGATCGGTCGAATCCGCCGCCTGGCCCAGCATCTGCAACGGCGATGCGCCTGGGCGCACCGAGCCGACGACCTGGTTGGCGGCGTTCTGGGCCACCGTGACAGCGGCGTTGCGCGCATTGGCGAACCGCGTCGACGTGGCGGGATCCTGGTAGATGAAGCCATAGGTCGGGTAGACCGAGGCGCCGAGGTCGCGCGCCGGATCGTACCAGACCTTCACCTGACTCCAATCGCCGGCCGGCGAGACGTCGATCACGGTGACGTTCTTCTCGACCTGGCCGCGTCCTCCGCCGATGATCGACCAGTTGGCGTGGGTGATCTGAATGATCCGATCGGTCAGAACCTGGCTGACCACGGCCACATGGCCCAGGTGCATATTGCCTGTCGGCTTGAAGCAGAGCACCGCACCGGCCTTTGGTGTAAAGCCGGTCTGGTAACGGCCGGCGGCTTGTTGCCACCAGGTGTGCGCGTCACCAAATATCTGGATACCCGACACCAGCCGGGCGAATGGCACACATTGCCAATAGTCTTCAGCCAGAGCACCCACGGGGGCCAAGGCTACTAAAATCGCGGCGAGCAGGGAGCCAAAAGCGGCTCTCGTTCGTTGACGCATTAACAGTCTCCCTCCCCCGAGGAATAGGAACCCGAACACGGGTACCCTCGCATGACAGGAATGAAAAGAGTCTTTCGCCGCGCACGAAATCGCAAAGTCGTTACCGGAGCGATTAGGGCGAGCTTCCACTTGAGCTGACGGCTTCATTCAGCGATGATGTCGCGAATATTAGAAAAGCGTTCGGTCCGATAGCCAAATATTCACAAGAAATTAGCACGGCCGACCGGTCTGTTGTCTGCCGGCTGTACTTGTCGAAGATCGGGGTTTATACTGCTTTTTTTGGATCGCAAACTCAGGCGACTTCCGCTTAGGCGCGCGATAACCTTCGGGTAGGACTTTTTGCGGAGGCTCTTCGGCCGGCGCGCCGTCTCACGCCGGATACAATTGGTTACGTTCGCAGGCATTGGCGCCCACGGAAGCGGCGCCGGCTACCCGCCTGATTGGTCACTTTCTGGACACGAACCAGCTTCGGCTCGCTTTCGGCGTCTGTTGCGCGTGCGATGATATGCGATGTTCAACGCCTCGACGAAGAGCGAAAAGGCGATCGCGAAATAGATATCGGTCCTGGGCAGATGAAAGCCGAGGCCGTCCGCGACGAGCGCCACGCCGATCAGCAATATGAATGATAGCGCCAGCATTTTGGTGGTGGGCCTTTGGTGGATGAAGTCGCCTACCGGCTTGGCGGCGAACAGCATCACGCCGGTCGACGCAACGACCGCGGCGATCATGACCGGCAAGTGGTCGGTCATGCCCACCGCCGTGATCACGCTGTCGAGCGAGAAGACGATATTGATGATGCCGACCTGGATCATCACCGCAATGAAGCCGGCGCCGCCGGACATTGCCCGACTCTCGGCAGCCTCGTCCTCCAGCTCGATGGTGTCATGGATCTCTGTCGTGCCCTTTGCGAGCAGAAAGAGGCCGCCGGCGATCAACACCAGGTCCTTCACGGTGACGCCGTGACCGAACACTTGGAACAGCGTCACGTCCAGGCCGGCCAGCCACACCAGGCCAACGAGCATGGCGATCCGAAGCAGCATCGCCAGGCCGAGCCCGATGCGGCGTCCGACGGTCCGCTTTTCGGGCGCCAGCCGGTGGATCGCCATGGCGAGGAACACGATGTTGTCGATCCCGAGGATAATCTCGAGAAACGTCAGCGCCGCGAAGGAAGCCAGGGCCTCGCCGGTGAGGAATTGGGACATCTGTACGTTACATCAGCCTCGGGGTTCGTGCTTCAGAGGAAGCTATAGGGATCGACGTCGATCGTCACACGAACGCTGGATGTCGGCCTCATCCTGGCCCTCCACGCCGCCAGGAATCCCTGAAGATCCACGGAACGGTCCGCTCTGACTAGAAACCGCTTCCTCCGCCGGCCCCGGACGAGCGCGAGCGGCGCGTCGGCGGGGCCATAGACCTCGAGCCCCGCTGCGTTCGGCGCGACGGCGGCCATGTGTAGTGCATGCGCATCGACCGCGCCATTGTCGACGCCCGAGACGATCAAAGCCGCCAGCCGTCCAAAGGGTGGCAGACCGGCGGCTTCACGTTCAGCGAGCTCGACCGCCACGAAGGCGTCACGGTCGCCGGCGGCGATCGCCTGCATCACCGGGTGCTCGGGGGTCCACGTCTGCACGAGCGCGTGGCCGGGCCGCGCGTGTCGCCCGGCGCGGCCGGACACCTGAGTGAGCAGTTGAAAGGTTCTCTCGGCCGCCCGGGGGTCGCCACCGCGCAGGCCCAGGTCCGCGTCGACGATGCCGACCAGGGTCAGGTTGGGAAAGTTGTGGCCCTTGGCCGCGCCTTGCGTCGCCACCAGAATATCGAAAGCGCCCTCCGCCATGCCCTGGATCAGCGAACGCGCGGCCGCCGCATCCGTGACCGTGTCCGATGAGAACACGGCCATGCGCGCGTCGGGAAACCTCAGTCGCGCTTCTTCTTCCACCCGTTCCACGCCCGGGCCGATGGAGACGAGCGAGTCCCTGGCGTCGCAATGGGGACAGCGCGCGGGGCGGGGCATGGAGAAGCCGGTGAGATGACAGACCAGGCGCCCGCTGTAGCGATGCTCGACCAGCCAGGAATCGCTGTCGGGGGCCTTCATGCGCTCGCCGCACGCCCTGCACAGGACCACCGGCGCATAGCCGCGCCGGTTGAGGAACAAGAGAACCTGTTCGCCCCGGCCCAGGGTGTCGGCGACCGCCTTCACCAGGGGCGGCGACAGCCACTGGCCCGGCTCCGGCGGCGTCTCGCGCATGTCGACCAGATCAATATCCGGCATGGACGCCGCGCCGTGACGGTCTGCAAGCTTCAGCCAGCGGTAGCGGCCGCTCTGCGCGTTGAACAGCGTCTCGAGCGATGGCGTCGCCGAGGCCAGCACGACCGCGGCGCTCTCGATCTTGCCGCGCGCCACGGCGAGATCGCGCGCCTGATAGATGAAGCCATCCTCCTGTTTGTAGGAGCCGTCGTGTTCCTCGTCGACGACGATCAGTCTTAGCCTGGTGAACGGCAGGAACAGGGCCGAGCGGGCGCCGACGACGATCCGCGTCCGACCGCCGGCGACATCTTCCCACACCTGCCGTCTGCGCTGCGGCGATACGCCCGAGTGCCACTCCGCCGGCGGCGCTCCAAAGCGCCCGGCGACGCGATCGATCACCGCCTGGGTCAGGGCGATTTCCGGCAGCAGTATGAGCGCCTGCGCGCCGTCGGCATGTGCAAGCGCCGCGGCGGCGGCTTCCAGATAGACCTCGGTCTTGCCCGAACCGGTGACGCCGTCCAGCAAGGTGACGGAAAAGGCTTCCGAGCGAGCCGTCGTCGCCAGTGTCTCTGCCGCCGCGGCCTGGCTCGCATTGAGCTGGGTAAGCTGCGGCGCGCTGGTCGGCATGTCGGCTCCGTGGGCGGCGTGGATCGACGCCCAGCGCAAAGCCCCCGCATCGACGAGGGCTTTCACGACGCCCGACGACACGCCCGCCGACCGGGCGAGATCCGCGGGCCGCATCGGCTCAGTCGCCATCTCCACCACCCGCCGTCGCGCCGGCGTCACTCGGAGCGGCGCATCGCCGGAAGCGATGAGGCGGCGCTCGGGCTTCGGCTTCGCGGCGCGCAGTCCACGCAGGGCGATGGCCAGCGGCTGTCCCGGACTGTCGACGGCGTAGCGCGCGGCCCACTCGATGAACTCGATCGTGCGCGCCGGCAGCAGCGGCTCCTCGATAATGTCGGCGACCGGCTTGAGCGGCCGATTGCCGCCCGCCGCGTCCCTAAGTCCCACAACCACGCCGGCGATGGTTCGCGGACCGAGCGGGACGGCGACGATCTGGCCCAGCACCAGAGACATGTGCTCGGGCTCGGCATAGTCGAATGGCTCGGGCAGGGGCCGGGGGATCAGGATCTGGGCGATGCGGGACACCCCACATTCCTCGCCGAGTTTCATGGCCGGCTTCAAGCCCCCGTTAACCCGAAAGGCGTTTGATGCGGCGATCGCGGGGGCTCTCGGCGCCGAGAGCACAAAGGTGGGACGGAAAAACACATGGATGCGACTCAGACGGCGATCGGCCCCGAGCGCTTCAACAACGACTCGGTCAAGGAATACCTGCGCCAATACCCTGACGTCCTTCGCGAGGACGGCGCCTTCCTGCATGAACTGGGACTGCGACTGGACGTCGCCAACGTCGTCGACTTTGGGCCGGTGGCGCTCTCACGCGTCACGGCGGCCCATCGACGCGAGTCCAGCGAGCGCCGGCGCCTCGAGGCGGTCGCCGAGGCGAATTATCTGGCGCAGGCCCAGACCCACGCGGCGGTGATCGACATCCTCGAAGCACGCAATCTGCCAGACCTCGCCCGCCGGATCGACGATCTTTCCCGACTGCGCTTCGGCTTGGCGGCCGGCGTACTGGCGCTCGAAGGGCCGGGCGGCGTTCCAGCAGGCTGGCGGGCGTTCATCGAAGGCCAGATCGATCTGATCCTGGGACCGCGGCGCCTGGCGCTCATGGGTCACGCCCCCACGGCTGTGGGCCTGTTTGGCGAGATGGCGCCGCAGATCGCCAGCGTCGCCCTTATTCGCCTGGCGATCTGGGAGCCAGCCCGCCAAGGGTTGATCGCCTTCGGCTCGACCGATCCGGAGGCGTTCAGCGACGACATGGGTCCAGATCTCGTCACCTTCCTCGCGCGGGTCACCGAACGCACCGCCGAGCGCTGGCCGGACTTTTGACGGACCGCCCATTGTCCGCCGGTGAGGCGCTGGGCGCCTGGCTCGACTATCTTGCGCTCGAACGCCGGGCGAGTCCCCGAACAGTCGATACGTACCGCGCCTGCGTGCGGGCCTATCTAGGCTTCCTCGAACAGCATCGCGGCGAGCCTGCGACCCTGGCCAGCTTGGGTTGCGTCTCGGCGGCCGAGGTGCGCGCCTATCTCGCCAAGCGGCGGGCGGGCGAGCGCCCGCTGGCGGCCCGGTCACTTTCCCAGGCCCTGTCGGCGATCCGCGCCTTTTACCGCTTCATCGATCACCGGTTCGACACGCCGAACACCGCCCTTGGCCTTGTCCGGGGCCCGCGCATCCGGCCCGGCGCGCCACGGCCGGTCAGCGAAGATCAGGCGTTCGGCCTGATCGAAGAGGCTGGCGACGAGGAAGAGCGCGCCGCATGGACCGCCGCCCGCGACCAGGCCGTGCTCACCCTGCTGTATGGCTGCGGCCTGCGGATATCCGAGGCGCTGTCGCTCAAACGCAGCGACGCGCCGCTTCCGGACTCCCTGCGCATCGTCGGCAAGGGCGGCAAGACCCGCCTGGCCCCGGTCCTGGCCGCCGTCCGTGACGCCGCCGATCTTTACCTTACGCTGGCGCCGTTCGCCCTGGGGCCCGACGAGCCGCTCTTCCGCGCGGCGCGCGGCGGCCCTCTGCGTCCCCGCCATGTACAGGCTACCGTGCAACGCCTGCGTGGGCGCCTCGGCCTTTCCGAGCGCGCAACGCCGCACGCGCTGCGCCACGCCTTCGCCACCCATCTGCTGGGCGCCGGCGCCGATCTGCGTTCGATCCAGGAGCTGCTGGGCCACGCCTCACTTTCGACGACCCAGCGCTACACCGCGGTCGACGCGGCGGGACTGCTCAGCGCCTATGCCAAGGCCCATCCGCGGCGCTGACGCGCCCCTAGGCCTGCATCGTCCAGCCGTCGACGCCCATGGCCGCCTGACGCAGGGCTTCGGAGCGGGTGGGATGGGGATGGCAGGTGCGCGCGACGTCCTCCGCCGAGGCGGAAAACTCCATAGCCACGCAGTACTCACTGATCAGCTCGCCGACATCGGGACCGATCATGTGCACGCCCAGGACCTGGTCGGTCTTGGCGTCCGCCAGCACCTTCACGAAGCCCTCGGCTTCGTGGTTGACCTTGGCGCGCGCGTTGGCGGTGAAGGGGAATTTGCCGACCTTGTAGGCGACGCCGGCGGCCTTGAGCTCCTCCTCCGTCCGGCCCACGCAAGCGACCTCCGGGAAGGTGTAGATGACGTTGGGGATGATCCCATAGTTCACGTGCCCGGCCTTGCCGGCGATGATCTCGATGCAGGCCACGGCCTCGTCCTCGGCCTTGTGCGCCAGCATCGGGCCGTGGGTGACATCGCCGACCGCGTAGACGCCAGCGATATTGGTGGCGAAGTGGTCGGTCTCGATGAAGCCGCGCTTGTCGACCGCCACGCCGGCGGCCTCCAGGCCCAGTCCCTCGGTGATCGGTCGGCGGCCAATGGCCAGCAGCACATAGTCGGCGGCGAGGGTCTGAGCGTCGCCGCCGGCCACCGGCTCGAAGGTCAACTCGACGCCGTCCGGACCAGCCTTGGCGCCGGTCACCTTGGCGCCGAGCTTGAAGCTGACGCCCTGGCGCGTCAGGCTGCGCTGGAGCGTCTTGGCGGTCTCGGCGTCGATGCCCGGGGTGATGCGGTCGAGGTATTCGACGACCGTGACCTTGGCGCCGAGCCGGCGCCACACCGAGCCCAGCTCGAGGCCGATCACCCCGGCGCCGATGACGACCAGGTGCTTGGGGACTTCAGGCAGGGACAGCGCGCCGGTGGAATCGACGATGCGCTTCTGGTCGACCTCGACGCCGGAGAGAAAGGAGGGTTCCGACCCGGTGGCGATGACGATCGACTTGGCGCCGAGCGTGCTGACCGCGCCGCCCTCGGCGGTCACCTCGACCTTGCCGGGCCCCGCGAGGCGGCCGGCGCCCTTCACCCAGTCGACCTTGTTCTTCTTGAACAGGAACTCGATGCCCTTGGTCAGCTGTCCGACGCTGTCGGACTTCTGCTTCATCATCGCGGGCAGGTTCAGCGTCGGCGTCACCTCTATGCCGAGCCCGGCGAAGTCCTTGATCGCCATCTCGTAGAGTTCGGAGGCATGCAGCAGCGCCTTCGAGGGAATGCAGCCGACGTTCAGGCAGGCGCCGCCGAGCGTGGCGCGCTTTTCGACGCAGGCGACGCTCAGGCCGAGCTGGCCCGCGCGGATCGCCGCATTGTAGCCGCCCGGGCCTCCGCCCACGATGACGACATCATATTCGGCCATCGGCCGCCTCCGGAATTGTTGAACGTGAGGGCGAATATAGGGGGTCGGTCCAGGCTAGGTGAGGACTTTCCCCCCGGCGACGAACAGATAGTCGCCGGCGCCGCGGTAGGTGGGGGCGGGCTCCAGCGAGGGCGTCGTGAACGCGCGGTAGCCCATTGCTTGGAGCCAGCCGAACAACGCCGCCGGCGTGTCGCCCGCGCGTCGCATCAGGGCCGCGTCGACCTCGAGGTAGAGAACGGGCAGAAATCGGCGCAAGGCGTCTTCGCCGCCTTTCAGGGCCCGCAGCTCCCAGCCCTCGATATCCGCCTTGATCAGGTCCAGGCGCGCCAGCCCATGGGACTGTGCGAAGGCGTCCAGCGTCGTCACCTCGATGACCTGGTCGACGGTGGGCCCCGCCTCGGTCCCCAGGTGCGCCGTGCCGTAGCCGAGACTGTGCGAGCGCTTGAGCGGCGTGTGGAGCGTGAGGCTGGCGGTCCGCTCCCCGAGGCCGTAGGGAACCAGGGTGATGTTGCGCAGCCGGTTGAAGGCCACCGCCGGCGCCATGACCGAGAGCGCATAGGCCGAGGGCTCGAAGGCGTAGACGTGGCCGGCGGGCGCCATGCGGGCGAACAGCTTGGAGAACTGCCCGGCATGGGCGCCGACGTCGATCACCACGGCTTCGCGCGCGATGTAGGGCGCGAACAGCGGGCGCAGCGCCGTATGGTGCTGCCGCGTCGCCGCCTTGAACAGATGGGCCAGCCAGGAGGCGCGCTGGCGGGCCGTCAGGCGCAGGTCAGATCTCCAGCAGCAGCCGGCGGGGATCTTCGATGTGTTCCTTGACCTTGACCAGGAAGGTCACCGCGCCCTGGCCATCGACGACGCGGTGGTCGTAGCTGAGCGCCAGGTACATCATCGGCCGGATCACGACCTCGCCGCCGATCGCCATCGGGCGGTCCTGAATCTTGTGCATGCCGAGGATCCCCGACTGCGGCGCGTTCAGGATCGGCGTCGACATCAGCGAACCGTACACGCCGCCGTTGGAGATTGTGAAGGTGCCGCCCTGCAGCTCTTCGAGCGCCAGGGTCCCGTCGCGCGCCTTCTTTCCGAGGGCGGCGATCGAGCGCTCGATCTCGGCGAGGCTCATGGCGTCGGCGTCACGCACCACCGGGGCGACCAGGCCGCGATCGGTGCCGACCGCGACGGCGACATCGTAATGGTTTTTGTAGATCAGGTCGACGCCGTCGATTTCGGCATTGACCGCCGGGATCTCCTTCAGGGCGAAGACGCAGGCCTTGACGAAGAAGCTCATGAAGCCGAGCCGGACGCCATGGCGCTTTTCGAAGGCGTCCTTGTACTGCGTGCGCAGCGCCATCACCGCGCTCATGTCGACCTCGTTGAAGGTCGTCAGCATGGCCGCGTTGGCCTGCGCTTCCTTCAGTCGTCGGGCGATCGTCTGGCGCAGGCGACTCATCCGCACCCGCTCCTCGCGCTCATGGATCTCACGCACCGGCGCGGGGGCCACGCCGACGGGCGGAGCCGGCGTCGCGGCGGGAACCGGGGGCGGGGCCGGAGCCGGAGCCGGCGCCGCACCCCGCGCCTCGATGGCCGCGAGGGCGTCGCCCTTGGTGATCCGGCCGTCCCGGCCGCTGCCATGGATCGCGGCCGGATCGAGCTTGTTCTCGACAACGATCCGCTCGACGGAAGGGGCGAGGGGGAGGGCGGCCGAAGCCACAGCCGGCGGCGGAGCGGCGGGCGCCGGCGCCGGCGCGGGCGGCACGGCGGGGGCGGGCGTGGCCCCCGACTCGCCGGCGGCTTCGCTCATCCGGCCGAGCACCGTTCCTGGAACGACCGTCACGCCTTCGGCCGCCGAGATTTCGCTCAGGATCCCGTCGGCGGGCGCCGCGACTTCCAGGCTGACCTTGTCGGTTTCCAGCTCGACCAGCACCTCGTCGCGCTTGACCGCGTCGCCTGCCTTTTTCGACCATTTGGCGACGGTCGCCTCGGTCACCGATTCGCCGAGGGCGGGGGTCATGATGTCAGTCATGGAAGGGCGGCTCTCTTTCGTCGCGCATGGAGATCAGACGGGCTTTGGGCGGCAGTATATCCGCTCAGGCGAAGGCCGCCGCCAGGAATGTCGCCAGTTCCCGCATGTGCCGACTCATCAGGCCGGCGGCCGTCGAGGCCGACGCCGGGCGTCCGACATAGCGGGCGCGCGTGGCCGACACCTTCAGCTTGGCCAGGGTCAATTCGAGCCAGGGATCGACGAAGGTCCAGCCGCCCATGTTCTTGGGCTCCTCCTGGCACCAGACCAGTTCGGCGGTCTTGAAGCGCGCCAGCTCGCTGGACAGCGACTTCATCGGCCAGGGATAGAACTGCTCGAGACGCAACAGATAGACATCGTCGACGCCGAGCTTTTCGCGTTCGTCCAGCAGATCGTAGTAGACCTTGCCCGAGCACAGCACCACGCGGCGGATGCGATCGTCCGGCTGCAGTCTGATGGCGGTGTTGGCGCCGCGTTCGGCGTCGTCCCACAGCACGCGGTGAAACGAGGACCCTTCGGCCATGTCCGCCAGGGTCGAGACCGCCTTCTTATGCCGCAGAAGGGACTTGGGCGTCATCATCACCAGCGGCTTGCGGAACTCGCGCAGCATCTGGCGGCGGAGGATGTGGAAGTAGTTGGCCGGCGTCGTGCAGTTGGCGACCTGCAGATTGTCCTCCGCGCACAGCTGAAGATACCGCTCCAGCCGCGCCGAGGAGTGTTCCGGCCCCTGGCCCTCGTAGCCGTGCGGCAGCAACAGCGTCAGACCCGACATCCGCAGCCATTTGCGCTCGCCCGACGCGATGAACTGGTCGATCACCACCTGCGCGCCATTGGCGAAGTCGCCGAACTGCGCTTCCCAGAGGGTCAGGGTGTCGGGATCGGCCAGGGAGAAGCCGTATTCGAAGCCGAGCACCGCCTCTTCCGACAACGCCGAGTCCAGCACCTCGAAGTGGGCCTGGCCCGGACGCAGGTTCGACAGCGGCTGGTAGTGGCGCTCCGTCGTCTGGTCGATGATGTCGCAGTGACGCTGGACGAAGGTGCCGCGCACGCTGTCCTGGCCGGACAGGCGCACAGGGATCCCCTGGTCCATCAGGCTGGCGAACGCCAGGTGTTCGGCGGTCGCCCAGTCGATATTCTCACCGCTGGTGATCGCCGCATGCCGGTTGTCGATCACCCGCCTCACGGTCTTGTGGACGTCCAGGTCTTGGGGGAGGCTGGTGAAGGTCTGGCCCAGATCGCGCAATCTCTGCAGAGGCACGGCCGTCTCGCCCCGCAGCTCCTCACCTTTCGGCAGAGTCATGCCGGCCCATTTTCCGTCGAGCCAGTCGGCCTTTTCGGCGTGCCAGGTCTTGCCGGCCTCGAACTCCGCCTGCAGGACCGTCTCGAATTCGCCGACCCAACCGTCGACCTCCGCCTGGGTGGCCGTCCCTTCGTCGATCAGTCGCCTGGCGTAGATCTCCCGGGTCGAGGGGTGGTCCTTGATCAGCCGGTACATCAGCGGCTGGGTCATGGTCGGGTCGTCGCCCTCGTTGTGACCGAAGCGGCGATAGCAGAACATGTCGATGACGACGTCCTTGGCGAACTTCTGGCGGTACTCGGTCGCCACCTTGGCCGCGAAGGTCACCGCTTCGGGATCGTCGCCGTTGACGTGGAAGATCGGCGCCTCGACCATCAGGGCGCTGTCCGAGGGATAGGGACTGGTGCGGCTGTAGCGCGGGTTCGTCGTGAAACCGATCTGGTTGTTGACGATGAAGTGGATCGCCCCGCCGGTGCGGTAGCCCTTGATGCCCATCAGGTTGAAGCACTCGGCGACCACGCCCTGGCCGGCGAAGGCGGCGTCGCCGTGCATCAGCAAGGGCAGGACATGCCCTCGGCCCGCGGTCGGATTTTCGCGCAGATCCGACGCCTGCTTGGCCCGCGCCTTGCCCAGCACCACCGGGTTGACGATCTCCAGATGGCTCGGATTGGCGGTCAGCGACAGGTGGACGTTGTTGTTGTCGAAGGCCCGGTCGGAGGAGGCGCCCAGGTGATACTTCACATCGCCCGATCCCTCGATGTCCGACGGCGTCGACGAACCGCCCTGGAACTCGTGGAAGATGGCGCGGTATGGCTTGGCCATCACCGCGGCCAGCACGTTGAGGCGTCCGCGGTGGGGCATGCCCAACACCAGGTCGCGCACGCCCAGCGCGCCGCCGCGCTTGATGATCTGTTCCAGCGCCGGCACGGCGGACTCGCCGCCGTCCAGGCCGAAGCGCTTGGTGCCCGGGAAGCGCTTGGCCAGGAACCGTTCGAACCCTTCGGACTCGATCAGCTTTTTCAGGATGGCGATCTTGCCCTCGCGCGTGAAGCTGATCTCCTTGTCGCGCCCCTCGATGCGGCGCTGCAGCCAGGCCTTTTCCGCCGGATCGGAGATGTGCATGTACTGCACGCCCACGCTGCCGCAGTAGGTGCGCCGCAGCAGGGCCAGGATCTCGCGCAGGGTCGCGGTTTCCAGGCCCAGCACATAGTCCAGAAAGATCGGCCGGTCGAAGTCCGCGTCGCCGAAGCCGTACGACGCCGGCTCCAACTCGCTGGCGTCGCCGGCCGTCACCGCGATGCCGAGCGGATCGAGGTTGGCCTTCAGGTGGCCGCGCATGCGGTAGGCGCGGATCATCATGATCGCGCGCAGGGAATCGAGCGTGCGGGCGCGGACCTCGTCGACGCTCGCCGCCGGCTGCGCCTTGGCGATCTTGGTCGTAAGATGCTGGTCGACCTCCGGCCAGACGCCGTCGATCGCCGACAGCCAATCGGGGCGCGCCTCGGGGATCGGCTCGGGCGTCCACGACGGCGGGCGTTCCGCCTGTGCGTCGACGTCCGACAGCGAAGCGAAGAAGGTGCGCCACGAGGGGTCGACGGACGTGGGATCGGCGGCCCAGTGAGCCCGCATCTCTTCGACGTATCCGGCGTTGCCGCCGTACAGAAAGGACGTCTCGGCCAGAACCTCGTTCAGCCGTCCGGTGTCATCAGCCATATTACTCAGTCAGTTTTCGTCGCGAGGGTCGTCGGCTCGCGGCAGATAATTAGTCCCGCCGGGGCCCGGGCGCGAGGTCTCGCCCGTTCACATGGCGTAAATTCGACGAAATGACCGCCGCAAGGGCGCCTTTTCTTTCTTTCCCTCCCATCTATCCGTGGCACTCACGCTTCTGGACGGTAGCGCCCAGAACACCTCTCCCGTTTGGGAGAGGGAGGGGCCCGGCGAAGCCGGGAGGGTGAGGGCCGGGCGTTGGCGGATTGGGCGCTCAGCCTCGACAAACCTGATCTCCCGCATGATGCGTACCGCGAAAGAGCCCTCACCCTCCCAACCGCTTCGCGGTCGGGCCCCTCCCTCTCCCAAACGGGAGAGGTGTTTTGTGGACGGGCCGGGGTCTACGGCGGAAGCCTCGCCGCGACGGGTTCGGCGTCCGACTCAGCGCTCGCAGCCATTGCGCGGACGCGTCGTTCCAGAAACAGTTCGAAGTCGCGGGGCGGACGGCGGACGCGCCAGGCATCGCCCACCCGCGCGCAGCTGTCGGGGTCCAGATCGACGGCGGCGCACAGCCGCGCGACCGTCTCGCCGACCGGGCGGTCGAGCCAGCCGCGGAACGTGTCGGCGTCGTCGGGATAGTCCCGGGCGTCCGCCATCAGGTTATCGATGTGATCGTTGTATTACGCGCCCGTCGTGTCCGCGGCATAGGCGTCGGCCAGGCCATCCAGCGTCGCATTGAATGTGACGGGTTGGTCCACACCCGAGGATGGCTCGACTCCGACGCGCGATGTGCGTTCCTCAAAGTGGCATAGTCACTGCGACCGCACGCTCGTCGACGCCGGACCGGCCGGGAATGACCGCGCTCGATCACCCGTGATTTTTTAACACGGATAGGCACGGATGGCGCTTCGCGCCGCACGGATGAACCGGCGCTTCAGCGATCACGCGACCGGTCAGACCCTCCTGCCCCGATCCAGGCTCGCCGGATCACCCTCCATCCGTGCGGCGCGAAGCGCCATCCGTGTTCTCTGCGCCCGGCCCATCCGCCGCCACATCGATCCAGTCATTTCCGCACGTGGCCCGGCGTTGCGCGGCCGCCGCCTTGGCTGATGCGCGAATACGTCGAACGGGAAGGGAAGCGCCAGGCTCTGGCCTGTAATATCCGCGATGCGCAACCGTTTGGCCCATGGATATTTCAGCGTCGACTTCGAAAGTGTCTGGGCAACCGCACGCGATCCGCGGCAGCGCTTTGCTGGAGTAGGACGGTACGACCCGCGGCCCCTCAAGGAGGACCTTGCTTCCGGAACTGATCATGTAACCTTCCTGGAGGCAACCAAGCACGACCGCCTCCTCGCGCGGCCGGAGGCGCCATCTCAATCCGATCAGCAGGCGGAGCATGGCGTCGAGGTGGTCCTGATCGGCTTTCCTCAGGGCTGCCAATATCCGCCAGCTCCACACACCAAGCCGCCGCTTCGACGAAGTCCGTACCCGCAATCGAGGCGGTCGCAGCGGTCGCGACCCGTTTCCAGTCGTCCAATTTGAAGGTTTTCTTCCGCGCCGGGTTGTAACGGGGCGCGCAAGGACGGCCGAAGAATGCCGGATCGATCGAGGGTAGCGCGAGCGCCGTTCGTCCAGGCCGAACCAAAGCCGATGTAGACGTCGAGCGCGTTTGTCGTCTGGTCATTTGCAGCCCATTGGGTCCGAACAGTACGCTGATCCGCGGCGTCGCCGGACCCGCCGCCATGAGCGCGGGTCAGTTCAATCGCCCTCGGATGGCTGCGGCCGGATGACGCCGTCTCCCCAGGATGACCAGGGCTGTCGTCTTGACCACACCATGCCAGTGAGGCACGCTGACGCAGGTTGACGCAACCTTGCCTTCTACAGGATTAAACCGTGACCCTTGCCCTCAAGCCCGTCTATTTCATGTTTGCGCTCTTGGCGGGTCAGGCGGCGGCGTCCGTTGTTTCGGCGCGCCCGGCGCCAACCGCGGCCGTGGATTTTTCTGCTTGCGCGAACATAAATAACGCGGGCGGACAACCGGTGGGTTTTTCGACGGGAAACGCCCCGGAGAAAGACGCCAAGCTGAGCTTCTACTTGCTCGACCCGTCAACCGGGAACAACGCCTGGGCCGCCGGTTCCGGGGCCAGTCTGACGATCACTCTTTCCGCGCCGACCGCCCAATCAGTGACCATGCTGCTCAATTCGGGTTGGGGGCAAAGCGGCGTGATCAACACGACCGTGCGACTGAAGGGAACCGGTGGCGCCAAGCAGACGATCAAACTGGTGGGCAACGATACCATCCGCGACTGGAACAACTGGATATACACGAATATAATCGACGAGCAAAAAACTCAAGAATGGTGGACAAGCAACTTGAATCCCACCCCGCAGGATCAGACAAAGCGGTTAGACGCTCACGTTTTCAAGCTGAACAGCAGCTTTGTTGGGCAGACACTCACGAGCATATCGGTGATCTCACCATCGGACGGCGCCCCAGGTTATATGGAGCCTCTGCTGTGGGCGATCAGCGTCGGCTATCCCGGTGCGAGCGGCACTCTCTCATCGAGTTGCGCACAGAGCGGCGGCTAGGGGTCACCGCAAACATGCGGCCATTCAAGCGGGCGGCGTCACCCTTGAACGGCAGCGGTTGCCACATCGACGCCGCCCACTGTAGCCGGTCCTGACGCCGGGCCCGCTCCAGACGGTGTAGGACAGCGTCCACGAGAGGAGATCGATGAGCACGGTAAAAAGGGTCCTGGCGCAAAAGCGTGGCGCCATCATCCATGTTCGTTCAGGCGACATGGTCGTCGAAGCCTTGCGCCTGATGCGCGACAACCGGGTCCGGTCGGTGCTGGTCATCGACGACGACGTGCTGGTCGGTATCGTGACGCAGGGTGACTGCGCCATCAAGGTGCTGCTGCCTGGGCTCGATGCGAGGCGGACGCCGGTGGGCCAGGTGATGACGGGCGCCCCGGTGACGGTCAAGCCGGACGATCGGCTGCAAAACTGCATGGCCATGATGTCCGCGCGCGGTTTTCGCCATCTGCCGGTTCTGGACGCGGGCAGGGTCGTGGGCGTGATCTCGATCGGAGACGTCGTCAAGGACATCATCCGTGATCTGGAGCTGAACGTGAGCGACCTGATGGGCTACATCATGACGGATGGCCCCGGGGGGTGACCGACGAGGCGCGGGGCCGTGGTGACGCCGGCTTTGGAAAGGACCGACGATACCGCGACTTTCATGGCCGTCGACGAGGACAGCTTTGTCAGTGCACTGCGCCGCTCCGAGGGACCGCGCGCCAGCGAAAACCAGGCTGCCACGCGTCAAAGCATCTGGATTTGCCGCAATGAGTATGGTGTCGACGTGTTCGCTCAAGGCATGGCGCCGACGTTTTCGTGGCCCAAGAGCGGCCGCCGGCGATGTCCCAGGGGGTTGAGGAGCGTCCGGATGCCGCGGCTTGGCAATTCATCCTCTCGTGTTAGGGTTGGTCATGCACTCTGTGGAAAACGACAACATGCCCTTTATCAAGAAGATCTCGGTTCTGGGCTTCATGGTGGGCGCCCTCGTCGCCGTCACCACAACGGCCAGCGCGACCAAGTACAATCTGGAATATCAGTTCAAGGGCGGCGTCGACGGCTGGGCGCCATACTCCAGCCTCATCGACGTCGACGGCAAGCTGTATGGGACAGCCTCGGCTGGCGGAGCCAACGGGTTGGGCGCCATTTATGCCTTCGACCCGTCGACGGGCGCGGAGACCGTCGTCCATTCTTTCACGGGAGGCTCCGATGGCAGCTCTCCCTCTGCCGCCCTGCTCGACGTCGATGGTATGATTTACGGGAGCGCCGCTGGCGGTGCGGGCGGCAATGGCGTGGTCTTCTCGTTTGATCCGAGCACCGGGGCCGAGGCGGTGTTGCACTCGTTCACAGGCCACGGGAGCGTCGGTCCAAGCACCATGGTTGCTATCGGCCATACGCTCTATGGAACAACTCCAGGCGGGCACAACGCCGGTGGGACCGTGTTCTCTATCGATCTGGCGAGTGGCGCCGAGGCGCAGTTGCATGCGTTCAAAGGAAACGTCAAAGGCGACGATGGCAGCCACCCTGTCGGCGCTCCGGCCATTCTTCACGGCATGCTGTACGGCGTGACGTTCGACGGTGGTCCGACGTTTAAAGGCGCCATCTACAAGATCGATCCGGTCAGCGGGCGCGAGCACGTGGTTTACGGGTTCACGGGCGGTACAGACGGAGGGAACCCTGACGCCAGCCTGATCGCGGCCGATGGCGTTCTATACGGCACGACCTATTTTGGCGGGAGTAACGGACGTGGGACAGTGTTCTCGTTCGATCCCGCGACGGGCGTGGAGACGGTCCTGTACGCCTTCACGGGCGGCAGCGACGGCCAGGAGCCCAGCGCCAGCCTGGTCATGCTGCGAGGCGTTTTGTATGGCGTGACGCCCGTGGCTGGCGCAGGCGGCTGCGGGACGGTCTATTCACTGGATCCGACCTCGGGCGCCCTACAGGTTCTTCACGCCTTCGACTGCAAACGTCCCAACGCTCCAGGCGGAGGGCTTCTCTATACGTCTCACAGTCTGTTCGGCGCGCTTTCCAAAGGCGGCAAGGACTTCGGCAGGGGCGGCGGGGTGTTCTCGATCAAGCCCTAGAAACAAAAGGTTAGACCCTGATTCAGCGTTCGGATCTTTTCCGTCTGAACGCATCAGGGTCTAGTGGACCAGACGAACTGGCCGGCGGCGGCGGGAAGAGGCGGCGACGAGGACGTCGCCGGTCCGATCGGGGTTTTAGGGCGGAGCCGCGACCGCGCCGCGCTGTGGAGCGCCGACGCGGGCCCTCCATTTTTGCGTAGTCCCCACCGCTGTTGCATCGGCGAGGCTTCCCCACCCTGACGGCTTCGCCGTCTGTCCCTCCCCATGAAGGGGAGGGAGGGAGGGAGGGAGGAGAAGGCTTTACTTGCCGTTGAGCAGGTCCATCAGGGTGTGGCCGAGCGCGGCGGGAGAGGGGGCGACGCGGATACCGGCCGATTGCATGGCGGCGATCTTGTCCTCGGCGCCGCCCTTGCCGCCGGAGATGATGGCGCCGGCGTGTCCCATGCGCCGTCCCGGGGGTGCGGTGCGGCCGGCGATGAAACCGACCATCGGCTTCTTGGTCTTGGAGGCCTTGATGAATGCGGCGGCGTCCTCTTCGGCCGAACCGCCGATCTCGCCGATCATGATGATCGACTCTGTGGCCGGATCCGCCAGGAACATCTTGAGTATGTCGATGAATTCGGTGCCCTTCACCGGGTCGCCGCCGATGCCGACGGCCGTCGTCTGGCCGAGGCCCACCTGGCTGGTCTGAAACACCGCCTCGTAGGTCAGGGTGCCGGACCGGGAGACGACGCCGACCGATCCCTTCTTGAAGATGTTGCCGGGCATAATGCCGATCTTGCATTCGTCGGGCGTCAGCACGCCGGGGCAATTTGGTCCGATCAGACGCGAGGCCGAGCCGACCAGGGCGCGCTTGACCGTGATCATGTCCTCCACCGGGATGCCTTCGGTGATGCAGATGATCAGGCCGATCTCGGCGTCGATGGCCTCCAGGATCGCATCGGCGGCGAACGGGGGCGGCACATAGATCACGCTGGCGTCGGGACGGGTGGCCGCGGCGGCTTCGGCGACGGTATCGAACACCGGCAGGCCGACGTGGGTCGATCCGCCCTTGCCCGGGGAGGTGCCGCCGACCATCAAGGTGCCGTAGGCGATCGCCTGTTCGGTGTGGAATGTGCCCTGGGCGCCCGTCACGCCCTGGCAGATGACACGGGTTTGCTTGCCGATGAGGATGGACATGGATCTCGCTTCAAGGGGTGCGCCAGCGCGCGCAAAGCCATAGGGCATGACGGGCGCGATCGCAAAGCCAAGCTTCAAACCCGGTCCGCGTTGCTTTTTATGAGAGCGGGGGAGATGGAATGTCGGCTCACGCCGGGGATGTGCGAATTTGGCGGCCACTTGATGGCCGGAGAGGGGTTCAGAGCGGCAGGGCGTGAAGCCTGGCCGCCCAGAGCGATTGCCGTCGCCGGGTTTCATCGGCGCGGTTGATGGGTGGAAAGTCGTCGCGCAGGCGCTCGAGTTCCTCGAACCGGAAGGCGTCGGCGCCGTGGAGCGTCCACGACGCCTGCAATGACCGGTGGGGACTCCCACCATGCTTCAACGCGAACCACAGGCCGTTGCGTTGCGTGTCGAGGTGGCGGCTTTGGCCGACCCACACTTCGCCCGTCGCCATACAGATGACCGCGAACACGCCGTGGGCGGGCTTTCGCTGTTTGTAGGCGGCGACGGCGGCTTTGCGCGCCTCTCGATCCATCATCGTATCCTTAATTTACCCGGGGGATATTGCGCCAGGTTTTTATCCGGGTAAATAGGTCGCATGTCGAAAGAGGCGGAAGACATGAATGACGGGCCGGCTGCGTTCGTCGCATTCGCCGGAACCCGCCGCGTGGCCGCCGGGACGCTGGCCGACGCGGCGATTGGGGCGAAGCGCGCTCTTGACCGTGACGCCTCGCGGAGCGTGCTGGTGTTTGAGGTGATCACCGGCCAGGTCGTGGATCTCGACTTGCGCGGAGCCGAAGCGGAGATCATCGCGAGGTATGCGCCTTCAGCGGCGACCGCGGCGCCAAGGGGACGACCGAAGTTGGGCGTGGTCGCGCGGGAGGTGACCCTGCTGCCCCGCCATTGGGAGTGGCTCGCCCGTCAGCCCGGCGGGGCCTCCGTCACCCTGCGCAAGCTGGTGGAAGCCGCCCGTAAGGGCGACGGCGCGGCGGACGCGGCGCGCGCGCGGGCCGAGGCCGTCTACAGGTTCATGGCCGCCATGGCCGGCGATCTTCCGGGCTTCGAAGACACCGCGCGGGATCTGTTCGCCGGCGATTGGGCAAGCTTGCGGCGTCGCATTCGCGACTGGCCGCCGGACATCCAGGACCAGGTGATTAGCCGGTCGCCCGGGGAGGACGGGCAAACAACCGGATGAGGCGGCGGACGCCGTCTGTCAGGGTTGTGGGCTCACGGGATCCGGGATCGGCGACATGCTGGCCGCCGCCATGCTCGCCGCCGGCGGGTGGTAGTAGGACGCGTAGGCGGCGGTCGTGCGCGGGGTCGCGGGGGCCGCGGCCACATAGGCGCCCGCATGCCCATAACCGCCGCGCTTCAGGTCCTCGGCAAGGGTGATCGGCGCCACGCCGCCGTGGAGGCGCGCGCGATAGACCTGGGTCGCCTCCAGCACCCGCATCACATAGTTGCGGGTCTCGTCGAACGGGATGCATTCGATGAAGTCGACAGGGTCGACACCGGCGCTGCGCGGATCGCCGCACGTCGCCGCCCACTGCGGCGGGCGGCCGGGGCCGGCGTTGTACGCCGCAGCCGCCATCACGTAGGAGCCGTCGAACTGGCTCACCAGCTGGCCCAGAAAGGCCGACCCGACCGTCATGTTGTAACCGGCGTCGTAAAGGTCGCCGTAGCCGACTCCCAGGCGGCTGGCCACGGACTGGGCGGTCGCCGGCATCAGCTGCATCATGCCGCGCGCGCCCGCGCCCGAATGCGCCATCGGGTCGAAACTGCTTTCCTGGCGCACGATGCCCAGGACAAAGGCCGTTTCCGGCGCGTTGTAGCTGCTGGGCGTGACGCGGATCGGATAGCCCCGGTCGGGCAGGATGAACCCGCGGCGGGCGGCGTTGCGCACCACCCTCATGGCCAGTGTCTGGCCGCCCAGGTCCGAGGCCATGTCGACGAGCATCGCTTGCTGCGAGGCGGTCGGCAGGCTCTCCGAAAGGGCGGTGACGAACGTCTCGAAGGTGTCCTTGGCGCCGATCCGACCCAGCAGGCGCGCGGCGCGAACGGGCTCCAGGCCCTCGAATGCGGCGCGGTCGGACGCCGAGATCTGCGGGTCGTGACCTAGCGTCATCACCGGGTTCGCGGTCTTTGCCGCCGCCAGCTGGCCGTAGAAGGTGGTCGGGTATTCCGCGGCCTGTGAATAGAAGAGTTGCGCGGCCAGGCCGTCGCCCATCGCGTCGGCCGCCCGGCCGCGCCAGTAGAGAGCGCGGCTCTGGGTGAGGGGCGCCTGGCTCATCTGCTGCAGGCGGGCGAAATGATCGTCGGCGATCTTGGGATTGTCGAATCGCGTGAGGGCCGTCCAGCCGGTGGCGAACTCGTCGTCGAGCGCATGGACCAGCTGCTGCCTCTGCGCGGCGATCTGGCGCCTGTCCGCGCGCGGCCATCCGGCCGGCAGATTGGCCAGGCTCGCGGTCTCCTGCTCGCCGAGCGCGTCCGGCGCGGCATCGTAAAGCACCCATATCGCGATCTTCAGCGCCAGGGGATCACTTAGCCCCGCCATCGCCACCCGGATACGCGCGCTGTCGCCGGACCTCGCCGCGGCCAGCGTCAGCAGCAAGGCCTGGGCGTCGGCTTGCGGCGCCCCCTGCCCGTACGCCGCGACCGGCGAAGGCGGCGTGTAATAGGAAGGCGCGGCCGGATAGGGCGACCGAGCGGACGCGAGGCCGCTCGCCGATACTGCGATCGCGACGCTGAAGGCGGTGAGGCGGAACATCGACACGAAGCGGTACCCTCCAGGGATGGCGATATCACGGCAGGCATTTAAGAATGTCTAAACTTTTCTTCTCCAAACTGCAGGAATCGGATATAGTCCCAAACGGCCTTACGCGCCGACACGAAATGGCTTAGTGTTGCATTTCGGCCACCTAGACACCCTAATGAAGCCATTCGTACAAACAGCCCGGAACAAGCAGCCCCCAACTCTATTTCCGACATGGCTTTATCGCCAAGTGCGGGCCCCGAGCGGGGAAAAGAAGGAGAATTTGAATGAAGCTGAAGCTCTTAGCCGGGGCCGCGACGGCCGCGGCGCTCGCCGCTTGCGGCGCGATGGCGGAAGACGGCTGGTACGGCGCTGTCGATGCCGGCGCGCACCAGATGAAGAACTACGACGCCACGTCCAATTCCGCCACGTCGACGGGGACGGCCCTGCCCCTGCGTTTCAAGACGGGCAACAACTATGAGGTCTTCGGTCGGCTGGGTTACCAGGCCGGGCATCTGCGCCTGGAAGTCGAAGGCGGTTACCGCCCCAGCAACCTGCGCGGCGCATACTCGACCGCCGGCAACACCGTCGTCCTGTGTCAGACGGGCACCGGCGTGCTCAATGGCGACGGCTCCTTCGGCGGCGGCTGCGGCCGTCCCAACGGCTCGCTCACGGCCTACTCGGCAATGGCCAACGCTATCTTCGACATTTTCCCCCATTCACCGATCGATCCCTTCATCGGTGGCGGCGCGGGCGGCCTCTATGAAAGAGTGGTCTTCAACGACGACGTCGTCGGTCCGGGCCTGCCGACGGGTCGCGACACCTTGTCCGCCGACCGCAGCCATTGGCGGTTCGCTTATCAGGGCCTGGGCGGCGTTTCGTTCCACGCCACGAGCCGGCTCAGCTTCGACGTGACGTATCGCTATCTGTCCAGCTCGCGGAACAACTTCACCACCTTCTCCGGAGACGGTTCTTCGCAGCTCTATCATGCTCGCTACGAGGACCAGTCGGTGAGCCTTGGCGTGCGTTACAGCTTCGCCGCGCCGCCGCCGCCGCCTCCCCCCCCGCCGCCTCCCCCGCCCCCCCCGCCGCCGCCTCCCCCGCCGCCCCCGCCCCCGCCGCCTCCCCCGCCTCCGGTGAGCTACGAGCCGCGTGACTATGTGATCTATTTCCCCTGGGATCAGTATGTGATCACGCCCGAGGCGCAGCAGGTCCTGCAGGATGCGTCGAAGTATGCGACGGACGGACATGCGATGCGTGAAACGATCGTGGGCTATACCGATACTTCCGGTTCCGTAGCCTACAACCTGCGTCTCTCCGAGCGCCGCGCCAAGGCGACCGCCGACGGCCTCGTCGCCCTGGGCGTTCCGCAAGGCAACCTGGATGTGAGCTGGAAGGGTAAGACCGACCTCGCCGTCCCGACACCCGACGGCGTCAAGGAACCCCTGAACCGCCGGGCGACGATCCACATCGCCTTCTAGTCTAAGGTTCGACCCGCCTCCTCGGAGGCGGACCGTTCTAACTCAGCCCGCCGGCGATGAACCGGCGGGCTGTTTATGTGTCGACAGGCCAAAGGCGCGCTAATGGTCCAATTTCAGTTGCGCATGACGCGGTCGACGCCTTGGAGTCTGAAACATGAAATATAGAAAACTGGGCGCGAGCGACCTCGAGGTATCGGCGATCTCACTGGGCTCCTGGCTGACCTTCGGTGTCGGGATCGAGGCCGATCGCACCCGGGCGTGCGTGGACAGGGCGTTCGGCCTGGGGGTCAATTTCATCGACACCGCCAACGTCTACGGCCGCGGCGCGGCCGAAACGGTGCTGGGCGAAGCGCTCCGCGAGCGGCCGCGCGACAGCTATGTGCTGGCGACGAAGGTCTTTTTTCCGATGAGTGACACCGACAAGGGACTCTCGCGAGCGCAGATCCACAAGCAGATCGACGCGTCGCTCAAACGCCTGCGCGTGGACCATGTCGATCTCTACCAGTGCCACAGGTATGATCCGGCGACTCCGCTGGCCGAGACCATGGAGGCGCTGAGCGAGGTCGTGCGCGCGGGCAAGGCGCGCTACATAGGGTTCAGCGAGTGGTCACCCGACCAGATCGAGGCGGCGTTCGCCATCCCAGGCGTCGAGCGGTTCGTGTCGAGCCAACCGCAATATTCGATGCTCCACCGCCGGCCCGAAGCCAAGGTGATTCCGCTTTGCGCCGCACGCGGCGTCTCGCAGATTGTCTGGTCGCCGCTGGCCCAGGGCGTGCTGAGCGGAAAATACGCGCCCGGCTCCAAGCCCCCGGCCGATTCGCGAGCCGCCTCCGACAAGATGGGCGGCATGATGCGGAACCTGTTGCAGGACGATGTTCTCATCGCCGTCGAAAAACTCAAGCCGTTGGCAAACGAGGCCGGCTGCAGCCTCTCGCAGTTCGCATTAGCGTGGGTGCTGCGCGAGCCGAACGTTGCCTCGGCCATCGTCGGCGCGAGCCGGCCCGAGCAACTCGACGAAAACGCCGCGGCCGTGGACCTGACGATCGACCCGGCGCTTTTTTCGCAGGCCGAGCAGATCCTGGCCCACGTCGGCCGTGGCTGACGGTAGGGAGGCGTGTCGATCCGCGGCGCGCCTCCTCTGGAAGCCAGATCTTCGCCGTCGGCCGCGCGAAATCGCGAAGCCATTCTGCAGGCGTTGAAGCCACACCTGCCGTCCGCGGGCGTAATCTTGGAGATTGCCGCCGGATCGGGCGAACACGCCGTCCATTTCGCCGCCGCCACTCCCCAACTGTCGTGGCAGCCGAGCGACCCGGCGCCCGAAGCCCTGGCGAGCATCGCCGCCTGGCGCGCGCACGCCGCCTTGCCAAACCTGCTCGCGCCCTTGCAACTCGACGCCGAGTGTCCCGCCCCGTGGCCGATCGAACGTGCCGACGGACTCGTCAATATCAACATGGTCCACATTTCGCCGTGGTCGGCGACGGAGGGCCTGATGGCCGGCGCCGGACGCCTGCTGCCCGCCGGCGGCTTCCTCTTCCTCTATGGTCCTTATGTCGAACGAGGCGTGCCGACCGCGCCGAGCAATCTGGACTTCGACCGGCAATTGAAGGCTCGCGATGAGGCATGGGGCCTGCGCAACCTCGACGACGTGACGGCGCTGGCGGGCAAACGGGGTCTACGCCTGATCGAGAGGGTCGCCATGCCGGCCAACAACCTCTCGCTCATCTTCCGCCGGGATTGATCTTCGACACGCGTGGCATCCGTCGGTGGACGGCGGGGGCCAGAGTGCGGCGTCGGATGTCTACGGGATCGATAATACGGATGAACGCGGATCGCGCTTCGCGCCGCACGGATGGGGGTGATGCGGGCTGGCCCGAGTCCAGAGTTGAACGGTCTGACGTCGACAAGCCGGGCCTGAGCCTAAGCACGGCCGGCTGGTCGCGGTCACGGCGGCGGCTCGAAACTGGATATAGGCCGCGTCGGTCGACACCGAGCCCTTTTGGGAACGAGGATATAGTGGGCGCCGGCGAGGGCCAGCACGATCGCCGCGCCGACCACCAGAAGCGTGCGCCGGGAGAATGGCGGAGGACGCTTCTTCGCGGAGTCCGCCACCGGATCGTCCGGCGAGGTCGTGTGGGCGAACGCGGGCGCCGCGCGCAGGAGGGCGCGGGTCACCGCTCAAACACCAGCAGGGTCGACGTCGCCGAGGCGTAGAGCCGCCCGTCGGCGTCGGTGATGCGGGCCTCGGCGAAGGCGGCGCGCCGGCCGACGGTTACCACGCGCCCCTCGGCCCGAAACTCTCCCGTGCCGGCGGTCATGGCCTTGTGGTAGGCGACCTTCAATTCCAGGGTCGTATAGCCCTGAGTGGGTCCGAGCTTCGAATGGACCGCGCATCCACGTGTAGGGTTCCAATCGGATTGTAGGCATGGGTCCCGGGAACACCCGTGAAGACGACTCGGCCGTCGTCGACCTCGACGAGTCTGAATTGCAGGGCGGCGCCGATCCCGACCGGGTGTCGGTTCTCCAACATGGCGCGCAACTGGTGAAGTCCGGCGGCGCCCGGCGGCAGCTCATCGACGAGGCTCATTGGGCCACTCCCAGTCCAATACATTGCTTCACGGAGGGCGCGGCGACGCCAATCGCTGGTCGGCGCGGGCCAGCGCCAGCGCGCCGACCAGTTCCGACAGCGCCGAGCTCGCCGTTGACCGCGGGTCAGGGTGGTTCATCAGCGAAAGCTGCTCGGCGATGCGGGCGGTCAACCGCTCGACGCCGGCGGCGTAGGCGTCGCGAGACGCCGCCGGCAGGCGCGGCGCATCGTCCGACAGGAAGGGCAACGGGCAACCGCTGGTGCGCGTGTCGCGATGAGCGGGCGACAGGTAGAAGTCCCTGGGTTCGTCTCGGCCTCTGCGACGAACGGCCAGGCCGCCACGGGCGACCTCGCGCGCTGGTGGACAGGGTTCGACGATCCTGAACTCACCAGCCTCCTCGACCGGGCGCTGACGCTGAATCTCGATCTGGCCCAGGCGCGCACGGGTCCTGCAGTCGCGCGCGGCGGCCCGGGCCGCCGGCGCGGCGCGCTCGCCCAGGGCCGACGCCGACGGCTCGGCGGCAGACGTCGAACAGTCGCTGAACAGCCCCATCGGCCAGATCGGGCGCCATCTGCCCGGATATCGGCGGGACTACGACGAGTATGGTCTGGGGGCCGCGGCGTCATGGGAGGTCGACCTGTTCGGCGGCTTGCGCCGCGGCGCCCCGGCGGCCGGCGCCGACGCCCTGGCGAGCGCGACCGAAGCCCAGGCGGTGCGGACCAGCGTCGCCGCCGAGACCGCCGACGCCTATCTACAGGTGCGCGCCTTTCAGGCCCGCCTGGAGGTCGCGGACCGGCAGGCGCGGCTCGAACAGGACCTGGCAGCCCTGCTCACACGGCTTTGGGGACGTCGACCCGTTGAATGGCGAGGCCGGGCTAGAGCAGGAAGATTTTTACATCAGGCCGGGGGGAGGATTTGGTTGCCGCCGACGCGGCTGAACATCGCGTTCGAGGTGGGTGGCGGGGGTGTCCGCATCCTCCCCCGTAATCGGGGAGGATTTGATCTGAAATGCGCCCTAGGCGGCCGCGCCGCGCACTGCGGCGACGATCTTCTCGGCGCCGTCGGCCAGATCGTTGGCGGGTATCACATTGAGCCCGCTCTCCGAGATGATCTTCTTGCCAAGCTCGACGTTCGTGCCTTCGAGGCGAACCACCAAAGGCACTTTGAGGCCGATTTCCTTGACAGCGGCGATCACCCCCTCGGCGATGATGTCGCAGCGCATGATGCCGCCGAAGATGTTGACGAGGATGCCCTTCACGTTCGGATCGGCGGTGATGATCTTGAACGCCGCCGTGACCTTTTCCTTCGAGGCGCCGCCGCCGACATCGAGGAAGTTGGCCGGCTCCGCGCCGTAGAGCTTGATGATGTCCATGGTCGCCATGGCCAGACCCGCTCCATTGACCATGCAGCCGATTTCGCCGTCGAGGGCGATGTAGGAAAGATCATGTTTGGACGCCTCGATCTCCTTAGGGTCCTCCTCGCTCTCGTCTCGCAGGGCGAAGATGTCCGGGTGTCGATACATCGCATTGTCGTCGAACGAGATCTTGGCGTCGAGGACGACGATCCTGCCCTCGCCGGTGACGATCAGCGGGTTGACCTCGAGCATGCTCATGTCCTTGTCGACGAACGCCTTGTAGAGCGCCGGCAGCAGGGTGCGGATCTGTTTGGCCTGATCGCCGGACAGGTCGAGAGACTTGGCCAGATGCGCCGCGTGGTGCGGCCACGGCCCGGTCGCCGGGTCGATCGAGAAGGTGACGATGCGCTCGGGCGTCGCATGGGCGACTTCCTCGATATCCATGCCCCCTTCGGTCGACGCGACCACCGAAACCCGGCTGGTTTCGCGGTCGACCAGCAGCGACAGATAGAGCTCCCTGGCGATCGCCGCGCCGTCTTCGATGTACAGGCGATTGACCGTCTTGCCCGCCGGGCCGGTCTGGTGGGTCACCAGCGTCATGCCGAGCATGCGCGTCGCCTCGGCTTTCAGGTCTTCGAGCGACTTGACGACCTTCACGCCGCCGCCCTTGCCGCGACCGCCGGCGTGGATCTGCGCCTTCACCACCCATACCGGCCCGCCGAGGGCCTCGGCGGCGGCCACGGCCTCGTCGACGGTAAATGCGGCGCGGCCGCGAGGCACGGGTACGCCGAATTCGGCGAGGACGGCCTTGGCCTGGTGTTCGTGGATGTTCATGGAAATTGGTTCCGCAGCTCGCCGTCGTGTCCAACGAAGGCTTATAGCAAGGCAAGGCCGGCGCGCAACGCGGCGACGCGCGGCTCAACCCAGGGCGCCTCAGCCATTGCGATCGGGCAGTCGCTTCAAGGCGACATAGAGAGCGCCTTCGCCGCCGTGGCGGCGATGCGCCTCCGAAAGGCCGGCGACCGCGTTCCGCAAGGGCGCCGCCGCCAGCCACTCGGGCACATGGCGTCGCAACACCCCCGCGCCGAGCGCGCCCTTGCCGGTGATCACCAGGACGGACCGGCGGCCCTCCGCGCGGCTGCGCAGGACAAAGTCGGTCAGAGCCGTTCGCGCCCGATCCTGGTCAAAGCCATGAAGATCGATCCGCGCGCCGATGGCTTCGCGTTCGACGGCGAGGCGGCGATGGCGTTTGGGCTCGATGGGCTGAGGCGGGTGAGAGAGGGGACGTTTGCCGGCAACCGGGCCCGAGGCCTTGGCCGTCGCCGGCCGGCGCTCGATCGGCTCGATCGCCGGCGTGGCCCTAACGGCGGGCTTGGGCAAGGCGCGGCCCGGCAGCGGCCTTACCGTCGAGGTGACGATCGCCCAGAGCCGGGCGTCGGCTGGGTCCAGCGGGCGGCGCACGTCGACTACCGATCGACCGGAACCAGGCGATAGAGGCGAAGCTGGTGGCGCACACGCCCGGCCTCGAGCCCGGCGGCGGCGCCGCGTCCAAGGTAGAGGTCGGCCCTCACGTCGCCCTTGATCGCGCCGCCGGTGTCCAAAGCGACCACGAGGCGATGATAGCCGGGGAAAGCGCCGGCCAGGGAGGGGGCCTCGGCGTCGATCCAGACGAGATCGCCGAGCGAATGCCTGCCGAGGTCGACCGCCACGGCGCGGCCGGGGCCCAGAGACACGCCCGCGGCGCCCGCGGGATCGTGGCCATCGTCGTCCCTGAGGCGGAAAAACACATAGCGCGGGTTGAGGTCCATCAACGACTTGGCCTCGGACCCTCGATGAACCGCCAACCAAGTTCGAATGGCCTCGCCCGAGGTGTCCTGGTCGGCCAGCAGACCGGCGTCGCGCATCGGTCTGGCGATGCCTGTGAACGCGGCGCCGTTGGTTCCGTCGCTCGTCGCCATCACCCGGCGACCATCGGGGAGGGCCAGGGTTCCAGACCCCTGGATCTGCAAGAAGAACAGGTCTTCGGGACGCATCCAGGCAAGCGCATCGGGCGCCGGCCAAGCCTCGATCTCCGCGCGGTCGGGGTAAAATGCGAGCGCGGCCGCCGGCACGTCGCGAGGCCGGGGCCTGACGGGCGCGGTGAAATCGCCGCCAGCCGCCGCCCGCGCCGGGTATTCCGGCGCGAAGTAGGCGGTCAGCAACCCGGTTCCAGTCACCGGCTCGGGACGGAAAGAGCGCTCGAGAAACGCGCGCGCCTTCGTCTCGTCGGCGGGTCCCAGCGCCAGGGCGGCTGCGCAGACGCGCGTCAGTTCGGCGTTTCTCACCGCCGCGCAGCCGGCCTGGAATTCGGCCAGCGCCGCGGCGTGATCGTCCGCGCGCCAGCCGCTGAGCGAGGCGTAGGGATCGATAGGGGACGGGGACGGGGACGGCGTCGCGACCGGCGGCGGAACTATCACCGCCGGGGCCTCGGCGACCCTCGGGGCGGCCGGCGCCGCCGTCTTCGCCGGAGGGGGGGTCACGCTGGCGCACGCGGCGAGCCAGCCCGCCGCCAGAAGCGTCAGCGCGACCCGCCAATGTATCAAACGCATTACGCCTCCGCGGCGTCGACGTGGACCAGCATCCAGTTTGGATTGCGGCTCTTAAGATTGCGTTCAAACGTCCAGATTTCCGCGGTTCGGCGGTCGTCGACGGCCTCACCCTCCGGACCCTTGGTCCGGCTGCGTATCTCGGCCAGAAACCGCACCGAAGCGTGCGCGACATCATCCTTCAGCTCGATGCCGTCGAGATCGGCCCGTGGCGTATGCAGGAATTCGACGCTCTCCGTGCGCGCTTCGCGTTCGCGTTCGCGAATTCCCGCTTCGAAGCTGGCCATCACATTGACCGCCAGCAAGGGTTCCAGCGCCGCCCGATCGCCGTCCGCATAGGCCTTCACGATCTGTTGATAAGCGGCCCGCGCGCCCTGCAGGAAGCGGCCCACGTCGAAGTTCGGGTCCCGCGCGCGCACCGCCGACACGCCGTCGACGGCGGGCGCCGCATCGCTCTGCCCGATCAGGGTCCGTGGAACGTCGCTCGCCGACGCCGACTGGGGCGTCGCGACCGATTCTGGGCCCCGCCCCACGCGCCGCCCAAGGACGGCATAGAGCTGGTACAGGACCACGGCTGCCAGGGCGGCCAGGATGATGAGTTCGATAACCTGCAAGACGCCACCCGGGGCTGAGTTCGTTCAATCCCTCTATATAGGCAGACGAATCGGCCGCGTCAGCCGTGCGACGTTGCCGACGCGCCGGACGCATGATAGCGAGCCCGCCACCTCGCGACCGACACTGGCGCATTCTCACCAAAACGGACACTTGCCCGATGACCGACACCCTCACCGGCGAACCAGCCCTCGACGCCGGCGAAGTCCAGCCCGGCGTGCGGATTCTCGCCCAATACATTCGCGACCTCTCGTTTGAAAATCCGCGCGCGCCGGAATCGCTGCGGGGAAACGAGGTGCAGCCGCAGATCGAACTAGGCGTCGAGCTCAACGGCCGAGGCCGCGATGACGGTCTCTTCGAGGTCGAGCTGAAGCTGACGGCGCGCGCCACGCGACAGGCTGACACGGTGTTTCATCTGGAGCTGGTCTATGCCGGCCTGTTCCAGATCATGGGCGTCCAGGGCGCCGACATCGAGCCGGTCCTGATGATCGAGTGCCCGCGCTATCTCTTCCCGTTCGCCCGGCGGGTGATCGCCGACCTGACGGCGGAGGGCGGCTTCCCACCCTTCATGCTCGAGCCGATGGACTTCGCCGCCATCTACGCCGCGCGCCGCGCGCAGGCAATGGCGCCGCACGTCGGCAACGCCTGACGCCAGCGACGCGGACCGGCGCCCGGCTGCAGGCTTACAGCTCGAAGTCGCGCCAGACGGCGTCTGGCTTCAGATCCACCGTCACGAAGGCGCGGTGGGCGGCTCGCTCCTCGCTGGTCAGCCGCGGCGGCAGCGGACGGGGACGGGGACCGTAGGCGACGCGGGCGCCGGCGATTTGCAGAACGCGGCCCGACGGTCCGCCCAGATCGAGGGCCGTCTCGCGGCCCCCTCGCAACTCCAGATAGACGTCGGCGAGCAGGCGCGCGTCGACGAGAGCGCCATGCTTCTCGCGCTCGGCCAGCGATACCTTGAAACGCTTACAAAGGGCGTCCAGGGAATTGTACATGCCAGGGAAGCGCTTCTGCGCCAGCGCCAAGGTGTCGACCCAACGGTCGAGCGCGGTGCAGGGTAGCCCGGCCAGCCTCAATTCGTTGTCGATGAAGCCCCGGTCGAATGCGGCATTGTGCGCGATCAGACTGGCGCCGTCGATGAAGGCCAGAAACTCCGCGGCGACCTCGGGATCGGCGAAGCGTGGCTTGCCGGCGAGGAACGCGCTCGAAATGCCGTGCACGCGCTGAGCGTCCGGATCGATGTCCCTCTGGGGATCGACATAGCGATGGAAGCTCCGGCCGGACGGCAGCAGGTCGTGCAGTTCGACGCAGGCGATTTCGATCAAACGATGACCGCCCTCGGCGTCCAGACCGGTGGTTTCGGTATCAAGAACAATCTCGCGCGCCATGCCGATTCAATGCCTCTGACCGACCCCTGAGCGCAAGGCCGCCAACACCTCTCGCACCCGCCGGCGCGCGGGCTCCAGGCCGTGGCTGGTGTCGATGATAAAGTCCGCCCGGCGTCGTTTCTCCGCGTCCGGCATCTGGGCCGCCAGGATGGCCTCGAGCTTGGGGGCCGTCATCGCCTCGCGCGCCAGCACACGCTCGCGCTGGATGTCGGCGCTCGCGGAGACGACCACCACCGTGTCCACCTTGGTCTCTCCGCCCGTCTCGAGCAGCAGGGGGATGTCGAGGACGACGAACTCGGCCTTCCGAGCCTCGGCCTCGTCGAGGAACCGCTTCCTCGCGGCGCCCATCAAGGGCCAGACGATGCCGTTGAGGCGGTTCAGCGCCACGGGATCGCCCAGGACGCGGTCACCCAGCAGCTTGCGGTCGACCGCGTCCTGTCTGACGACGCCCGGAAAGGCCGCCTCGATCGGCGCCACGGCGGCGCCGCCGGCGGCGTAGAGCGCGCGCACTTCAGCGTCTGCGTCATAGACGGGCACGTCCTCCGCCAGAAACATCTGCGCGGTCGTGGACTTCCCCATGCCGATCGATCCCGTGAGGCCGATGACGATCATTCCTCCGCCTCCAGACACGTCAGGGCCATCCGGCGCACGTCGATCGGCGGAGGCTCCAGCCCAAACAGACTTTGGAAGCTCGGCGCCGCCTGGCCGATCAGCATCGCCAGACCGTCGACCGTGATCAGCCCCATGGCCCGCGCGGCGCGCAGGAAGGCGGTGCGCAGCGGCCGGTAGGTCATGTCCATGACAACCGCGCCCGCGGGCGCGCGATGAAGCGGCGCCGGGAGGTCTTCGCCGCCGTCCCGGCCCGCGGGCGTGGCGTTGACGATGGCCGCCGCTCCGTCGAATGCCGCCGCCATCTCGCGCCAGTCGAAGCACGCGCTCCGCCGCCCCAGAACGGCCGCCAGCGCGCGACCGCGTTCGGGAGAACGGTTGACGATGCGCACCTGCGGGGCGCCGGCTTCGAGCAGGGCGGTCGCCGCGCCGCGTGCCGCGCCTCCGGCCCCCAGCACGACAATCGGCCCTTGGGACGGGGTGAAATTCGGCGCCTGCTGGGCGAACGCCGACAGCAGGCCGAGCCCGTCGGTGTTGTCGGCGCAAATTTCTCCCGTGGGCTCGAAGATCAACAGATTCGCCGCGCCGGCGGCCGTCGCCCGCCGCGTCGCGGTATCGGATAGGCCGAGCGCCTGCTCCTTGAACGGGGCCGTGACGTTGACCCCGCGAATCGCTCCGCCGCGCATACCCCCGGCGAAGCTGGCGAACGTGGAAACCGAGGGCGCGAACGCGACATAGATCGCGTCCAGCCCGGCGGCCTCGATCCACGCATTGTGCAGCGCAGGGCTCAGAGAGTGGGTGACCGGCGCCCCGACCACGCCGGCGATCACGGTCCTCCCGCTGACAGGCTTCGTCATTGGCTCATGACGCCGGCCGAACGCAGGAAGGCCATCAAGGGCAAGAGCGGCAGACCCAGAATCGAAAAGTAGTCGCCCTCGACCTTGTCGAACAACTGCAATCCCTCGCCCTCGAGCTGATAGCAGCCGACGGAAGAGAGCACCTGGGCGCCGTTCCTGGCCATGTAGGCGTCCAGGAAGGCGTCCGTAAACGCTCGCATGCTCAATCGCGGCGATTCCCGCCAGCGCCAGATGATCGATCCGCCTTCGGCCACCGCGACGGCGGTGTGAAGACGATGCTGGGCGCCGCGCAACGTCAGCAGACGGTCTCTCGCAGCCTCCGCCGACGCGACCTTGTCGAACAGGCGGCCTCGGAAATCCAGGGTCTGATCCGCCCCTATGACCTTACCGGGGCGCTTGGAGGAAACAGCGAGTGCCTTGGCCTCCGCCAGGGCCTGGGCGACGCGCAAGGGGGTCGTCCCAGCCTGCAGCAGCCGGTTCTTGCGCGCGTCTTCGTCGACACCGGAATCACAGATCGCGAACGCCACGCCGGCGTTTTGCAGCAACTGTCTTCGGATCGCACTCTTCGAGGCGAGGATCAACGCGCTCATCCAAGAACCTCGACCTGCCCGCGACCTCCGGAGATGATGTTGATGACCGCCGCCGCGGTTTCCTCCACGGAACGGCGGGTCACGTCGATGACCGGCCAGCCCTGACGCTCGTAGAGGCGCCGGGCGTGGACGATCTCGGTCCTGACGCGATCGGGGTCGACGTACGCGCTTTCGCGCGCCTCGTTGAGCCCGCGCAACCTGTTGCGGCGAATTTCCACGAGCCTGTCGGGCGAGAGGGTGAGACCTACGATCGGAGTGGTCTTGAGGTTCATCAAGGCGTCCGGCAGGGCCGCGCCCGGCACCATGGGCACATTGCCGGCGCGCACGCCGCGATGGGCAAGATAGATACAGGTCGGCGTCTTCGACGTTCGCGACACCCCCACCAGGACGACGTCGGCCCGCGACAGATCCTGTCCCCCGTGTCCGTCGTCATGGCCTATGGCGTAGGACAGGGCGTCCATCCGGTTGAAATAGTCGGTGTCGAGTGCGTATTGCGCGCCGACCTGGGTGGACAGAGGCGCGCCGATATAGCGCGTCAACGCCGACACCAGCGGATCGAGCGCCGCGATGCAGGGCATGTCGAGAAGCTGGCATCCCTGCTCGAGGGCGCTACGCAGCTCCGCGTCGACGATCGTGTGCATGACCGCGCCGGGCGCATTGGCGATCTCGTCGAGGGCGCGCTCCAACTGGCGGGGAGAGCGCACCAGGGCATAGATATGTTCTATCGGCAGGACGTCGGTGAACCGCGCGCACACGGCTCTGGCCATGGCGTTGAGGGTCTCGCCGGTGGAATCGGAAACGAGGTGGACGTGGAAATAGGTCGCCAGCCTGCCTGAGGTCACCGGTCCGCCTTTCCAGCCCTCAAATTTTGATGTTGAGCCATGGTTAACAAATCCTTAACGCCAGGGGGATGCAGCGCCGACCTGCGTGGATGAAGGCGCGTCGGCCCGTGACGACCTCCGTTCCTGTGGAAAAGCCGCCTCGCTTCATGGCCCGTTTTCCCCAAGATCGCCACTGCTGAATATCTCGCCCGACGATCGTCCACCGCTGTGAGCGGCGACGAACAATCCTCAGCCCGTGCACACTCCGGCGTCGGGCAATATCGTGCGAGCTCAACGACTTGAGGCCGCCGACAGGCTCGTGTGCGCCGTTTCGCGCAACCGGATCCGCCTCTGTATGGATCGTGAACAGGCTGGTCGGACCGACCGCCTCGAACGGGCGCCCCCACGTTTCACCGCCTCACTATCACCTTCAAAAAATAGATCGTTCTTTCTTAGATATTATAATAGGTCAGGAACCGATGTCCGGGGGATTGAGCCAGACGGCCCGGCAGGGTCTAAAGACGGCATGAACCATGCCTCCAAACCCAAATTGTTGAGCGTCCTGGCCGGAGAACGCCAGGAGCGTCCGCCGATCTGGTTCATGCGCCAGGCCGGGCGTTCGCTGCCGGAATACCGCGCCCTGCGCGAACGCGCTCCGGACTTCATCGCCTTTTGTCTTAATCCGCAGATGGCGGCCGAGGCGACTCTCCAGCCGATGCGGCGTTTCGCCTTCGACGCTGCGATCGTCTTCGCCGATATACTGCTCGCGCCCATGGCGCTTGGGCAAACGGTCTGGTTCGAGGCGGGAGAAGGCCCAAGGCTCGGCCCGCTGCCGGAGCTGGCGGCGCTAGAGGCGCGCCTTGACGAGGTCGAGCCCGTGTTGGCGCCGGTCGCAGAGACCTTGCGGCTCGTGCGCGGCGCGCTCGAGCCGGACAGGGCCCTGATCGGGTTCGCCGGCGCGCCCTGGACCGTCGCCACCTACATGCTGCTGGGGCGGGGCGGCGATCGCGACGCCGCCCGGTCAATGGCCTTCAGCGATCCCGATCGGGTCGATCGCCTGATCGACATACTGGTGGAGGCCTCGGCGCGCTATCTGGCGATGCAGGTGCGCGCCGGAGCGCAGGTTTTGCAACTGTTCGAATCGTGGGCCGAACTCTTGCCCGAGGATGTGTTTGAACGCGTCGTTACGGCGCCGCACGCGAAAATCGTAGCGCGGCTGCGCGAGATGGGCGTGGAAGCGCCGGTGATCGGCTTTCCGCGCGGCGCGGGCGCGCTCGTCGAGGGTTACGCCCGGGGGGCGAAGGTTCAAGGCGTCGGACTGGATGTGCAGGCGCCGGCGGACATGGGCCGCAGGCTGCAGGCGAGCGGGCTGGCGATCCAGGGCGCCCTGGATCCGCTTTTGCTGCGCGCCGGGGGCTCGGCCCTGGATGCGCGCGTCGACCGACTGCTCGAACAATGGAGCGACGGCGCGTACGTCTTCAACCTTGGTCACGGTGTCCTGCCCGACACGCCGATCGAGAACATCGATCGCGTGGTGCGCAGGGTGACGGGGGCATGAGCCTTGCGCCGCGAAAGATCGCCGTCGTACTGTTCAACCTGGGAGGGCCCGACGGTCCAGAGTCCGTCCGACCTTTTCTCGAGAACCTGTTTTCCGATCCGGCGATCATCAATGTTCCGGCGATCTTAAGGAAGCCTCTGGCGGCGTTCATCGCGCGTGTCAGGCAACGCTCGGCGATCGCCAACTACATGGTGATGGGAGGGGCTTCGCCTTTGCTGGCGGAAACCGAGAGCCAGGCCGCCGCCCTGACGAGCGTCCTGACAGGACGACTGGAGAACGCCGAGGTGCGGGTGTTCCTCGCCATGCGATACTGGCGGCCGACGACGGCGCAAGCCGCCGCCGCGGTGACCGCTTTCGCCCCCGACGACGTCGTCCTGGCGCCCCTCTATCCCCAGTATTCGACCACCACCACCGGCTCGTCGTTCGCCGCTTGGCGCGAGGCCTATGGCGGAGACGGCCACGCGATCTGTTGCTGGTACGACAACGGGGGACTGATCGAAGCCCATGCGAAGCGAATTCGCTCTGTCTGGGAGGCGGCCGGCAAGCCGAGGGTGCGGCTGCTGTTTTCGGCGCATGGACTGCCAAAGAGCATCGTCGCCCAGGGCGACCCCTATCAGTGGCAGGTGGAGAGCACCTGCGCGAAGGTCGCCGATCGCCTTGGCCCGGGATGGGATTGGACGATCGGCTATCAGAGCCGGGTCGGGCCGATGAAGTGGCTTGGTCCGTCCACGCCAGAAGCGATCAGGGCGGCCGGCGCCGATGGCGTCGGATTGATCGTCGATCCCATCGCTTTCGTCTCGGAGCATATCGAGACCCTGGTGGAGCTGGATCGCGATTACGGCGAGCTGGCCAAGGAGGTGGGCGTCCCGTGTTATCTTCGCGTGCCCGCCTGCGGCGTTTTCGAACCCTTCATCGACGGGCTGGCTTCGGCGATCGAGCGAGCCTTGGGCCGAATCGGAACGCACCCGGACGGCGAGCCATGCGCCGCAGCCTTCCGGCGATGCCCGCTCAAGGATCCCGCGCGTGCTGTATAATGTCCTGCGCGGCCTGCACATCCTGGCCATCATCGCCTGGATGGCCGGCCTGCTCTATCTGCCGCGGCTGTTCGTCTACCACACGCGCGCCGAGCCCGGATCGGACATGGACGCGACGTTCCAGACCATGGAGGCGAAACTGCTGCGCGTCATCATGACGCCTGCGTTCGTGGCGGTGTTTCTGCTGGGCGGCGCCCTGGTTTGGTATGACGGCGTCCACAGTGGCTGGGCGTTCCTGCATTCGGTCTGGATGTGGGTGATGTTCCTAGGCGCGCTAGCGCTGGGCGCGTGGCACCACTATCTGAACATCGCCCGCAAGGCTTTGGCCGCCGGCCGCCGGGACCGGTCCGAGCGCTTCTGGCGGATGATGAATGAGGCGCCGTTCCTGATCGCTTTGGTGATCGTGCTGGCCGCCACGACAAAGATTGGAAGCTGAAACGTAAAAGGAAGCCTTGACCTGTCACGAGGCTTGTGTTTTCCGCTTGCTACCAAAGCGCGGTCCACCCGGTTCGCGTTTTCCCGCCTCCCAAAAGGGTTGCCCTGGATCCCATCGCGGATCGCCTCGCGACCCATCCTCGCTTTCATACGTCGTGATGGCGCCGCGCCAGGCGTCGGGCGGCGGCGACCATCGAACCGCTTCAGGCGTCAACCCACCCCCCGAGCAGATTTTTTCAAAGAGCCACGATTCCCATGACGGATGTTATCGATTTTGACAGCGACCAGGTCGCCGCCCCCGAGTTCGACAACGGCGCGGAAGCCGAACCCACCGAAGCCAGCCGGGCGATCGCGGCGATGGGACTGACGCGAATGTCGCTGCAGGAACTCAAGGAGAAGTCTCCGGCCGATCTGCTGGCCTTCGCCGAGCAGTTCGACATCGAGAACGCGAACACCATGCGCAAGCAGGACATGATGTTCGCGATCCTCAAGGCCTCGGCGGAAGAAGGCGTCGAAATCTTTGGGTCCGGCACGCTCGAGGTCGTCCAGGACGGCTTTGGATTTCTGCGCAGCCCCGAAGCCAACTACCTGCCCGGGCCTGACGATATCTATGTCAGCCCATCGCAGATTCGTCGGTTCGGACTTCGCACCGGGGACACCGTGGACGGCGGAATTCGCGCGCCGCGGGAAGGCGAGCGATATTTCGCCCTGACCAAAGTCGACCAGGTCAATTTCGAAAACCCCGACAACGTCCGCCACAAGGTGCATTTCGACAACCTCACGCCGCTCTATCCGGAGGAGCGGATGGTCATGGAGATCGACGATCCCACACTCAAGGATCGCTCCGGGCGCGTGATCGATATCGTCGCGCCTCTGGGCAAGGGACAGCGATGCCTGATCGTGGCGCCGCCGCGGGTGGGCAAGACGGTGATGCTGCAGAACATCGCCAAGTCCATCGCCGCCAATCACCCCGATTCCTATCTGATCGTCCTGCTGATCGACGAGCGTCCCGAAGAAGTGACCGACATGCAGCGCACGGTGCGCGGCGAGGTGATCTCGTCCACGTTCGACGAGCCCGCCAGCCGCCACGTGCAGGTCGCGGAGATGGTGATCGAAAAGGCCAAGCGCCTGGTCGAGCACAAGCGCGACGTGGTGATTCTGTTGGATTCGGTGACTCGTCTGGGCCGCGCCTACAACACGACCGTCCCGTCGTCGGGCAAGGTGCTGACCGGCGGCGTCGACGCCAATGCGCTGCAGAAGCCAAAACGCTTCTTCGGCGCCGCGCGCAACATCGAGGAGGGCGGGTCCCTCACCATCATCGCCACCGCGCTCATCGATACGGGCAGCCGCATGGACGAGGTGATCTTTGAGGAATTCAAGGGCACGGGCAATTCCGAGATCGTCCTGGACCGCAAGGTGGCCGACAAGCGCATCTTCCCCGCCATCGACGTCCTGAAATCAGGCACGCGCAAGGAGGAGCTGATCACGCCGCGCGATCAGCTGCAGAAGACCTTCGTACTGCGCCGGATTCTCAATCCGATGGGCCCGCAGGACGCGATCGAATTCCTGCTCGACAAGCTGCGATCGTCGAAGAACAATGCCGACTTCTTCCAGTCGATGAACACCTGACCGCCGCCAGGGACGACCTTAGCCGCCCTGCGTGGGCCGCAAAGCCGTCTTGAACATGGCGAGGGTGCGATCCCAGGCCGTCGAGGCGGCCTCGGCGTCGTAATGGTCGCCTCCCGTGCGGGCGAAGGCGTGGTCTTGGCCGGGATATTGGTGGATCTGCACCTGAGGATGGTTCTTCAGGGCCGCGACGATCAGGGCCTGCGTCTCTTTGGGAACGAATTGGTCCTCTTGGGCGATGTGCAGCAGCAGCGGCGCGGTGAGACGATCGGACTCGGCGGTGTAGCGATCGATGCCCACGCCGTAATAGGAGACCGCGGCGTCGGCGTCCGTGCGCGTCGCCGTCAGATAGGCGAGCAGTCCGCCTAGGCAGAAGCCGACGGCCCCGACCTTGCCGGAGCACCCCGGATCCTGGCGTATGTGCGCGATCGTGGCGCCGATGTCGCGCACGCCGGCGTCCACGTCGAAGGCGTTGTAGAGCTCGAACGCGCGCTTCCACTCCGCCTCGCTGCGGTCGGTGATGTCGATGCCCGGTTCTAGTCTCCAGAACAGATCGGGACAGACTGCAAGGTAGCCCGCCGCGGCGAACTGATCGGCGATTTTGCGCATCACGGCGTTCACGCCAAAGATTTCTTGGATGACCACGACTGCCGGCGCGCCCGTCGCGTCCGGGCGGGCGACGTAGGCTGAGAACTCGCCTTCGGGCGTTTTGATCGTCGTGGTGTCGGTCATTGCGCGGGCATCCTTAAATTGCGTGTTCGAGCCTCCGCCTACTAGCGCGTCGAGGCGGCTATGGCTCATAACAACTTCGTGGGAGGAAGGGAGCCCGCGCCGATGAAAGCCAAGGTCGAAGTCGATTGCACACCCGCCGAGGCGCGCGCCTTCCTCGGCCTGCCCGATGTCAGTTCGCTCAACGAGCACATGGTGCAGGAAATGAAATCGCGCCTCGACGCCAACCTGGCGATGGTCGCGCCCGAGGAGTTGATGCGCAACTGGATGACGCTGGGCGGCCAGGCGTCCGAACAGTTCATGAAGCTGATGACGGCCGCGGCGGGCGGCGTCCGGAGCGGCGTTTCCAAGGGCGGATGACCGACACCATCTTCGCGACGGCGACGGCGGCGGGCCGGGCGGCCGTTGCGGTGATCCGGATATCGGGACCGGAGGCTTGCAATCTGTTGAGGGGGTTGGCCAGGCGCCTTCCGCGGACGCGGCTGGCGACCTTGATGACCCTGCGTGATGCCGAGGGCGAGGCGATCGATCAGGCCCTCGTGATCCGCTTCGCCGGACCCCGCAGTTATACGGGCGAGGACTGTGTCGAGCTGCACCTGCACGGGGGTCCCGCCATCGTCGAAGCCACGATATCGGCGCTGCTGCGCCTTGGCGCCCGTCTGGCGGCCCCCGGTGAGTTTACGCGCCGGGCGTTCGAGAACGGCAAGCTCGACCTGGGACAGGCGGAAGCCGTCGGCGATCTGATCGATGCGGAGACCCGCGCCCAGGCCAGGCAAGCCCTGGGTCAGTTGGGCGGCGCCCTGGGCCGGCGATATGAAGGTTGGCGGGACCTGCTCGTCGAGGCGCTCGCGTTCCTGGAGGCGGGCGTCGACTTTCCCGATGAAGACACACCGCCCCAGGTGACGCTGGCGGCGCGTCGCTCGCTCGAAGTCCTGGCGCGGGAGATAGGGCTGGCTCTCGACGATCAGGCGCGCGGCCGGCGGGTGCGCGACGGCTATCGGGTCGCCATCATCGGCGCCACCAACGCCGGCAAGAGCAGTCTGCTCAACCTGTTGGCGGATCGTGACGCCGCCATAGTGACGCCCGTCGCCGGGGCGACGCGCGACATCATCGAGGTGGGCCAGGTTGTAGCGGGATACAAGGTCCTGATGGCGGACATGGCGGGGATACGCGCCACGCAGGATGCCGTGGAAGCGGAGGGCGTCCGCCGGGCGAAGGCCTGGGCCGAGGCGGCGGACCTGCGACTGTGGGTCGTGGACGCCTCACAGAGCGACGGGGCGTGGCTCGAAGCCTCGTCGTTGGTGCGACCTGGCGATGTTTGCATTATCAATAAGAGCGACTTGCCGCTGGGTAAGGACGGCCCGGCGGCGCGCGAGCACGCGGGCGCTATCGGGGCGGACGTCGTCAGGGAGTGCCTGCTGGGCGATCGGCGGCCGCACCCGGTTCAGGACCACTTGAATCGACGCGTCATCCTGGATTTGACCGGGTCGGAATTTCCGGCGGCCACGCGCGAGCGTCACGCCCGATTGCTCGCCGAAGCGAGGGACCATCTGGGCCGCGCGCTCCGCGCGCTCGCCGATCCAGAGCTGGCCGCGGAAGATGTGCGACTGGCGGCGCGCGCGCTGGCGCGGGTCACGGGCAGGGTCGATGCGGAAGATGTGCTGGGCCGCGTGTTCGCCACGTTCTGCATCGGCAAATGAGCCTGTTTCACGTGAAACAGCGGCATTGATTCCTCGACCGCGCCGCGGGGATACGGTATCGCAGCGCCCCGGCGCCCGGCACGTTCAGGTGAAGCGCGCCTCCTGACCCGGCGAAGGTGTTTTGCGTGTCGATTGCCGAAATCTGGGACGTCATCGTGATTGGGGGCGGCCACGCCGGATGCGAGGCCGCGGCTGCGGCCGCGCGGTTTGGCGCCGGGACCCTGTTGCTCACGCACAAGCTCGAGACCATTGGCGAAATGTCGTGCAATCCGGCCATCGGCGGCCTGGGCAAGGGCCACCTCGTGCGCGAGGTCGATGCGCTCGATGGCCTGATGGGCCGTGTCGCGGACGCGTCCGGGATTCAGTTTCGGCTGCTGAACCGGTCGAGGGGCCCGGCGGTACGCGGTCCCCGCGCTCAGATCGATCGCCAACTCTATCGGACGGGCATGCGCGCCGCGCTGTCGAACCAGCCAGGCCTTGCGATACGCGCCGAGGCCGTGGAAGACCTCGTCATCGATCACGGGACGGTCGGTGGGGTGATCGGCGCCAGCGGCGAGATCTATCGCGGTAAGGCGGTCGTCCTGACGACCGGCACTTTTCTGAAGGGCGTGATCCACAGAGGCGCCGAACGCATCGCGGCCGGCCGCGTGGGCGACGCGCCCTCGATCGGTCTGGCCGACCGGCTGTACGCGCTGGGGCTTGCGATGGGCAGGCTCAAGACGGGCACGCCGCCACGGCTGGATGGACGAACGATCGATTGGGCGCAGCTCGAGCGTCAGCGCGGGGACGAGACGCCGACGCCCTTTTCGTTCCTCAGCGCTCCGATCGTTTCCGAGCAGGTCGATTGCGGGATCACGGCGACCACCCGCCAAACCCATGCGATCATCGCTGAGAGATTGAGCGAGTCGGCGGTCTACGGCGGCCACCTGTCGGGACGGGGGCCGCGCTATTGCCCGTCGATCGAGGACAAGGTGGTGCGCTTCGCCGATCGCGACGCTCACCAGATCTTCCTCGAGCCGGAAGGCCGCGACGACCCCACGATCTATCCAAACGGGATTTCGACCTCTCTGGCGCCGGATACACAGGACAGGTTCTTGCGCACCATTCCAGGTCTGGAGCGCGTGGAGGTCTTCCGTCATGGCTACGCGATCGAATACGACTATGTGGATCCTCGCGAGCTGCATGTCAGTCTGGAGGTCAAGCGGTTGCCCGGCCTCTACCTGGCGGGGCAGATCAACGGCACCACCGGTTACGAAGAGGCGGCCGCACAGGGCCTGATGGCCGGTCTGAACGCGGCGCGCGCGGCGGCCGGCCGGGAGCCGGCGATCCTGAAGCGCGACGAGGCCTACATCGGCGTGATGATCGATGATCTGGTGACACGCGGCGTGACCGAGCCGTATCGCATGTTCACCAGCCGGGCCGAGTTCCGGCTGCGCCTGCGCGCGGACAACGCCGATCAACGGCTGACCGCCTTGGGCCAGTCGCTGGGATGTGTCGGCTCCGCGCGGGCGCAGGTGTTTCAGGCCAAGGCGCGGGTGCTCCAGGCGGTCCGGGCGCGATCGAGGGCCCTGACTCTTACGCCATCGCAGGCGGTGAAAGCGGGCCTCAGAGTAAACGCGGACGGCCAGCGCCGCGATGTGGTCCAGCTGCTGGCGTATCGTGATGTCGGCTTCGACGACCTGGCGGCGATTTGGCCCGAGCTTGCCGCCTGGCCGCCATTCGCGCGCGAACAGATCGAGATCGACGCCACCTACAACGGCTACCTCGACCGCCAGGACGCCGATATCGCGCTGTTTCGCAAAGACGAAATGCTCAGCCTGCCTCACGACATCGACTATGCGTCACTCGGCGGCCTGTCGAACGAGGTGCGTGAGAAGCTGGGCGCCGTGCGACCGTCGACTCTGGGTCAGGCGGCGCGCATCGAAGGCGTCACGCCCGGCGCCATAACCGCCCTCCTGGCCCATGTCCGCCGCCGTTCCGTTGCCTGAAGCGCCGGCTTTGCCCAGTGGCTTCCTCGAGGCGATCGGGATGAACGCGGAGCGGGCGCGGGACATCCAGCGCTATCGCGACCTGCTGACGGCCGCCAACAGCCAGATCAACCTGGTGGGACGGTCCACGCTGCAGGACTTCGAGCGTCGCCACGTGATCGACAGCGCCCAGCTGGTGTGGTTTGAGCCCTCGACGCTGACCTGGGCGGATCTGGGGTCCGGCGCGGGTCTGCCGGGACTGGTTCTGGCGATCCTGATGAAGGGCCGAGCCGGCGCCCACGTCCATCTGGTCGAGAGCGTGGCGAAGAAGTGCCGGTTCCTAGGTGAGGTCGCCAGCGCCCTTGGCTTGCCCGCGACCATTCACCATGGTCGCGCCGAATCGACCTCGGTGGCCGTCGAGGTGGTGACCGCGAGGGCGTGCGCGCCCCTTCCGCGACTGTTCGATTTCGCGCAGCCGTATTTCGCACGCGGCGCGCGGGGGCTGTTCCTCAAGGGCCAGGATGTCGCGAACGAGATCGAGGAAGCCCGCAGACGCTGGCGATTCTCGTCCCGGACGCTTGAAAGCCTCAGCGATCCGCGCGGGCGCCTGGTCGCCGTGGAGGGACTGAGACATGTCTGAAAGTTCCCCGGTGCTGCGCGTCCTCGCGATCGCCAATCAAAAGGGGGGCGTCGGCAAGACCACGACGGCGATCAACCTCGGCACGGCCTTGGCCGCGGTGGGCGAGAAGGTCCTGCTGATCGATTCCGATCCTCAAGGCAATGCCTCCACGGGCCTGAACATCCCGGCGCACCGGCGCGGCAAGACCCTGTATGATGTTCTGATGGACCATCTGCCGCTGGAGTCGGCCACGGTGAAAACAGCCGTGCCGGGTCTCGAGATCGTTCCGGGCGATGCGGACTTGAGCGGCGTCGAGCTGGAACTCGGCCACCAGCCGCGGCGGGCCTATCGCCTTCGCGACGCTCTCTCGCCGATGCGCAACGGCGGCGCCTTCACCTATGTGTTGATCGATTGCCCGCCGTCGCTAAACCTGCTGACGCTGAACGCGATGGCGGCCGCGGATGCGGTGCTGGTGCCTCTGCAATGTGAGTTCTTCGCCCTCGAGGGGCTCACGCAGTTGATGGGAACGGTCGACCGCGTGCGGACGACGGTCAATCCGGCCCTGCAGATCCAGGGCATAGTGTTGACGATGTACGACCGGCGGAACGGTCTGTGCGCCCAGGTCGCCAAGGATGCGCGCGAGACGCTGGGTGATCTCGTCTATCGAACGATGATTCCGCGCAATGTCCGTATTTCCGAGGCGCCGTCATTCGGCCTGCCCGGCATCGTCTACGACCTGAAGTGCGCCGGCAGTCAGGCCTATCTCGAACTCGCGCGCGAAATCGTGGGTCGTGAGCGGGCGCACCGCGCGACGCCGGCATGATGATGGACGCGACATTGTTCAGGGAGAGCACGTGATGGCTGAGAGCCGCAGGGGACTTGGGCGCGGGTTGTCGGCTCTTCTTGAAGAGACCCAGGCGGCGGCGACACCGGAAGGACGCCGGGCGGCCGGCGTGCTCGATATCCCCATCGAACTGATCCACCCCAATCCAGATCAGCCGCGCCGCAATTTCGCCGAGACCGATCTGGAGGAGCTGGCCACGTCCATCCGCGAACGCGGCGTTTTGCAGCCCATCCTGCTGAGGCCCGCGCCCGGCGTTCCCGGCGAGTACCAGATCGTCGCCGGAGAGCGCCGCTGGCGGGCTGCGCAGCGCGCGCAGCTTAGAGCGATCCCCGCGCTGGTGCGTGACCTGGACGACCTCGAAGTGATGGAGGTCGCGCTGATCGAGAACATCCAGCGGGCCGATCTCAATGCCTTGGAAGAGGCCCGCGGATATGCCTCGATGATGGAGCGATACCCGCGCAACGCCGAGCAGATCGCCGCGGTCGTCGGAAAGAGCCGCAGCCACGTCGCCAACACCCTTCGCCTGATGCGGCTGCCACGCGGCGTTCAAGAACATCTGGAGGCTGGCCGGTTGACCGCCGGTCATGCGCGCGCTCTCCTGGACCTGGACGACGCCGAAACCCTGGCGGACCGCGTGATCAAGGGCGGCCTGAACGTTCGGCAGACAGAGGCCCTCACGCGGGGCGCGCGGGTCCGCTCATCGCGGTCCGCCGCAGGCCACAGGGCGAAGGACGCCGACACCGTCGCCTTGGAGAACGATCTCGCTGAATTGCTGGGATTGACCGTCCGTATCGACGACAAGGACGGGTCGGGAGAGGTCAGGATCGGCTACGCCAGCCTGGAACAGCTCGACGACATCTGCCGGCGCCTGTCTCATCCGGCCTGATGGCCGCCCCATCGCGCGTCGTGCGCGTCGGTTACAATCCCAATCGCCGCGCGCGACCGGCGATGCTCAAGGCAAGATGTTCGCTGATCAGCTGGTCGGGTGATCCGGCGGTCTTGCAGGCTTGATCGGCGCCTAGAATCTCGACCGGCAGTTTGTCGAGTTCCGCGAGCGGCCAGGCGCGCGCCTGGCGCTGAAATTCGCGCTCCATTTTCCAGAAAACCCTCTGCTCCTTCACGGCCTGGGCGAGGGGCACGCCGGCGAGGTGCATGATGACGACCCGGCGGAGCCGTCCGAGATGGGTGCTGAGGGCGCGTATCGTCGACGGTCCGGTCTCGCCTTCCTGCGCCGCCCGCCGAAGCCCGGAATAGGTCGCAAGCAGACGCCCGCCGAACGCGTCTATCGCCGCGTCCGCAAGGGAGCTCTCCGGTTCGACGCCCACGAACGGCGCCAGATCCGCGGCCGTGGCCACGACATGGCTTCCGGGGCCGAGGAACAGGGCGAGACGCTCGATCTCCTGGCGTGCGACGCCGCGTTCCTGGGGCAAGCGCGAAACAAACAATTCGAGCGCATCGGCGGCCAGGCCGACCTTGTCGATCGCCAGGGCGTCCCGGGTGAGCCGCGCCAGATCGCCGGCTTCATCGGCGTAGCAGGCCACGGCGCCGCAGCGCTCGTCCTTTTCGGCGGCCTTGCGCAGGCTTGACGTCGGTTTCAGGTTCCCCGCTTCCACGAGCAGGAAGGCGTCGGGATTGAAATCGCCGGCGGCGTGGCGGGCGAGGGCCGCGGCGGTGGCGTCCTCGCCTTCACCGCGATCGCCTGCGAGCCTCAGGCGGACGAGGCGCCGCCCCCCCATCAGCGAATAGGCCATCAATTCTTCTTCGAGACGGGCCCCACCGTCGCTCAGGTCGGCTTCGTTGAGCAGGGCGACATCAAAGGGATCGTCGGTGCGTGGCGTCACCGTCGCGGCGAGATATCCGGCGCGCTCTCGCACCTGTCCCAGGTCCGGACCCCAGATCAAGGCTGCGCGTGTCTCGCCGGGCGCGGTCAAGTATCGCTCGATGTCCTGCCGGCGCTTGAGGATCATCCTGCGGACACCCTTATGGCTGGGCGCGTTGGCTGACCATCCATGTCGCCAGATCGATCTGGATCTTCCGGGCGGCGTCCGAGGCCGCTCTCTCCTGGCTATCCTGGCGCGCAGCGATGCCGGCGTAAGGCGCATCCGCCGCGTCGTAACTCACCTGACTGGCGACCCTGCCTGTGTGGGCCACCTTCCCGGTGGTCGCGTCGATGAGTTTGTAGCTGACAGAAATGCCCAGCACATAGCGCTCGGCGACGTCCTGCAGTGTCAGGCCCCGAGGATCCCGCGTTTGATCGATCGCCATTTCCATACGCCAGCGGGGCGCGGACAGTTTGTCACGACCGAGCGCGTCGTCGAGATCCTGCCGCAGCAGGAACCCGACACGTCCCTGTGGCGCCTTGATTTCGATCGCCGAGAGGCCGGCCGACACACCGGGGGTCGCGTACATCGGCGTGAAGCCGCAGGCCCCGAGCGCCCCCGCGAGCGTCAGGCCGGCAAGCCGCCGCAAGAAGCGCCGCGCCGGCGCGGCGGGGTCGGCGACAGGCTTGTCGCGCCGCCGTTCAGCGTTTGGCCGGAACATCGGCGGGATCATCCTGTCACCAGATTGACGATACGGTCTTTCACCACGATCACCTTGCGCACCGCCAGGCCCTCGAGCCGGAGCCGAATGTCCGGATCGGCCAACACACGCTCGCGCACGAGATCGTCCGAGGCGCCGGCCGGCGCCCGGATTTCGCCGCGACGCTTGCCGTTGATCTGGACCGGCAACACCACCTCGTCTTCGCGCGTGAGCAGGAGATCGTAGTCGGGCCATGCCGCCAGCGTCACGAGGCCGTCTTCGCCAAGCCGGCGCCAACATTCCTCCGCCAGGTGAGGCGCGAAGGGCGAGATCAGCCTCGCGAGCGCGGACAGGGCTTCGTTGCGCGCCTCGATTCTCGGCGCGTCGCCCGCCGGCGCTCGGCAACTCCGCAGAACAGCGACGAATTCATAAAGGCGGGCAATGGCGCTGTTGAAGCGAAATCCCTCCACGGCGTCGGTGATGGCCTTTATCGTGCGGTGCGTCGCCCTCCGGAGGGTGTCGATGTCGAACGGCTCGAATTCGCCCGGGTCGGTGTCGAACTCCGTCCACACCCGGTTGATCAGCCGCCAAGACCCTTCAACTCCGGTGTTCGTCCAAAGGACGTCGCGTTCGGGCGGCGAATCGGAGAGGACGAAGAGCCGGGCGGCGTCGATGCCATAGGTGTCGGCGATGTCGGCCGGGGCCACCACATTGCGCTTCGACTTCGACATCTTCTCGAAGTCGCCGATGACGAGCGGCTCGCCCGTGACCCTGTCGAGAGCTCGACGGGTCGTCCCTTCACTTTGAATCTCGACCGACGTCGGATCGACCCAATCGCCATTCTGCCTGCGATAGGTCTCGTGCGTCACCATTCCCTGGGTGAACAACCCGGTAAACGGCTCGGCAGGCGACAGCATGCCTTCGTCGCGCAAGGCGCGGGTGATGAATCGGGAATAGAGAAGGTGCAGGACGGCGTGCTCGACGCCGCCGATGTACTGGTCGACCGGGAGCCAGTAGTCGGCCGCCGTCTTTTCGATCGGGGCTTGGGCGAACGGCGCCGCGAAACGCGCGAAATACCAGGAAGAATCCACGAAGGTGTCAAACGTATCGGTCTCGCGCTCGGCCTCCCCGCCGCAGCTTGGGCAAGGGGCGTGCTTCCAGGTCGGATGGCGAGCCAAGGCGTTGCCGGGCCTGCTGAAATCCATGCCTTCGGGTAGGCGGACGGGAAGATCCGCCTCCGGGACGCCCACGGGCCCGCAGCGATGGCAGTGGATGACGGGTATCGGGCAACCCCAACCGCGCTGACGGGATACGCCCCAGTCCCGCAGCCGGTAGACTGTCGCGCCTTGACCCGTATGCTCAGCCTCGATGCGAGCGATCGCGGCCGACTTGGCGGCTTCTACGTCCAGACCGTTCAAGAAGGCGGAATTGAAGATACGGCCCGGGCCCACATAGGCCTCTTGTTTCACGTGAAACGAAGCTGGATCTTCGCCGGGCGGCAACACCACCGGCGTGACGGGCAGACCGTACTTGCGGGCGAAGTCCAGATCCCTCTGATCGTGGGCGGGACAGCCGAAAACGGCCCCCGCGCCGTAGTCCATAAGGACGAAATTACCGATCCACAATGGCAATTGCTGTTCTGAATCAAAGGGATGGCATACTTTGAGGCCGGTGTCTAAGCCAAGTTTCTCGGCGGCTTCGACCTCCACTTCGGATGCGCCGCCCTTGCGGCAATCGGCGACAAAGGCCGCGATGTCCTCGTCGCCGGCCGCGAGCGCCTCGGCGATCGGATGGAAGGGGCTGATCGCCACGAAGCTTGCGCCAAACAGAGTGTCCGGCCGGGTGGTGTAGACCTCCACCCCCTCGCCGACGCCGGGCGGCAGGCGAGGGCCTTGATGGGCGAGAGCAAATGTCAGGCGAAGTCCGCGCGAGCGTCCGATCCAGTTTTCCTGCATCAGCCGCACCTTGTCGGGCCAACGGTCGAGCTCGGCCAGTCCGTCCAGCAATGCATCGGCGTAGTCGGTGATGCGCAGAAACCACTGGGTGAGCTTGCGTCGCTCCACCACAGCGCCGGAGCGCCATCCCCGTCCATCGATGACCTGTTCGTTGGCGAGCACGGTCATGTCGACCGGGTCCCAGTTGACCAGGCCCTCCTTGCGGTACGCGAGGCCCCGCGCCCACAGCTTCAGGAACCATGCCTGCTGCTGGCCGTAGTAGGCGGGATCGCAGGTGGCGAATTCGCGAGACCAGTCGATCGACAGGCCGAGGCGCTTCAACTCTTCGCGCATGGTGGCGATGTTGTCGGCGGTCCATTCCGCGGGATCGACGCCCCGTTCGGCCGCCGCATTTTCGGCCGGCAGGCCGAACGCATCCCATCCCATCGGATGCAGGACATTGAAGCCGCGGGCCCGCTTGAACCGCGCCACGACGTCTCCCATGGCATAGTTGCGGGCGTGACCGACATGCAGACGCCCCGATGGATAGGGGAACATCTCGAGGACATAGTATTTCGGCTTGTCCGACTGTGGCGCGGCGCGGAATACCTCCCCCGCCTCCCAGACGCCGCGCCAGCGCGGCTCGACCTCTTTAGGGTTGTAGCGGGCCATGATCGAATAGGTACTCTGGGGTTGGAAGGCTAGGGCCTGGGTGGCGAAGCCTAATTAGGTCCGAAACGCCAGCTTTCAAATTCATTTCAGTCAGGCCGCGTTGGCGCGCGCGGAGCCTGGACCACGAGCGGTGTCGCGAAACCGTTCCATTTTGCGCTTCTCATGCGCGGGCGCCGCGCTGAGACAGCGCGGTCAGCCCTTGAGGTTGGAAAGTCGAAGCTGGCGGGCGCGTGTGAGAATTGCGTTCTCGATGTCTGTCGAGGTCTGATCGGATGTGGGCGACGTGGTCCAACCACCAGCGCCGTTGTTGACTTCCTTGAACACGGTGACCGCGAGCCCGTCCGCGCGCAGGCGCGAATCGAGGATATAGACCGTCGCCTTGAATCGTTCTTCCGGCTTTTCTGGATTGACATACCAGTCGGTGATGATCACTCCGCCGTAGGGGTCCGCGGACGCCAGTGGCATGAACGCGAGAGTGTCGAGCGTGGCGCGCCACAGGTAGGCGTTGACGCCTATCGCCGGCGCCTGGGATGCGGACCCGCGCGGGTGGTTCATCCTGCCGCCGCAGGCCGCCAGCGCGCCGAGAGCGAGACCGAGGACGACGACCCTCGCGCTCCGCGCCATCCAACCCCGCTTCGAGGATTCGATCATCCGCTTCATTCCTTACCTACCGCGCCCTGCCCGGCGGTTGCGTCTATAACATTCGCCGGGCGCCGCCAAATGAGAATCACGTGGCTCCTCGGCCACAGCCGATGATTCATTCCCCGAGCGGGGAGCGGATTCGCCGGTAGGCGGTTGACCATCCTGTGAAGCGTCCCCTAATCAGAACGCAGCGGGTTCACGGGGCGATAGTGCCCTGGGGCCGTCAGGGGTTGGATCGAGAGGCGATGACGCCGGTACGCATCATGGTGGGGGCTATCGCGGCGTTCGCAGTCAGCGTCGCCGCGGCGCATGCCCAGCCCTCGGGAGGATCCGTGATCCTTGCCGCCAATGATTTCGCGGCTTCGCCCTATTATTCCAGTGTCACGGTTCCGGCGAGCCAGTTGGAGTGGGACTCGCGCAAGGCGCGCTGGGGCCTGAAACTCGGCGTCGAACAGCACACCGACCGCGACGTACAGTGGAAGGACGTCGCGCCAGGGGTATTCTGGAAGGTGACCCCCAGGTTGCATATCGGCGGTTCGGTGAACCTGGCGCCTGACCAGATAGAGACACAGCACTTCGGTACGACGCCTCAGATGCCGGCGCCGCGCGTGCGTCTGGAATCGACCTTTAGATTCTAGACTCCGGGGGCGGGCCGCCGCGGCCGATGTCCATTTGCTCATCGGGCGTCCAGACCGGCAATCACGCCTGCCCAGAATGAAGCGACCGCAGCCCCATGTTCGTCGCCCTCGAATTTGGGGCTGACAACAGGTCCGCGTCGCGCTATGGGTATCGCGTTATCGTCCGTTGGCGCTGGATGGCGTTTACGAGCGGCGGCCCCTGAAAAGGCCAGCCGCTTTTTCTTTGTCCGTTTTAAAGGAGCCTGTGAAGCTTGCGCGGCAAGACCACAGACGATCTGAGACTGCTCGACCTGCTCGATCCGGTGGCGGAGGCGGCGGGTTTCGAGATCGTTCGACTTCGCTTGATGGGCGGAGATCAGGCGCGGCGATTGCAGATCATGGCCGAACGTGCGGACGGAACCATGCTGGTGGAGGATTGCGGCGTCCTCGCTCGCGCGATCTCGCAGGTGATGGACGCCGCCGACCCGATCAGCGGCCAGTACACTCTCGAGGTGTCGAGCCCCGGCATCGACCGGCCGCTGACACGATTGAAGGATTTCGCGATTTGGGAAGGTTGCGAAGCGCGTCTCGAGCTCGATCGCCTCGCAGAGGGCCGTAAGCGCTTCAAAGGCGAGCTCGCCGGCCTCGACGGTGATCATGTCGCCATCAACCTCGAGGGCGAAAACGCCACGGCCCTTTTGCCGTTCGCCTGGCTGGTGGAGGCCAAGCTGGTCCTCAACGACGTCCTGCTCAAGCGGGGGGCGGAAGCCAGAGCGTCGCGTCTGCAGGCCGAAAACCAAAACTTCAGTGAGCATAAGGATCAAAACTGATGACCGTGACGGGCATTTCCGCCAATCGGCTAGAGCTGCTGCAGATCGCCGAAGCCGTGGCGCGCGAAAAGTCGATCGAAAAGGAGATCGTGGTCGAAGCCATCGAAGAAGCGATCCAGAAGGCCGCCCGCTCCCGGTACGGCGCCGAACACGACATCCGTGTACACATCGACCCCAAGACCGGTGAGACGACGATTTCCCGGATCGTGACGGTGGTCGACGACGACGCCGAGGAGGTCAACGAATACGCTCAGAAGCGCCTTTCGGACGCCCTGCGAAGCGACAAGGATGCGGTGATCGGCAAGACCTACACCGAGACCCTGCCACCGTTCGAATTTGGCCGCGTTCAGACGCAGATGGCCCGGCAGGTGGTCACCAGCAAGGTGCGTGAGGCGGAACGCGAACGTCAGTATGAAGAGTTCAAGGATCGTGTCGGCGAGATCGTCAACGGCGTCGCAAAACGCGTCGAGTATGGCAACGTCATTGTCGACCTGGGCCGCGGCGAGGCGATCATGCGTCGCGACCAGTCGATCCCTCGTGAGAACTTCCAGGTCGGCGACCGGGTCCGCGCCTACATCTACGACGTCCGCCAGGAGACCAAGGGGCCGCAGATCATGCTGTCTCGCGCCCATGGCGGCTTCATGGCCAAGCTTTTCGCCCAGGAAGTGCCCGAAGTCTACGACGGGGTGATCGAAATTCGCGCCGTCGCGCGCGATCCGGGAAGCCGCGCCAAGATGGCCGTGGTGTCGAACGATTCCTCGATAGATCCCGTCGGGGCCTGCGTGGGGATGCGCGGGTCGCGCGTCCAGGCGGTGGTGGCGGAACTGCAGGGTGAAAAGATCGACATCATCCAGTGGAGCCCGGACGAGGCCACCTTCCTGGTCAACGCCCTCGCCCCGGCGGAGGTCACCAAGGTCGTGATGGACGAGGAAGACGAGCGGGTCGAAGTGGTCGTGCCCGACGAACAACTGTCGCTGGCCATCGGCCGCCGGGGCCAGAATGTCCGCCTCGCCAGCCAGCTCACCGGTTGGCAGATCGACATCATGACCGAGAGCCAGGAAAGCGAGCGGCGTCAGCGGGAATTCGCAGAGCGGACCGTGCTCTTTCAGGAAGCCCTGGACGTCGACGAAGTCATCGCCCAGCTGTTGGTCACGGAGGGTTTTGTCACCGTGGAAGACGTGGCCTATGTCGAGCTTGGCGAAGTCGCCGCGATCGAAGGCTTCGACGAGGACACGGCCGAAGAGATTCAGGCCCGCGCCCGGGATTTTCTGGAGCGCGAGGCGGCCGAGTTCGACGCCAAGCGCCGGGCCCTGGGCGTCGAGGACGGCGTGCTCGAAGTGGAGGGCGTCACGCTGCCGATGGCGGTCGCCCTGGGCGAAGGCGACGTCAAGACGGTCGAGGATCTGGCCGGTCTGGTGCCGGACGATATTCGAGGCTGGTATGAAGCCAAGGGTGGAGAGCGGGTGCGCGAGCCTGGGGTTCTCGAGAGCTTCAACCTCAGTCCGGACGACGCCGAAGCCTTGATCATGCGCGCGCGTATCGCGGCGGGATGGATCGACGCAGAGGCGTTCATCGAAGAGCCGACGGAAGAGGACGTCGCCGGAGTGGTCGACCCCATGGATGAAGCGCGGGCCGTGTTCGGAGAACGCGTGCGCTGAAGTCGTCCCTCTCCATCCCGAGGACCCTGGCGCACAAATCGCGTGAGCGCCGCGATCTCGTTACCGGCGAGGTCATGGCGGAGGCGCGTCTGATCCGCTTCGTCGCCGCGCCCGGCGGTCAGGTCGTCCCCGACGTCGGCCGCAAATTGCCTGGGCGGGGACTATGGGTGGCGGCGGATCGGGCGTCCGTGGACAGCGCGGTCAAGAAGAATCTGTTCGCGCGCGCGGCGCGCGCGGCGCTCTCGCCGGCGGCCGATCTTGCCGACCAGGTCGCCAGTCTTCTGCATCGCAGGTTGCTGGCGGCCCTGGGACTTGCGCGCAAGGCCGGCGATCTTACCTCTGGGTTCGAAAGGGTCCTCGGCGCGGTTTCGTCCCAGAAGGCGGCGTTTCTCGTCGAAGCCGAAGACGGCGCCGCGGATGGGCGCCGCAAACTGCTGGCCGCGGTCCGTCGAAGCGCCGCGCCTCCCCGGCTGATCGGGCTTTTCTCATCCGACGAATTGGGTTTGGCCTTGGGGGGCGAGACTGTGATACACACCGCCTTCCTTGCCGGTCGAGGCGCCGATCGCTGGGCAGACGATGTCGAGCGAATTTCGGGTTTTCGCCCGCTCTTTCCCGAGCGTTGGCGCGAGGAGCCTTTTATAAAGGACCGGGGCGCCGCGGCGCCGCGGTCTCCGAGTAGTGTCTGAATTGGTGAACGGGCTCGCGTTCTGAGCCCGGCGAAGGATAGTCAAACGATCGCATGACGGACGACAATGAAAAGGCCCCGGGAGCCCCGACGCCAGGCGGTCGCGCGCCTCTGACGTTGAAGCCGCGCGCAAGCGGCGCGGTGAGCTCCGGCATGGTGAAGCAGAGCTTCAGTCATGGACGCACCAAGACCGTGGTGGTCGAGACCAAGCGACGCAGGGTCGACACCCCCGCGATCGCGCCGCCGACTCACGCGCCCGAAAAACGGCCCGCCACCGCGTTCGACGTTCGCGGCCAGGCGCCCGCGGCGTCGCCGCGCTCCCCGTCGCCGTCCAGCGAGTCGAGCGCGTCGCACGGGCTGTCCGAGGACGAACGTCGCGCCCGCCAGCGCGCCATCGAGCTGGCGCGGCAACAGCAGCAGGAGCGCATCGCCGCCGAGCGAGAAGAGCGCGCCATCGCCGAGCGAGAGGCCGCCGCGCGCCAACCAGCGCCGCAAGAGGCGCCACCCGCCGCCGCCGCTGTGGCCGCGCCGGCGCCCGCTGCGCCTGAGCCTATGGCTGTCGCCCCCTCCCCGCCCGCGCCGGAAGCGCCGCCCGCCGTGGTTGCGACTGCCCAGCCGGCGGCTGCGCCCACGCCCCCCGCCGCCGAGCCGGCGGTGGATTCGGTGGTCGCGAAGCCCAATCCGCCGCGAACGGCGGCTGCGCCCCAGCACTCCGCCGGGGTTCGCCCGCCGCCGACCGCCAGGAGTGGCGATTCCGCGCGCGGGCCGACGTCCACTGGGCAGACGCGCAGCTACGAGCCGGGCCGCGAACGCCGCGACGAGCGGCCAACGACGACGACCTATCGGCCTGAACGGCCCGCCGCGGCGGTGTCTTTCAACCAGCGCGCCGCAAGGCCTGATGCGCCGCGCGGTCCGCGGCCCGAATCTGGAGCGCCGTCGCGAACCCCCTCGCGCGATGCGGGCGCGGCTGGGCCGCAACGGTCCGATCGCCCGGCTCGACCCGGCGAGACCGTCCGCTATTCGGCGCTTGCCCCAAGACCGCCCCGGGACGGCGCCCCCCGCACAGGGGGCGCGCGTCCGGCCGGCGGGGCGCGACCCGCGGTGGCTCCGGCCACGCCGGAAATCCAGCGGGCCACACGCCAGACCCCCCGCCCGGGCAGCCTCAATCTCGACCGGCGTCCGGATTTCGATGAAGAAGAAGCCGCCCGAAAGGGTAAGGCTGGGCCTGGCAAGGCGGTCTCCCGCACCCGCGGCGAACCCAAGCGCCGGGAGGGCCGACTGACCATCCAGGCGGTCGCCGGTGATGACGAGGGCGCCGTCGAGCGCATGCGATCCCTGGCGTCCGTGCGCCGGGCGCGTGAGCGTGAGCGCGAAAAGCGAAAAGGCGGGGCGCAGGAGTCCGCAAAAACCGCTCGCGAGGTGGTGATTCCGGACGTCATCACCGTGGGCGAACTCGCCAACCGCATGGCCACCCGTGGCGTGGAAATCATCAAGTTCCTCGCCCGCGAAGGCTTGATGCTGAAGGTCACGGACGTGATCGAATCCGACACCGCCGAGCTTGTGGCCACTGAGTTCGGGCACACTGTCCGGCGGGTGTCCGAGAGCGACGTCGAGACTGGATTCCTGGCCGATGAGGACGTCGACGACCATCTCGTCCCTCGCCCGCCGGTGGTGACGATCATGGGTCACGTCGACCACGGCAAGACCAGCCTCCTGGACGCCCTGCGCTCGACCGATGTCGCCGGAGGAGAGCATGGCGGCATCACCCAGCACATCGGCGCCTATCAGGTTCGCCTGGCGGACGGCGAACGGGTGACTTTCCTCGACACGCCTGGTCACGCCGCGTTCAGCGCCATGCGCGCCAGAGGCGCCAATATCACCGATATCGTGGTGCTGGTGGTGGCTGCCGACGACGGCGTGATGCCGCAGACCGTGGAGGCCATTCAGCACGCCAGAGCTTCCGGCGCGCCGATCATCGTCGCCATCAACAAGGTCGACAAGTCCGGCGCCAACCCCACGCGGGTCATCAACGAACTGCTGCAGCATGAGATCGTCGTCGAAGCTCTGGGCGGCGAAACCCAGGCCGTCGAGGTTTCGGCGCTGAAGAAGACCGGGCTCGACGATCTGATCGAAGCCATCCTCGTCCAGGCCCAGGTGATGGAGCTCAGGGCCAACCCCGACCGTACGGCCGAAGGTGTGGTGATCGAGGCCAAGCTGGATCGCGGTCGCGGCGCCGTCGCGACGGTGCTCGTCAAGCGTGGAACGCTCAAGCGCGGCGATATCGTCGTGACCGGCGCCAACTATGGACGGGTTCGCGCGCTCCTCAACGAGCGCGACGAACAGGTGAAGGAAGCCGGGCCGTCCGTGCCGGTGGAGATCCTCGGTCTCGACGGCGCGCCGGACCCCGGCGAGCCTTTCGCGGTGGTCGAAAACGAAGCGCGCGCCCGTGAGCTCACCGAATACCGAATCCGCCTGAAGCGGGAACGCTCCCTGGCCCCGGTCGGCGCGGGTGGTTCGCTCGCCGACATGATGGCCAAGCTTGCTGACAAGAAGGTTTCCGAGCTTCCTGTCCTGGTGAAGGCGGACGTCAACGGGTCCGCCGAGGCGATCGTCGGATCGCTCGCCAAGCTCGCCACCGACGAGGTGCGGGCGAGAGTGATCCTCTCCGGCGCCGGCGGCATCAACGAGAGCGATGTCATGCTGGCCAAGGGCGCCGGCGCTCCGATCCTCGGCTTCAACGTGCGCGCCTCCAAGCAGGCTCGCCAGCTTGCCGAACACGAAGGGGTCGAGATCCGCTACTACGCGATCATCTACGACCTGCTGGACGACATCAAAGGCGTGCTCTCGGGCATGCTGGCGCCGATCCAGCGCGAAACCTTCCTCGGCGCCGCCGAAGTGCTGCAGGTGTTCGACATCTCCAAGGTCGGCAAGATCGCCGGCTGCCGCGTGCGCGAAGGCGTCGTGCGGCGCGGCGCGCGAGTGCGGATCATCCGGCAGGATGTCGTGGTGCTGGAACTGGGCACCCTTCAGACGCTCAAGCGCTTCAAGGACGAAGTGCCCGAGGTCATCTCCGGCCAGGAGTGCGGCATGGCTTTCGCCGGCTTCCAGGACATCAAGGAAGGCGACTTCATCGAGTGCTTCACCGTCGAGGAAATCAAGCGTTCGCTCTGACGGCGACAGCCGGTTGACGGATACGCGGCCGCCGGCGCGCCGGCGGCGGCGACCCATTGATTTTGGCGACCGCCGGGCCTCGCAAGAGGCGCCCACGGCGCCCACATCCTATTGCGCGCGCGGCTATCGCGGCCACGCCCGATAGCTGGAGCACGGACAGATGACAGACACGCCCGAGTACACGCCCCCCGCGGTGTGGAGCTGGAACAAGGAAAACGGCGGCCGCTTCGCCAATATAAACCGGCCGATCGCCGGCCCCACCCACGACAAGGACCTGCCGGTCGGGCGCCACCCGCTGCAGCTCTATTCGCTGGCCACGCCCAACGGCATCAAGGTCACCATCATGCTCGAAGAGCTTCTGGCGCTCGGCCATACAGGGGCCGAATACGATGCATGGCTGATCCGCATCAACGACGGCGACCAGTTCGGCAGCGGCTTCGTGGCGGCCAATCCCAACTCGAAGATCCCGGCGCTGGTGGATCGCAGTGGCCACACGCCGATCCGCGTGTTCGAGTCGGGCGCCATACTGATGCACCTGGCCGAGAAGTTCGGTGAGTTTCTGCCGACCGACCCTGCGGCGCGGGCGGAGTGCCTGTCGTGGCTGTTCTGGCAGATGGGCAGCGCGCCCTACCTGGGCGGCGGGTTCGGACACTTCTACGCCTATGCGCCGACCAAGATAGAATATGCGATCGACCGCTTCGCCATGGAGGTGAAGCGCCAGCTCGACGTGCTCGACCGCCGCCTTTCCGAGGCCGAGTATCTGGCCGGGTCGGCGTTCACCATCGCCGATATGGCGGTCTGGCCATGGTACGGCGGTCTGGCCAAGGGCCTATTGTACGGCGCCGGCGAGTTCCTGCAGGTGGAGTCGTATAAGAACGTGCAGCGCTGGACCGACGCCATCGGCGAGCGCCCCGCGGTCAAACGCGGCCGAATGGTCAACGCTGCCTGGGGCGAGCCCGCCAATCAGTTGCACGAACGCCATGACGCCGGCGACTTCGAGACCCGAACCCAGGACAAGCTGTCGGCCGTCGCGGAGCCCGTCTGACGCCCCCTTTCGGCATTAGAGATCCGCGGGGGGCAGCGCCGCGAACGCCCGCGCTTGCGCCGCGGGCGGCGTGCGGCAAGGATGGTCCCAAGCAATAGCACAGTGGGGCTTCCCTATGACCGACCAGCGGACGTTCCACGAGCCCCCGAGTCTGCTGCGCATCCTTGGCCTGGTATTCGGCCTGGCGGTGGTGGTCGGCGGCATGGTCGGCTCGGGTATCATGCGGGCGCCCGGCGTGGTGGCGAAGGGCATAACCAGTCCTCCGCTCATCCTGCTGGCCTGGACGGTCGGAGGCGTGTTCGCCCTCGTCTCGGCGATGCCGCTCGTCGAGGCCGGCGCCTCGGTGCCGATGGCCGGCGGCCCTTATCCCATCGCGCGACGGGCCTTCGGGCCGGTGGTCGCCTTCCTGGTCGGATGGATCAGCTGGCTTCAGTACGTCGCTTCCAGCGCCTTCATCGCGGTGGTGTTCGGCGAATATGTGCATCGCCTGGGGATGGCGACGGCGCTTTCGACATCGACGCTCGCCGTCGGCCTGATCGCCGGCGTCACCCTGATAAACAGTCTGGGCACCAGGATCAGCGGTTCCTCGCAAAGTCTCGCCAGCGCCGTGAAAGGCGCCGCGTTCATCATCCTCACGGTCATCCTGTTCGCGTCCCGTCACGCGCCGCCGATCGGGCCGCCGCCCGATCATTCGGCCGCGCTGGTGGGTATCACCAGCGTCGGCGCCCTGGTGATGGCGATCCGGGTGATCTACCAGACCTATGCCGGATGGGACGCGGCCATCTATTTTTCCGAGGAGGTCCATCGACCCGAGCGCAACGTGGCGCGCGCGACGTTTGGCGGCATCGCCGCGGTCATGGCGCTGTATGTGCTGGTCAACGCCGGCGTTCTGCACGTGCTCGACCCCGCCGCGATCGCGGGATCGGAACTGGCGGTGGGAGACGCCGCGAAGGTGTCGCTGGGCCCGATCGCCGACACGGTGATCACCGGCATGGGCCTGTTTTCGCTGGCCGCGATCGTCAACCTTCAGGCCATGACGGCGCCGCGCATCACCTTTCGCATGGCCCGCGACGGCGCCGCGCCCACGGTGCTGGCGCGTGTTACGCGTGGCGGCGCGCCATGGGTCGGCGTTCTCGTCGGGGCCGTCGTTTCGGCTGTGTTCGCGTCGATGGGCAGCTACGAGAACATCGTAAAGATCTACGCCCCCTGGTCCATGGGGGCGGTTCTGATGGTCTGCCTGTGCGCGATCCGGCTGCGGGTCAAAGAGCCGGACCTTCCGCGGCCGTGGAAAATGCCGTTGTTTCCCTGGACCGCCATCGCCGGCGCCGCGATGCAGGCCGGGCTGATCATCGTGGTCGTCGTGGACGATCCCGCCTACGGGCTGCTTTCGGCGCTGGCCGCCGTCGCGCCGTTGCCGATCTATCTGCTGTTGTCGGCCGCATGGCGTAGGGGGGCGGAGGCATTGTGACACGACCCGGTCCGGTCGCCGGAACCGAACGGGCGCGAGGCACATTGAGTGCCGCGGGCGCAGGGCGTCCTGAGCGGAGAAGGTCTCGATCGGGAAAGTGGTCCGCCGCAACCGTCAGCCCACGGGACTCTGTCCTTCGCGCCTGTTACAGTGGTGTCGGCTGCAAGATCGTCGACAATAGCGGCGGAGGCAGGATGGATACGGGGTCGGCCACGGTGAAGGATCGCAGGATCGCGTTGCTGCGCGGCATCAACGTGGGTCGCGCCAAGCGCGTGACGATGGCCGACCTTCGCGACCTCGTTGAAAGCCTCGGCTACACCGACGTGCGCACGGTGCTCAACAGTGGCAACATCGTCTTCAAGGCGCCGGGGGAGCCCGCCGAGCGCGCCGCTCAGCGCATAGAGATGGCCTTGCCCGAAGCGGTCGGCGTGACATCCAGGGTCACTGGCCTCAATGCCGAAACCTTGGCGCTGATCGCCGCTGAAAACCCGCTCACGCTTGCCGGGCGCAGCCCATCGCGGCTGATGGTCGTGTTTCTGGCAAAGGCGACCGAACGCAGCAAGCTCGACTCGCTGTGCGGCCACGACTGGACGCCCGACGAACTGGGGCTGGGCTCGCGCGCGGCCTATCTTTGGTGCCCACAGGGCTTTCTCGTCAGCCGGCTGGCGGAAGCGACGGGCCGCGCCCTTGGGCCGGCCGCCACGACCCGGAACTGGGGGACGGTGATGAAGCTGCACGCGCTGGCGTGCTGTTGACGCTCAAGGCGCGCCGAGCCCCTCGATCGCCTGACGAGTCGCCTGCAGGGACTGGCCTGCCACCATGCCCTTCCAGTCATCGGCGTCGCCGTAGAATGCGTCGCGCACCTGGGCCTTGATCGCCCGGCCTTGCGCGGAGTTTAGGTCGCCCTGCGCATGCAGCCAGGCGTCTGCCCTCAGCGCGGTGAGCACGTCGATCAGCGATCGCGTGCCGAACTCGAGCGCCATGCCGGTCACCTGCGCGTGCGGCAGCAGCCCGCCCAGAGCGCCCAGATTGTCGCCGGTGATGTCCGCGGACGTCGAGGTCCCATCGGCCGGCGAGGTAATCGCCGCGCCCCACCATCCTGCTGCGCGCGCATAGGCCGCGCTGCCTTTGCGATCGGTCATGATCTGCTCGCCATAGCCCCAATCCCCCAGGCCCGTGTGATAGTCGATCACCGCCACCTTGCCGGCCTCGGTCAGATACTGGCGAAGGATGTCGCTCTGCGTGCGGCGTGACCATGTCGCGCCGTCTCCGCCGTAGAACAGGCCGGCCGGATGCGAATATTGTCCCCCGGTGATCGCCTGCTGCAGGGCCGCAAATCCGTGTTCCGTCGCGTACGCGGCCAGCACCCGGTCGGCGGCCAAACGCGCTCCGTCCGTCCATTCGGCCGGGCAGATCGCCTCGCTCAGTTCGAGATAGCCGGCGTTCGGCGGACGCGGCTGCGTGAAGTCGATCCAGTTGCGATTGAGGTCGACGTTGTCCTCGGTCACCCGCCTCAACCACGCGAAACCAAACGGATTGACGGCGTGGATCATCAGGATGGCCACGCCGGTGGGCAGCCGGGACGCCTCTCCGCGCAGCAGCCAGTCGACCTGCGCGCCCGAGCCGCAGAAACCCTCGACGCCATGGGTGGCGCTGACCATCACCAGCGCGCACGGGGCCGAGCGCGGGCCGAACCAGGCGACGTCGGTGGTGAGCGGCCCCCCGTCGGGGCCGCGCTCTGGATGGGTGACGCTCTCCAGCGCGCCCCCCGCGTCGCGCGCGGCCTCCCGGAACCTGGTCCGCGCCGCGCTGTAGTCGGCGGCGAAGCTGTCGGCGGAGTTCATGGCTGGCATCCTGATCGTGTGTGTGTGTGGGATATAGCGGCAAATGCGATACCCGGCATCGTTCGCCGCGTACCCGCTGGGTGGCCGCATACGCCTGCGTCAGCCCGCGGGCCTCGCGCGCGACGGCGCCGTTTCCCTGACCGCCAAGGAGGCGGCCAAGCCCGCGAGGGCAAAGACGATCCCGCTCCAGGCCGGCGAGAGCGGATCGCCGGTGACTTCGATGAGCCAGGTGATCGCGGGCTGCGTGCCGCCGCCGAACACCGCCACGGCGATCGCATAGACGCCGCCCAGCGCCAGCCCGCGGACCTCCTTGCGCAGCGATTCGGCGATCGCCGCGAACACGGAGGCTGTCGTGAGGGCGCTGGCGCCGGCCAGAATGAAGATGCCTGCGAACAGCGTCACGGCGTCCCGGTTGCGCGCCATCAGATAGAAGACCGGCCACAGGGCCAGGATGAAGAATAGCCGGGGCCAGATCAGCAGCGCCCGTCGACCCAGGCGATCGGACAGCAGACCTCCGGCGAGTCCGAACAACACGCCCGCGGTCCCGTTGACGATCGGCGCGGCGAGGGAAACCCGGCTGCTGAGCTTCAGCGTTTCGCGCGCGTAGGTCGTCATGTAGGTCATGGAATAGGTCGATACGGTCGCCGCCGCGATCAGAACCAGGCCCAGCCCGATGATGCGCGCGTGCGCCCTCAGCGTGGTCAGGGCCGGCTGATGCCGCGTCGCCTCTTCTGGATGATGCAGGGTCTCGGGCAAATTGCGGCGCAGGATCAGGCCGACCGGCAGGATCAACGCGCCAAGACCGAACGCCAGGCGCCAACCCCAGACGTCAAGGTCGGCCGCGCCGATCAGGAAGGTGAGGATGACGCCTGTCGAACCGCCGACGATCGCCGCCATGTTCTGGCTGACGGCCTGCCAGGCGGCGTAGAGCGCGCGGCGATGGGGAGGCGCCGCTTCGATCAGATAGGCGGTGGTGGGCCCGACCTCGCCGCCCAGCGCAAATCCCTGGCACAGTCGCCAGACCACCACCAAAATCGGAGCGGCGACGCCGATCGTGGAATAGGCCGGGGTCACGGCCAGACCGACGATCGCGATCCCCATCATCGCGAAGCTGATCATCATCGCCGGCCGCCGTCCGTGCCGGTCGGCGTACCGGCCCAAGACAAGCGAGCCGACCGGCCGCAGGACAAAGCCCGCGCCGAACGCTCCCAGCGCGAGCATCAGGCTGACGAAATGCGAATGACTCGGGAAAAACGCCCGGCCGATCTGGGTCGCGAAATAGGCGAAGGTCGTGAAGTCGTAGAATTCCAGCGCATTGCCGATGACGGCGGCGGCGACGTGGCGCGGTTTGATCGCCAGCGCCGCGGCCGTCTGCTCCATACCGCTACTTTCCGCCCGCACGATTGTCACCGCGTCAGCCTTAGCGCGCGCGCGCCGCGTGGATCAAGCTGGACGCCTTGCCGGGATTTAATGGGTGCAAGCGGCAAATCCGCGCTAAGCCTTGGTCATGAGGGTTGCCGCACCCACGCCGCCCGCCGCGCCCGGCGAACGACTTGCGTTCGGCGCCCTATTGCCATTCTCGGCCCCCTATCTGGTGATCGGGGCGATGGACCTGGCGGTCTTCGTCTATCTGCCGCAGTATTTCGCCGGCCATCTCGATGTCGGGGCCGCCCTGATCGGCGGCGTCTGGATGGGCGTGCGGCTGTTCGACATCCTGATTGACGTGTCGTTGGCGGTGTTGATGGACAGGACCCGAACGCCGATCGGTCGCTATCGTGTCTGGCTGCCCGCGGGGGCGCCGATTTTGATGCTCGGGCTCTACAAGCTGTTCATGGCGCCGCCCCGCTTCGGCGTCGGCTATCTCCTGGCCTGGCTCCTGGTGATGTACCTCGGCTATTCGATCGTCTATCTCGCGCAGTCGGCCTGGGGCGCCAGGCTCGCGACGCGGTATCACGAACGTTCGCGATTGTTCGGCACGATGACGGCGGTCGGGGTCGTCGGCGCTATCGGCGTCCTGGCGATCTCGATCATGGCCGGGCCATTGGGTCTGACCGAAGCCACCTCGGTGCCGGCCATGGGCTGGGCGATGATCATCGCCCTGCCGTTGACCGTCCTGCTGTGCGTGACGACAACCAAGGAAAGAATTGCTCCGGAGGCCGCCGGGCCGCGCTTCACCTTGGCCGACGTCCGAAGTCTGCTGACGAACCCGGAGCTGCGGCGCCTGTTCCTGTCGCAGTTCTGCCTGACGCTCGGTCCCGGCTGGATGGCCGCGATGTATCTATTCTATTTCAAGGCGGCGCGCGGATTCACCACCGGCGAGGCCTCTGTGCTGTTGGGAGTCTACGCCCTCTCTCAGCTACCCGGCGCCGTGATGGCGACATGGCTCGCCAGAGCGATCGGCAAGCACCGCACGCTGATCGTCGCCTCGAGCTGCTTCTCGCTTGGGCTGCTGTCGATCCTGGTCATCCCCAAAGCCAATCTGGGGGCTACCGCGCCGGCCCTCGCTTGGAGCGGCCTGACGGCGGGCGCGTTCACTCTGATGATCCGCGCCATGCTGGCCGACGTCGGCGACGCGGTGAGGCTCGAACAGGGGAGGGAGAGGATCAGCCTTCTGTATTCGACGAACGCCCTGGCTCAGAAGATCGCGGCGGCCTTTGCGATCGGCCTGACCTATCCGCTCCTGGCGGTGATCGGTTTCAATCCCGTCGATCACGCGATCAACCCCTCCTCCGCCATCGACAATCTCCAGCGGTTGTTCATCGGCGGTCCGATCCTCTTTGTCATGCTGGGCGGCGCCTGCATGCTCGGCTGGCGTCTCGACGCGCGCCGCCACGATGACATCCGCTCCGAACTCGAAGCGCGCGACGCGCGCCTGGAGAGCCAGGCCAACTTCATCTAGAACGCGTTCCATCGTCTCGCCTGGATGCACATCGATGGATCGTCTGATCGAGGGTTACCACCGGTTCCGCTCGGAGGTCTGGCCCGTGCAGCGCGCGCGCTACGAGGCGCTCTCGAACAAGGGGCAAAGCCCGGAGACCCTGGTGATCTCCTGCTCCGACTCGCGCGTCGATCCGCAGACGGTGTTCGGCGCCGCGCCGGGCGAGATGTTCGTGGTGCGCAATGTCGCCGGCCTTGTTCCCACCTACCAGCCCGACGCCAACTATCACGGCACGAGCGCGGCGATCGAATACGCGGTGCGCGTGCTCAAGGTCGCGCGCGTGGTGGTGCTGGGCCACCGCCAATGCGGTGGCGTTCAAGCGATGGTCGAGGGCGCGCCGGCCGAAGCGAGGGATTTCGTCGAGCCGTGGATGTCCATGGCCCGCTCGGTGTTGGATCATGTTCACGATCGTCATGCGCCGGACGTGCTCAGCAGTTGTGAGATCGAGGTGGTGCGGCTGTCGCTCGCCAACCTGATGACATTCCCCTGGGTCGCCGAACGGGTCGAGGCGGGGACCCTCGTCCTGGCGGGTTTTCGCTTCGAGATCTTCACCGGCATCCTCGAGCGGCTGCGGGGCGGCGAGATGGTCCGGGTGGAATGATCGTGCGGATCTAGCGAGCTGCGCGGGAACGGGCATGACTCATGGGGGGATGGACAAGAAATGACGGTGCAGATACGCCAGCGGCGAATTGAGGCGAACGGCCTCTCCTTCATGGCGGACGAGGCCGGCGAAGGCGACGACGTCGCTCTGCTGCTGCACGGATTTCCCGAAGGCCGCTTCTCGTGGCGCTATCAGATCCCGCTTCTCGCCGATCTCGGTTGGCGTGTGATCGCCCCGGATCTGCGGGGATACGGCGAATCGTCCCGCCCGTCTGGCGTTGAGAACTACAGGCTTGACCGGCTGATCGGCGATGTCGCGGCCCTGTTCGACGCGGTCGGGGCCCGCCGGCGCCTGTTGATCGGCCATGACTGGGGCGCGATCATCGCCTGGTGCTTCGCGATCGAACGGGTCCAGCCGCTCGATGGCCTGGTGATCATGAACGTTCCCCACCCCACGGTGTTCGCCAAGGTCTTGCGCGCGTCGTGGCGCCAGCGCCGGCGGTCCTGGTACGTGGCGTTCTTCCAGATACCTGGGCTTCCCGAATCGATGATGAAGGCGCGCGAAGGTCGGGCGATCACCCGGGCCTTTGTCGGCATGGCCGTGGACAAGACGCGTTTTCCACCGGAGGTGACCGACGTCTACCGACGCAACGCGCTTGTCCCCGGCGCGATGACGGCGATGATCAACTACTACCGGGCCAACACCGGTCTGCTCGCGCGGTTCGGACGAGGCGCTCCGGCGGTCGAAATCCCGACCCTGATGATCTGGGGAGAAGAGGACAGCGCGCTCGATATCGCGTGCGTCGACGGCTACGAAGGTCTCGTTCGCGACTTTACGCTCGAGAGATTGCCCCATGTCTCCCACTGGGTGCAGCAGGAGGCCCCAGAGAAGGTCAACGCGATCCTCGCCGCCTGGCTGGACGCCAGACGCCTCAACGCCGGACAGGGATTTCATTCTGCGTGAAGGCGTCCTAAAGGCCTGCGCCATGCATGCGGCGCACGACGCTACCGGATCCCCCTCGAGCGCCGGCGCCGCGCGCCGCCGTTTCGCCCTGCTGGCGCTGGGCTCGATGGGCGTCGTTTTCGGCGATATCGGCACCAGCCCGCTCTATGCGTTCCAGGGCGCCGTCACCGCGGCCGCCCATGGCGCGGTTGGCGAGAGCGAAATCTTCGGCATCACGTCGCTGATCATCTGGGCCCTGCTGATCGTCGTGACCGCCAAGTACGTGTTCTTCATCATGCGCGCCGATAACCACGGCGAGGGCGGGATACTGTCGCTGATGGCCCTGGCGCAGAATGCGCTGGGCCGGCGCACCGCGATCGTGCTGGGGCTGGGCGTCATCGGCGCGGCGATGTTCTACGGCGACGCCATCATCACGCCGGCGATCTCGGTGCTGTCGGCCGTCGAGGGCCTGGAAACCGTGCCGAGCCTCGCGCACGCGATCACACCGGCGGTGGAGATCGCCAGCTCTCTGTTCCTGCTGATCGTGCTGTTCATGGTGCAGTCGCGCGGCACGGCGAAGGTCGCCGCCTGGTTCGGCCCGATCTGCGTCGTCTGGTTCGTCTCTATCGCCGCCCTGGGCGTGATGCAGATCCCGCGCGAGCCGCGGATCCTCCTGGCGTTCCTGCCCACCTACGCCGCAGGCTTCCTGGTCCACCACGGCTTTGTCGGCATGCTGGTGCTGGGCGCGGTGTCGCTGACCATCACCGGGGCGGAGGCGCTCTACGCCGACATGGGGCATTTCGGCGCGCCGCCGATCCGCGGCGCCTGGCTGACGGTCGTCTTCCCGGCCCTGCTGATCAACTACCTCGGGCAAGGCGCCTTCGCCCTTCGTTTCATGGCCGACCCAGCGAACCATGGCGCCGATCTGACGGCGCAGAACTGGTTCTTCCAGATGGTGCCGGAGGCGCTGCGCATTCCGATGGTGGTCCTGGCGACGGCGGCGACGATCATCGCCAGTCAGGCGGTGATCAGCGGCGCCTATTCGATGACCAATTCGGCGATGCAGATGGGTCTTCTGCCGCGTTTACACGTGCGGCGCACGTCGGAGACCGAGGCGGGCCAGATCTACATGCCCACCGTGAACATGATGTTGATGGTCGGCGTCATCTTTCTGGTCGCCATCTTCAAGAATGAGGCGGCCCTTCAGGACGCCTATGGCTTGGCGGTGACCGGCACCATGTCGGTGACGACGGCCCTGACGGCGGTGGTCGTGCGTCGCCAGTGGAAATGGAGCCGGCTGCATACAGCTGTGATCGTGGCGCCGCTGCTGGCCGTCGACCTGACCTTCTACAGCGCCAACATGCTGAAGCTACTGACGGGCGGCTGGGTGCCGCTGGCCATCGCCGTGGGCGTGATCATCGTCATCGCGACCTGGATCCGCGGCAGCGACATCGTGGTCCAGAAGGCGAGAAAGGACCGCATACCGCTCGACGATTTCCTGGCGTCCATCGCGCGGCGGCCTCGCCAGATGGTGCCGGGCGTCGCCGTCTACCTGACGCCCAACGCCGACCTGACGCCCAGCGCGCTGTTACACAACCTTAAGCACAACGGCGTGCTGCATCAAAAGAACGCCCTGGTCACCGTCCACACCACCGGCGCGCCGCGCGTGCCGGCCGCCGAGCGCGCCAGCTTCAGAGTCATCAACGACCATTTCGCGGCGGTCACCCTGAATTTCGGCTACATGGAGACCCCCCGGGTTCCGGACGCCCTGCGCGGACTGAAGATGGACGGGTTCAATTTCGACAGTATCGGCACGTCCTACTTCCTCGGTCGCCGCAGCATCGTCGCCGGTCATGATCATGGCCTGCGGCGCGTGCGCGACCGCCTGTTCGTTGCGCTTACGCGCAACTCGGCCGATCCGAGCGAAGTGTTCGGCATCCCCGCCGGCCAGGTCATCGAAATGGGCGTGCAGGTCTCGGTCTAGAACGCGCGCCGCATCGCCGACCATCTCGCCGCCAGTTCCTCGCGGTGCGCCGGCGCCGCGATGGCGATCAGGGCTTCGGCGCGACCGTCGAGAGAGGCGCCGCGCAGGTCGGCGACGCCGTGTTCGGTGACCACCAGATCGGTGTCGTCGCGCGGGATGGAGACGGTCGGAACCTCAAGCCTGGCGACGATGCGCGAGACCGTCCCGCGCGCGGCGCTCGCCGGCAGCGCCAGGATCGCCCGCCCGCCGGGCGAGCGCCGCGCGGCGCGGGCGAAATCGGGCGCGCCGCCCAGGCCGCTGGACAGCATCCCGCCCCGCCACTCGACATTGGCCTGGCCGAACAGGTCGACCTCCAGCGCGGAATTGATGGCCAAAAGGCGCTCGGCCCCAAGCAGCGAGGCGGCCCCGTGAGTGATCGTGGCGTCGGCGAAGGTGATGGTCCGCGTCGCCCAGCGCACGAAGGCGTCCGGTCCCAGGGCCAGGCCGGTGATGTGGCCGTCCGGCGCCAGCGCCCCCGCCTCCGCCAGAGCCTGGTAGGCCGGCGTCACCATGCCCGACCGGATCACCAGGCCGCGGCGGTCTCCCAGTCCCATCAGCGCCGCCGCCGGCGCGCCGCCGATGCCGGTCTGGATCGACGCGCCATCGGGGATCAGGTCGACGAGGCGCCTGGCGATGATCGCCTGCTCGCCGCCGGCGGGCGCCTCTTCGGCGGTGATGTACGGTCCATCGATCTCGATCGCCTCGTCGATCGCCGACAACGGGATCGTGGGACCGAGCGCCGCTCGCGGCAGGTTCGCGTTGATGAAGGCCAGCCGTCGCCGCGCCCGCCGCCATACCAAGGGCGCGAAATCCGAGCAGGGTCCGAACGAGCACAGCCCGTCCCCATCGGGCGGCGTGACCTGCAGGATCGCCAGATCGACGGGCGGATCGCTCAGGAACGCCGCGGCGATCTGCGAATAGCTCGCCGGCCGCACGATCACCCGTCCCGCCTGGAAGCTGGGTCGCCAAGCTGCGGGCAGCATGAAGGTGACGAATCGCGCCTTCGGATGCAGGCCGGCGTAGTCGAACTCGTTCATGCCCGGAATCGCGCAGCCGGTGAGGGTGACTCCCGCCAGTACATCCGGATCCGCCGCCAGAACCTCGCGCAGGGCAAGCGGCTCGCCGACCCCGCCCTGCACATAGATCGTCGATCCCGGCGCGAACGCGGCCAGAACCCGCGCGGCGTCCGCGCTCACACCGGCCAAAGGCTAGACGGGATCGTAGGGGAAGACGCTCGACGTCGCGCCGAGGTCCGTGAACGCCGCCTTCATCGCCGGAATCGCCTGGTCGATCAGCGTCCGGGGCGTCCAGCCCTCCATCCGGGCCAGCGACTTCACCGGGCGCGGCTGGTCGAACAGCACCACCTCGTTGCCGCGCACCGCGAACACCTGGCCGGATACGTCCTTGGCCTCCGGGCTGGCCAGCGCCACGGCCAGCTGGGCGACCTGGTCAGCGCGCATGGCGTCTCGCATGCGCGCGACGCGCTGGGCGGACGCCTCGTCCTTGACGGGAATGGTGGCGATCATCCGCGTCCAGGCGAACGGCGCGATGATGTTGGAGCGGACGTTCTTCATCGCCCCCTCCATGGCCAGGATGCGCGAAAGGCCCATGACCCCCAGCTTGGCGGCGGCGTAGTTCGCCTGGCCGATATTGCCGATCAGGCCGGAGGTGGAGGTGAAGTGAACGTAGGACCCTTCCTGCTGGTCGCGGAAATGCTCCACGCTGGCGCGCGAGACGTTGTAGGCGCCGCGCAGGTGCACCGCGATCACCTGGTCCCAGTCGGCGTCGGACATCTTGTGGAACATGCCGTCGCGCAGGATGCCGGCGGGATTGATCACCGCATGCAGCGCGCCGAACGCCTTGATCGCCTGGGCGACCATGCCCTTGACCGAGTCCAGCGAGGTGACGCTTTCCGAATTGGCGACCGCCTCGCCGCCGAGGGCGCGGATTTCGGCCGCCGTCTCCTCAGCGGGCCCCGCTGAGCCTTCGTCCCCGCCCGCGACGCTTCCGCCCAGGTCGTTGACCACCAGCCGGGCGCCTTCCCTGGCCGCCAGCAGCGCGCACTCCTTGCCGATGCCGCCCGCCGCGCCGGTGATCAGCACCACCTTGCCGTCCAGAACACCCATCGTCGTCTCCCTTGAATCTAAATGGCCGGGGTCTCTTAGCGCGACCGCGCCTTCGTCGTCGAGGCGTCGGCGCCTACAGCGTCTGGCCGTCGTCGATGACGAACATCGATCCGGTGACGGCGCGCGAGGCGTCGCCGCACAGCCACAACATAACCCCGTCGAGGTCCTGCTCGTCCATCAGCCGCCGCCGCGGGAAGCCGGCCACCTGCTTCTTGCCGCCCTCCTCCCCGAACCAGTCGGCGTTGAGCTCGGTCTCGATGTAGCCGGGGCAGAGCACGTTGATGTTGATGCCGCGGTTGGCCCATTCGCGCGCCATCGCCTTGCCCATCATCGCCACCGCCGCCTTGGACGCGCAATAGGGGGCCAGCCCTGGCAGAACCTTCACCGCGCCGATCGAGGACACCAGCACGATCCGCCCCTTGCCGCTCTCGCGCGAGCCGGCGCCGATCATCCGCCGCGCCCCCTCGCGGGCGGTCAGGAACACGCCACGCACATTGATCGCCATCACCTGGTCGAACTCGTCGATCGGAATGTCTGTCGCCAGCCCCCGGCTGTTCATGCCGGCGTTGGCGATCACGACGTCGACGGGCCCGAGCGCCTCCTGCGCCGCGTCGAAGCCGGCGATCACCGACGCCTCCTCGGTCACGTCCATCGCCACCGCCGCAGCCTCGCCGCCGGCGGCCTTGATCTCCTCGGCCAGCGCCGTCAGTCGGTCCACCCGCCTGGCCGCCAGCGCCACCTTGGCCCCATTCGCCGCCAATATGCGCGAGAACCGCCGGCCCAGCCCCGACGACGCGCCCGTGACGAGCGCAACACGTCCGGAAAGATCAAAGGTCTGCGTCATGAGCGTCTCCCTCTCGTAGCGCGGGCGTCCCGCCCGCTCTGTCTTAAAGCCGGTCACCGCGGGCTGGAAGTCGTCTTTGCCCCAACGATCCCCCTATGATTCGAAGGCGAGGTCTCAACGGCCAAGGCCGCGCGCCGGCCGCTTCACGGCCGCGTCACGGCCGCGGCGCGGCCCCGGGTTGGCCGCAACCTGGCCGCGGATTGGCCGCATCATGGCCGCCGGTTGGCTGCTTGCTGGCCTTTGCCTGGCCACCGATTGGCCGCCCGCCTACCCTGCGGAAGGCTCCAAGCTGTTGTAATACTTTGAGAACATGAATCATGCTGGCCACTTTCGACGTACGCGCGCAACGCTTGTGCCGAGAAAGCGGCGTGGATATGCATATTGTAACTATGTCCGGGTTCGTCAAGGTCTTGGTCATCTTTCGCTCTACGGGCGATAGCCATTGAACGGCTTTTGCTCCTGATATTGCTGCCACTATGGGTTGATCCAATCCAGGCCCGTTGGCCGTTTGTGCGAGTTGAATCCACTTTAGACTTCCGCGAGCACCGTCGCGTTCTGGTCCTTCGATGGATGGGAGGTTCCGGCAGGGCGGTTGGTGATCGCCGAGACCTATCCGGCCCTCTGTCAGCGGCCTGTTCCCGCGCGAGGGGCGCACGCCCGATCATCACGACGCCCATAGCCTCGCCACGTGGCTATCGCGGGTCGATGGCTCGGGTGAGCTCGCGGCATATCTCGAACCGGCGCTAGCGGAAGAGGAGCGAGCGGTCGCCAAGATCGAGGGCTGAATCCTCGGCCTTCCCGCCATGGGCTGATCTCAGGCGCCGGCGTGGAGTTGACTAACAGCCTTGGGTGGCCAATGTAGTGATCACACTACCGAGAGCTCTTCCATGCCCCGTATCGTATCGGCCGCCGACGCCAACCGGCAATTCTCGGAGATCCTTGGGCAGGCGGCCGAAGGTGAGACGGTGATCATCACGCGCCGAGGCGATCCGGTGGCCCAGCTTCTGCCGTTCGGCCGGCGGCCGGCCGACGAAGCGCGCGACATGGCGATGTCGCGCCTTCTGTCCACCCTGGAAGAGGGACTTCGTCTCGGCGGCGGCCGTTTTGATCGCGACGCGCTCTACGACCGATAAGCCGTGCGGTTCACGCTGGACACCAACGTACTTGTCTATGCCTTGGACCGTGACGCTGGAAACCGGCATGTTGTGGCGCTTGATATTACCCGTCGCGCGCGCGGGCGCGATTGCATCCTGACTCTTCAGTCCCTGGGCGAACTGTTTCGAACGCTCACACATCCGAAACTTGGTGTCGCCCCGGCCCAGGCCGCCGAGATCGTCCGGCAATGGCGTGACGCCATGCCGATCGTTGTCGCCGACGAAGACTGCCTGACGGATGCCATGGACGCGGTGACGTATCACGGCTGGTCGTTTTGGGATGCGATGATGTGGGCGACCGCGAAGCGTCACGGTTGCCGTCTTCTCCTGTCCGAAGATGGACAGGCTGGCCGCACGCTCGGCGGCGTGACCATCGTCAACCCCTTCGCCGTCGGCGGCGGAGACCCCTTGCTTGACGCGGCGCTCGGCGTCGGTGGCGGCTCATCGGCCGGTTAGAGCGCCGATGTTCAGGGCAAAGCCGTCAGCCAGTCGATGACCCGCGCCTCCAGCGCGATCCGGTGGTCCGACCAGCCGTGGTCGGTCGCCTCATGGCCGACGGTGACCTTCGTCCCGCCCGCCGCGTGGATCGCCGCCACCAGAGCATCGGTGTCGCCGGCCAGGCCGTCGTTTGAGGTGAGGGCGAGGTAGGGCGTGCCGGTCAGGCCGGCGGCGGCCCTGGCGAAGGTGTGGGACGCGGGTTCGCCGGCCATGTCGGCGGCCAGGCTCTGGGCCGTCACGCCGGCGAGGGCTTCCATGTTGTCGCTCATCAAACCTAGTCGGGCGGCTGGCGGCAAGGCGGCGACGCGCGACATGTCCGCGGCCGAGACCGTCACCAGCCCGGCCAGTTCCGGATGGTGAGCCGCCGTGTCGATCGCCACCCAGCCGCCCATGCTGTGGCCCATGATCACCACGCGACCGACGTTCACGCCCAGCGTTTTGGCGTTCTCGCGCACATAGGCGATCACGGCGTCCGCGTCCTCCAGGTTCTGTCCGAAGCGGAAGACGCCGGGGCTGCCCCAGGAACCGCGATAGTTGAAGGTGACGGCGTTCCAGCCGGCCCGCCGGATCGCCTGCGCAAGGTCGAGGTTCTTCTCGTTGCCCGGCAGGCCGTGGCAGAGGATCACCGTCGGATGCTCGCCCGCCCCGGCCGCCAGATAGGCGACGCCGTTGATGGCCAAGCCGTGGCTGGGAATATGCAGCACCTCCATGCGCGCGGGATGCGCGGCGTCGGGGGCCGGATCGGTCCAGATCGCGGCGGGCAGGTCGGGCGGCGGCGCGGCCGACGCGGCGCCGACCGTGAAGAGGGCGAGGAGAAGGAGCGAGGCGAAAGACCTGTGGTGCAAGAACACCTCCTTGGAAACACGTCGCGTATCTGAACGGTGAGCGTTGACCGCGCCACCGATCGTTCTTAGCTTAGCTAGGCCATGATCGCCAACATCCACCACGCGAAAACCCATCTTTCCAAGCTCATCGAGCGGGCCGAGGCCGGCGAGGAAGTGATCATCGCGCGGGCGGGCAAGCCGGCGGTTCGCCTGACGCCGATCGACGCAGGGCCGGCCGATCCCGCCGTGAGCGATGGTAACGGACTTCCGGCCTGGGTGGGGTCGTTGCGGGGTCAGATCTGGATCGCGCCGGACATCGATGCATTGGAGGCCGAGATCGCGCTCGAGATGGAAGACGGCGCCGCGGCTTCGTGAGGCTGCTCCTCGACTCTCACGTGGTGCTGTGGCTGCTCGATGATCCAGCTTCGGTCAGCCCGGCTCTGCTCGACGTTCTCCGTCGACGACCTGCTTTGGTCGTCAGTGTCGTCAGCCTGTGGGAGATCGCGATCAAGCGCTCGAAAGGCAAACTGCGCGCGCCAGACGATCTCCCCGACCGATTGATCCAGGCCGGTTTCGAGCTTCTTCCCGTGACCGCCTCTCATGCCTGGGCCGTTCGCGCGCCGACCTTCGGGCCGGCTCACAAAGACCCGTTCGATAGGCTTCTGTACGCTCAGGCGCTGATCGAGCGACTGACCTTCGCCACCCGCGACGCCGAGCTCCTTGCCTCGGGACTTGACGTCATCGAGGCGTGACGCCTGAGCGGGGGCGTCCGGGGCCTTGACACGCGCCATGAATATTGCAATATGCATAAGTGAACCGCGGCGTTGATTTGCAGAGCGCCAGTGAATGCGAGGATGGCCAGCTCAAGACCGCAAATCGTACGTAATCAATGCTTTAAGGTGGCTGACAGAGCCACTGGACCGCCATACAGACGCCCGGAAACCGCCATTCGACCGCCATTCGACCGCCATCCAACCGCCATCCAACCGCCTCGCGGCAGCCAGCGAGACGCCCTCGGGCCGCCCCCCAGACGCCAGCCGCCCCCCTAGTCCGCGTCCATCTTCAGCGCCGCGATGAACGCCTCCTGCGGGATCTCGACCTTGCCGAACTGGCGCATCTTCTTCTTGCCCTCCTTTTGCTTGTCGAGGAGTTTGCGTTTGCGGCTGGCGTCGCCGCCGTAGCATTTGGCGGTGACGTCCTTGCGCAGGGCGCGGACGGTTTCGCGGGCGATGATCTTGCCGCCGATCGCCGCCTGGATCGGGATGACGAACAGGTGCGGCGGGATCAGCTCCTTCATCTTTTCCACCATGCCCCGGCCGCGCATGTCGGCGCGGCCCCGGTGGACCAGCATCGAGAGGGCGTCGACCGGTTCGGCGTTGACCAGGATCGACATCTTGACGAGGTCGCCGACCCGGTAGTCCTGGATCTGGTAGTCGAAGCTGGCGTAGCCCTTGGAGATGCTCTTGAGGCGATCGTAGAAGTCGAACACCACCTCGTTGAGCGGCAGGTCGTAAACGACCATGGCGCGGGCGCCGACGTAGCTGAGCTCCTTCTGTTCGCCGCGCCGATCCTGGCACAGCTTGATCACCGCGCCGAGGTATTCGTCGGGGGTGAAGATGGTCGCCTTGATCCATGGCTCGGCGATGCTGGCGATGCGCACGACATCGGGCATGTCGGCGGGATTGTGCAGCTCCATCACATCGCCGTTGGTCAGGGCGATCTTGTAGATGACGCTGGGCGCGGTGGCGATCAGGTCGAGGTTGAACTCGCGGGTCAGCCGCTCCTGGATGATCTCCAGGTGCAGCAACCCTAAGAACCCGCAGCGGAAGCCGAAGCCGAGCGCGGCGCTGGTCTCCATCTCGAAGGTGAAGCTGGCGTCGTTCAGGCGCAGGCGCCCGACGGCGGCGCGAAGGTCTTCGAAGTCGGCGGCGTCGACGGGAAACAGGCCGCAGAACACCACCGGCTGCACCGGCTTGAACCCGGCGAGCGGTGTCGTCGTCAGGCGCTTCTCGTCGGTGATCGTCTCGCCGACGGCGGCGTCGGCGACGTCCTTGATCTGGGCGGTGATGAAGCCGATCTCGCCGGGGCCGAGCGAGGCGACGTCGGTCGCCTTGGGCTGGAACACGCCGATCTTGTCGACCTTGTAGGTGGCCCCGGTCTGCATCATCCGCACCTGCTGGCCCGCGCGCAGGCGTCCGTCGAACACCCGCACAAGCACGACGACGCCGAGGTAGGCGTCATACCAGGCGTCGACCAGCAGGGCCTTGAGCGGCGCACTCTCGTCGCCCTTGGGCGGCGGCAGGCGATGGACGATGGCTTCCAGCACCTCGTGTATGCCGAGGCCCGTCTTGGCGGAGGCCTCCACGGCGTCGGACGCGTCGATGCCGATCACGTCCTCGATCTGCTGGCGCACCCGGTCAGGCTCCGCGGCCGGCAGGTCGACCTTGTTCAGGACCGGGACGATCTCGTGGTTGTTGTCCAGCGCCTGGTAGACGTTGGCCAGGGTCTGGGCCTCGACGCCCTGGCTGGCGTCGACCACCAGGATCGAACCCTCGCACGCCGCCAGCGAGCGGCTGACCTCATAGGCGAAGTCGACGTGGCCGGGGGTGTCCATCAGGTTGAGGATGTAGGTCTCGCCGTCGTCGGCGCGGTAGGTCAGGCGCACGGTCTGGGCCTTGATGGTGATGCCGCGCTCGCGCTCGATATCCATCGAATCGAGCACCTGCTCCTTCATCTCACGCGCGGTCAGTCCGCCGGTCTCCTGGATCAGGCGGTCGGACAAGGTGGATTTGCCGTGGTCGATATGGGCCACGATGGAAAAGTTGCGAATGTGCGAGAGCGGCGTCGTCATGGGCGAGCCTCTAGCATGGTTCGGCCCGCCTCCGGCAATTCAGCGGATGTTAACCCGCCCCGTCCTAGACTCGCCGGAATCGACACCTATCGTTTCGCGGGGGCGCCAACCTCAGGAGTCCGTCATGGATCGCCGTTCGCTGATCGTTTCCGGCCTTGCCGCCGTCGTCGCGGCCGGCCCCGTCCTGGCGCGCCAGTCGGGGCCCGACCCATACGGGCCAGACTCCTATGGGCCGCCATCGCCCGCGCCGCAGGCCCATCAGTATGATCCGTCCGCTCAGACCTATTCGGATGACGAACTCGTCAACCGGGTGTCCGACTTCATGGGCGTGACCGCCGAATCGGCGGGGGCGGCCATCGAGCGGGCGTTCAGGGACAATGGCCGGCCCACCGGCTATATCGCCGGCGAAGAGGGTTCCGGCGCGTTTGTATTCGGTCTGCGATACGGCCGAGGTCTGCTCTACATGAAGGATCGTCCGACCCAGACAGTCTACTGGCAGGGACCGACGGTGGGTTTCGACGCCGGCGGAAACGCCAGCCGCGTGTTCACGCTCTGCTATAATCTGCAGTATGGAGACGCCATCTACCGCCGCTTCCCCGGCGTCGAGGGCACGGCCTATTTCATCGGCGGCCTCGGCGTGAACTACCAGCGCGCCGACGACATCACCCTCGCCCCCATCCGCGCCGGCGTCGGCCTGCGCCTGGGCGCGAACATGGGCTATCTCGCCTACAGCCGGAAGCGCCACATCTTCCCGCTGTAGGGGGGTCTACTTCCTCCCTCCCTCCCCATAAAGGGCAGGGGAATCGCAAGTAAGTTTTAGCGGCGGTTGCGCTTGGGTTGAGGATCGATTCTGAAGAGCCTTCCTGATTCGGAAGGCTTTCATGACCCTCATCGACATATTGGACGAAGTTCCGG
>JBBRAV010000006.1:0-149545 GCA_038206535.1 Caulobacterales bacterium
CAAGTCTTCCTTGCCGAGCTTCTGAAGGGCGTCGCGATTCATCGAATCTTAGAATCACAAACCCGATTCCCTGTCTACACCCCCGCGGCGCGCCCGCCGCCGGTCACGACCCGCCGATCACAGGGGGGGTGAGCAGTTACCATAGAAATATGAGTCCATCGACCAATCCTCGCCATGGGCAGCCCATCGATGTATCAGACGAGGAAAAGGCCTTGTTGATTTCGCGATCCTGGACAATCATGGACCGGTTTCTTACATATAGAGTTAGGGGAGACCTCCCGCTTCCTATAACGGAATTTCCTATACTTCTAGACTAGGAGCGGATTCCACCATCGCGTCCCACACACCGCCCGCATCTTCAGCCGTAACGCTCTCCCAAGCTGCCTCGATCATTTGGCGGGTAGGAATTCGAGGAACGACAACATAGTCGCGCGCCCGCAGATTCGCGATTGCGTCCGGGGTAATTTCAATCTCAGTGTCTCGCGCCGGCCTGTCCATCGAATCCTACATCTTGTGTCTGCTACGTCAACCGGATAGTTCCCTATTTTATTGCAAATCTGTAGGGCCAAGCAAAGGTAAATCCTAGAATTGCACTAATCAACTAGCCTCGTCGCTTTGTATATGACCTCGTTGCGCGGTGATCGGGTCGTGTGTAGGTTTGAATATCGTAGGGAGGGATTCGGATAATGCGGGCGCTTGCGATATTTCTACTGTTTACCGCGAGTGCGGCTTTCGCCGACGGAGCCGTCCGTCGGGAGACCACGCTTTCGCCGAATTTGGAGCAAGCGGAGGGTGGCGCATGGCGCACTGTCGGCGGCGACGGCCGAAGTCACGCGTGGTCCGGCCTGCTGTGCCCGATGCGACTGAGGCAATTCGTACGCACAACGATCAAGACCTTCGACCGGTTCGGTCTCGATGTCGGCTGCGACTATAATGCGCCGACGTCGGATATCACCCTGTATCTCACCCGCCGCGGCGCCGCCCCTCTCTCCGCAGCCATGGTTGAGGCCAAACGCGAACTCGAGACCGCCAGACCGGCGGAGCACGCGCAACTCAATTCCGGAAATCCGAGCGCCGGAGGGAATCTGAGTTGGCAGGTGGCGCTATATGACTCCGACCCGGGCGTGCGCGATGGGATTTGGATTGCGGATCTCCATGGCTGGACTTTGGAATTGCGCGCCACCTATCACAAGGAAGACGAGCGCACTGCCTTGGCGGACCTTGCCGCCTTTACGGATCTAGCGGAAACGTCGGCGGGAGCGCGTCTTTCCCTCTGCGCAAGGGCGCTTCCGCCACGACGTGCGGGCGCGCCGATCACCAACGCGCATGAGGTCTCCGAAGCTGCAATGATGACAAGCATTCTGGAAGGTGCGGCGCAGGCGACCCTGAAACAGGGACGAAACAGCCTGCCCCACCCGCTGATCTGGTGCGCCGAAAAGCCCGTCGACCAGAACGGCTTGCAGATGCTGTTCTCGCGGGCGATCGAGCCCGACGGCGCCGACGCGAACAGCGATCAGGTCAGCCTGATGACGGGCGACAGTACCGAGACGCTGGTGGTCGCTCCGGATGGAGGGGGGATCGGCGCGCTCCTGTCGTCGGCGAACGGCAAGGCGGAAAAATGGTCGGCGACGATCGAATCGAAAGAGCAGACTCTCATCTTCGCCTATTTCGACGGAAGACCATCGTCGGATGCCGTCACTGACCTGTTCGCGAGAATTCTCAAAGGCGAGGCGAAACCGATCGGAGGCTTCAGCGCGAAAGGCAAGGACATCACTGTCATATTGCCACCTGACGGGAAATAGCGTTCGGCCGACAAGTCCAGGTCTCGGCGCATATCGCCCAAGGTCGGCATGGAGGAAGGCGACAAACGTCTCCCTCATTTTCGCTGCGGGCGCGATCGCAGAGTTGCGCCGCAGTCCGAGGTCACGCTCCGCGGATCAATTTGGTGGCGTCTTGGCCACTATCTTATCGTGACGCTAACCGGCGTTGAGGCGATCCCATTGGCCACGACATAGAGGCGGCTCGGCCCGATCTCGATCGCCGTCGGCACGGTGAATTGCGCCGAATTGTCCTTACTCATCGGCTTGATCGACATGCTGGCGAAGTCGAAGCTGCGGGCGTAGGCGACATCGCCGGTGGCGGCGTTGACGATCTTCACGATCGGATAGTTGGTCGCGGACTGGGCGTCGTCGCCATAGTAGGCCCCCTGAGAGACGCCGTTCAGCTGAGTCCCGGTGAGGGTATAGGTCTTGCCCGGCGCCAGCCTGGCGGGAACCTTCTTGATGATCGGGGCCCAGGCGGAGATCGGGGCGCCCGCCGGCGTGTAGACCTCGGCGTTCGCAGTGAAATCGGTTGCGAGGATCTGGCCGTTCGGCAGCACCAGGAAGTTGTAGTAGTAGGCGCCCGAGTCGTTGGCGTGGGCCAGGGTGTCGGCGACCTGGGTGATGACGTTGGTCGGGCTGAATTCGAAGAAGTGGGTCGGGAAGCCGCCAAAGTGAGCGCTGGCGGCGAACAGAACGGCCCCGTCGGGTTCCAGCGCCGCGGGCGCGTCGGGGAGCGTGCAACTCAAGGCCCCGTTCAGTCCGCATGTGGCGGGGACATCGGGCCCCTTTGTCCATTTGTTCTTCTTCACGTCATAGATCGCCGTCGGGTCGGTCGTCGGCGCCTGACAGCCAGTGTTGCCGCCAAAAGCGACCACCGTGCCGTCCCCGCGGGTCACGGCCGGCCCGATCTCGAAGTTGCGGCAGGCGAAGGGATCGGCAAGCGAAACCGGCGTGTCGCCCGCGCCGGTCCAGACGCCCGTGAGGGGCGAGTATTGCTCGGCGTTGGTGGCGTTTCCACCGACGCCGTAGTTGGTCCAGATGTCCAGCGTCAGCACATTGCCGTTCGGCAGCAGCTCATAGCCTTGCTCATCCTGATAGTTCCCCCCCGCGTTCGGCGCGCCCGTCGTGGCCCAGGTCAGTGTCTTCGGGTCGAGAATGGCGTCCTCGGCGGGCGTGTCGCAGCACGAGGCCAGCAGGAAGGCGCCGTTGGCGAGCACAACGCTTTGCGCATCGCCGATCTCGCTCCAGCCCCCGGGCGCCGCCACAGGAGTCCAGGCATCGTGGACCGGGTCGTAGATCGCCCCGAGGTTCGTCCAGGCCAACTGCCCGTTGTTGAACTCTCCGCCTTCGACGATCACGCGGCCATCGGGAAGCATGGCGGACGCGTTGTACTGCGGCGCGTACTGCGTTCCGCCGATCACCGGCAGGGAGGCAAGCCTGGACCAAGTCCCGTCCGCATAGTCACCCTTGCTGTCGGGGCTCAGCCTGTACCACTTGGGCGTGCCGCAGACGTGCGCCATCACCGTTCCATCGGTGAGCAGCAGGGGATTGCACAGGCCCTTCGTCGGCGCCGTCGTCACCATCTGCCAGGACCCCGCGCCTTGCCTGGCGCTCGCTTTCGGGGGCGCCGAAGCCTCGGGCGACTGCCGGGGCAGTTGCGAAACGAGGTCGGCCCACGCCGCCGGGTGGTTCCTGAAAAACTCGACCGTAGGGTGGGATAGCGGCGGCGGGATCACGTTCGCGGGCAGCGCGGCCAAGGCATCCGACCGTACCGCGGCGGCCGCCCGCGGCGCAGGCCCGGCTGCGACCACCGCAGCGGCGCATAGGACAGCAGGGACGCCCAGGCGCCATTCCATGCGGGAAAACTTCAGGCTCACTATCGACATCACCGGATCCTGGGAGAGACCAAAACGCGCAGTGCTCATATATCGCGGCCGCTCTCACAATACCCTCCCATTAAGCTTTCGGCGGTTGGGCGCCACTGGAAGTCAAAGACTGACCGGCGGGATGCATCCCGCCCAGCGGCACACGGAGCGGTTCGACGGCGGCCACTCACCGTAGCCTGACGTCCGACCTGGCCGCGGCGCACAGGACGGAGGCAGGGCGACGCAACGTTTCGAGCCGCTCTTCGTTCGTCTCCCATCGAGCGGCGCTTCGCTCGCACCTCTCGTCGCAAAACCAGGCTTACCCGATGAAAACTTCCTTCAAGCTCGCCATCACCGTCTTGGGCGCCGCTTCACTATCGACCTCGGCCTTCGCCGCCTCCGACAGCAGTTTTCTGAAAAAGGCGCTGGAAGGAGACAATTCAGAAATGGCTCTAGGCGAAATGGCGGCAAAGGAAGGCGCCTCCGCTGGGATTCGCGATTTCGGCCAGATGCTCCATGCCGACCATTCCGCGGCGAAGGTGAAGGCGCTCGCCGTCGCCAAGGCGCACGGTGTCCGCGACACCGAGGCCATGGCGCCGGAAGCCAGGGCCGAGGCTGTCAAACTCGAGCACCTGCACGGCGCGGCCTTCGATCACGAGTTCGCCCGCTACATGGTCGAGGACCACACCAAGGATATCGCGGACTTCGAGAAGCAGGCGAAGATCGGCGATGCGCCGACCGCGGCCCTGGCGCGCGACACGCTGCCCGACCTGCGACACCACCTCGATACAGCGGAAAAATTGGATGCCCGATAGCAGGCCGCCTGCTGTCCGGCTCACCGGCGCCGCGTATTATAACCACATATTGCCGAGCGATCGGCGACACCGACAATGAAGGCTCGCGTTCACGGGCGTGGTCGAGCCGTGCGAATGACTGGACCTATACGGCGGTCTGATCGTGCGGCCGCGTGTAGCGCGCGCCCCACCTCTTTGAACGACGGCCGTTCCGCGTCTCATACCACCGCGAGGCACACAAGATGAGCGATGCTCCCCGGACTGCATGGGCGGCGCCTGGCGCGTCGCCGTCGGGACGCGACAGAGAGTCCGCTCTCCCTCGCCCGCCCATCCCACGGCAAGCCTATGTCTCGATGCGGCGGAAAGAAATCGCCGTTGAGGTCGCTGGGATGGTCAATGAGCGCGAACAGCTTTTAGCCGCGCTCGCATATCGATACGAGCAAGACGAGCCGAGGCAGCAGCCTATGGAGGAGCGGCGCGCCTACCTGGCGGAGCGCCTCGCGATCGTTGGAATGGAACAGGTGGCCTTGGAGGCGGAACTGGCGCCTGTGGCGCCCGTCCGCGAGTTGACAGCCCGCCGCCTATTTCTTGTTTACTCAGCGTCCCGATAAGCTGGCGGTCCCCTCGGCCGCCGGTTGGAGTGAGCCGATCGATCGGGTCATTCCGGGCGTCGCCGCTTGGTCCGAAGGTCGTTTTTGACGCCACTGTTTTGACCGCGATGGGTGGGCGGCGCGGCCATTTGCCCTGCCCTTCTCGCGGAGGGTACAACCGGCTCGCGAACTTCCGACGACAGGCCGCGATCCCGTGTGGCGTGTCGCGTTTGCTCTGGCATCGAGATTTGGTTCCGAATCAGTCGAGACTGCGCTAGCGTGGCGAGATGGAGCTGGATATCTCGCCATATGCCCTCGCGCACCTCCCGGTTGTGGTGGAGCTCAAGCGCTCCAAGCTCCTGGGTTCGGCGCGGGATGATCGCGGCTGGTGGTGGGACGTGTGGCTCGCGGGCAAGAACCGCGTGCGGGCCTATAGCGGGCGTACGCCGGGCCTGTCCGCCAGCGCGGCGCGCCGGCCAGGCGCTTCTCCGTCTCCGACCGCCGATCGAGGCGTACACGCTTGACCTGGTGAACAGCCTGGTCTGACGCCTTCTCGCGCGCCGGTTGCCCGGCGGTGATCCTGGCCGAAGTCAGGGCGGTCCGCGATCCGACACTGTCGCGCCGCGCTGGCCCTGCGGCAGCGGAGACCCCGTGGTGGTGTCCACCGACGTCTGCCGCTCCAACTGGGAGTTGAGCTCCGCGCCCAGAAGCACCACGGTCACCGACAGCCATATCCAGGTCATGAAGCCGATCAGGGCGCCCAGCGCCCCGTAGGTCTGATTGTAATGGCCGAAATTGGCGACGTAGAGCGAAAATCCGATCGACATCAGCACCCATATCGCGCCGGCCAGCGCACTGCCCGGCGTGATCCATCTCCATCGCGCATGTTCGCGAGAGGGCCCGTACCGATACAGCAGCGCCAGAAGACTGAATGTCACGGCAGCCAGGACAGGCCACCGCAGCAGGCCTTCCCCCGCGAACGGACCTAGTCCCACGAACGCCAGAACCCGCGGGGCGGCGACGGCGATCGCTGTGCCGGCGACCGAGAACGCCGTCAGACCCACGGTGAACGCCAGGGACATCAGGTTAAGAGCAATGAACGAACGCTTCTCGCGCTCTCCGTAGGCGACGTTGAGCCCGCTCATGAGGGCCTTGACGCCCGCGTTGGCGCTCCAGACGGAGATCAGCAGTCCCGTCGCGAATGCGAGACCGAGGTGAGCATGATTGGTCGCGGCCAGACGCGTCATCTGGTCGCCGATCACGGTGACGGCCCCGCCGGGCAGCACGCCGGCCATGCCGACGATCTCGCGGCGGGCGTCCTCGACATTGGAGATCAGCCCATAGACGGAGACGAAGGCCCCCAACGCGGGGAAAAGGGCCAATAGACTGAAGAAGGTGACGCCCCCGGCAACGGCGAGGATCTGGTCGGCGTTGAACGCCTTCCAGGTCCGCACCAATATCTGCCGCCAACCCGCCGCGGGCATTTGCCTGGGATGAGCTGCATGGACCCCTGGCCGCGGACTTGGCGCGCCGGATCCCTTTGCCGCCAGGCCGGGCGATGCGAAGCGACGGTCCAGGTGGACGCCGGCCGCAAGTCCCATGACAAACGTCGCGGCCAAGAACGCTCTCTGCGGCGCGGACGATCGTCTGCGCCGCAATCGCTCGGTCGAAACTGCCATCTGAATCGCCACCCGTCTCTGAACATCGCGCCTGTCCGCAACGCCTAGCCGGCGACCTGGCTCCATGCGACGCCGCGGCTGTCGCAAACGAGGTTTCGGGCGTGATTCGCGGCGGCAGCCTCGCCTGCGGACGGTTTCGAACGGCCGCGGCCATCATGAGGGGGTGCGCCGGGGCCAAGCACTGTAGTATGAGAGGGGCTCAACACAGTGTCTTTGGCGTCCTCGCCAAAATTGATCCGGAGATTTTTTGTCCATGTGGAGACAGTCCCCTTTCTCGGCCGTTGTTTTCGCCGCGAGCCTGTTCATCGTCTCCGCCCGGCCCGCCGCGGCGCAAACGACCGCGGCGCAGCCCCTGGGCGGGCCGGCGCTGCCAGGAATCTGTCTGTTGTCGCAACAGGCGGTGTTGACGAACGCCAAGGTGGGAATGGCCGCGACGGCGCGCCTGAAGCAGATCGCCGACCAGGTCCAGACGGAAGTCAACGCTGCGCGGGCGCCGCTGGAGACCGACGCTCAGGCGTTGCAAACCCAGCGAGCCAGCATGAAGCCCGCGGACCTGCAGGCGCGTCAGCAGTCTCTCGCCTCCCGGGCTCAGGCGCTGCAACAAACGATCAATCAACGACAGCGCGAGATCGAGGCGACGCGACAGAAGGCCCTCGTCCGCATCGCCAACGAAGCCCAGCCGATCATCGCCGCGGCCTACAAGGCGCGCGGCTGTGGCATGCTGTTCGACCGCAATTCGGTCCTCGGCGGTAACATGGCCGGCGACCTCACGCCGGCGGTGGTGCAGGGTCTGGACGCCAAGATCACCACGATAACCTTCGAGCGCGAGACCTTGCCGCCGCAACCGGCCGCGAGCCGCTAGGAACTTCGCGGGAAGCGGCGCCCCACCGGAGCTGTTCCTGGCGGCGGGACCTTCAACGGTGGACGAGCGGCGTATAGCCCAGCGCCACCGCCGTCACGGCCAAAGATATGGCCAGGAAGATGACCGTCGCGCCTCGGGTGAAGAGCTTAGACAGGAGATCCTGCCGGGGAGCGGACTTTCGAGACGCCGCGCCGTGCTGCCGATGGCTGGACATGCAAAGCAAACGCGGGGCAGGAGGGCTTCGTTGCATTGCTCGCGCCCGATGGCGAGCCCACCGCCAAGTCCCCGCTCCGCCCGCCTTCGCCAGGGAGCGCTTGGCCCCTTCGAACCAGGTCTCGGCGCCTCTTAGGCGACATCATGGCGCGCCGGCTAAACGCCGCGCGGTTCACAGACGAATATGGGGATGTCGCGCGTCGTCCGGGCGCCGCGCCGTTGATGTGCCTATCATGCGCCTAGCGAATACTCTCTAGCGGCATCTTGCTCGGGGCGCCGGGGACTTCCTTCACAAATCGCGGGAGCAGGTGACCGGGAAGTTCGGTGCGGAGCGTGGCCTGGAGGCGACGGGCGTCATCCCATTCCACAACGAAGTGGTCGGCCCCCGCAACGCGGTCGAGCAGGTGGATGTAGTAAGGCGTGACACCGCTCTCGAAAAGTTTCCAGCTGTGTTCGATCAGAGCCTCCGCGCGGTCGTTCACGTCCCGCAGCAGGGTCGCCTGATTCAATAGCGTCACCCCGGCGACCCGCAGACGCCTCAGGCTCTCGCCGACGACTGCGTCGATCTCGTTGGAATGGTTCGTGTGGGTCACCATGACGATCGGCTTTTGGCAGGACGACACGGCCGCCAGGAGCGCCGGTGTGACCCGGCTGGGCACGGCGGTAACGGTTCTCGTATGGAAGCGGATCCCACGAAGGGACGCGATACGTCCGAGGCGTTGCAACAACGCGGCGATCTTCCGATCCGAAATCGACAACGGGTCGCCGCCGCTGAGGATCACTTCGCGGATCGACGGGTCGGCCTCGACAAGTTCGGCGAGCGCCTCCAGATCGGCGCCGCCAAGGGTCATCGGCCCGTAGTCGTAGTGGCGTCGGAAGCAATAGCGGCAATGAATGGCGCACGCGCCGGAGAGCAGCACGAGAACGCGGCCGCGGTACTTCTGGATAACACCGCGGTGCTTGAACTGGCCGGCCTCCGCAAGCGGGTCGGCGCCGCTTGGCTCAATCGCCGATCGCTCGTCCAATCTCGCCAGAACCTGCAGGAGCAGGGGGTCCCGCGCGTCGCCCTTGCGGATCAGCGACAGGAAGTGCGGCGGCGCCTTCACCGCGAAAGGGGAGGTTTCATCGATTTCGAACGGCAGCTGCGCGGCGGTCAGCTCCACGCGCGCGAGCAACTCCCCGATCGATATCGGCGCTTGCCGGTAATCAGCGCGCCACTCGGCCTCGGGGTCGGAAACCATGCGAGAAGGCATCATCGCGCGCGCGCCGCTGCGATCCCCGCTGCTCAAACGCCGGCCTTTGCCAAATTCGATTTCGGGATCGTGGCGGCGAACGCGCCCCTGTCCTTCGCACGGTCACGGGCGAAGTCGGCCCAGGCGGCCGCGAAGGCCGTCGGACCGCTCCGGGCCAAGTCGGCGCGCCGCGTTACGAGCTGGACGCGGCGCAGCGTCGTCGAGGCCTGAGCCCAGAGGTCGAGATTGCCGCTTGGAGCGTTTTCGCCCGCTTCAGCGGCGGCGATGCGCGCTGGAATGGCGAGCACGGCTGACGAGGCCGTGTGGAGCTCGGCGCGTGCACCCGGCCCAAGGTCGCCCAGGGCGGCGGCCAGGCCCGCGAGAGCGGCGTGCTCAAGGTCTATCGCCCGCCGGCCGCCGGCCGTTCCGGTCACCGCGCCGGCGTTCTCGCGCACGAACGCCCAGCCGCCGATGCGGAACGACGCGTGATGGGCGACCTCGAGCCAAATCCGAAATGAAGCAGGCACACGACGGCGGCTAACACATTCGCGGCTGATCTCTACGCCAATTCGAAAATCGCGTCTCTTCTACGAGGGGTTCCTGGCCCTCGCCGTCGGGTCGGGCGCCGCGGCGTCGCGCCGACGAGGGGGCGGCAAAAAGGCCCAACCGGATGGGATACGGCTGGGCCTTGATGTCGTCGCCCTGTCGTCGGGGGGAGTGACGAAGAGCGGCACATCGATCGAACGCCGCACTTGCCCGAACGTTGCGGAGCTCGAACCGTGCGAATTGTCGCACCTAGAGCGACGTGCGCGATTCGGGAATCGCGCGCGGCGCTCAAGAATCTTGATTTCACATCGTTTTTGCGGAAAACCGGTTCCCACTTTTCCGCACGATGCTCTAGCGGCCGCATGTCGCGAACAATCAAATTTGGCCCAGTTGATGCAGTCGACAAAGCGAGCCTCCTCCGCCTGCCATTGGCGAGGCATCGACAAAGCTGTCTGTTTTTCAAAGCGAAATGGCTGATCGGGTCGCGACCGCGCAATTGCCTCGAGGTCGCCGCCGTCTCCACCCGCCTGACCCCCCATGTTTGCAGCCCGCCTGCGCCGGGTCGACTGACCGGGCCCCCGGAATTTTTTCGGTGGGCGCGCCTATAGGCGCCCATCGTTTCTCACGGATGAGCGCCGTTGGGCGACATTCGAGAGCGGGCCAGCGCCCTCGCGCCGAGAAAATGTCCAGCATGGTCCGCGTCTTCGCAGTGACGCCAAGAAGCGCGCGGCGCGCGGCCGGTCGCTTTTATTTTGCCGGATGATGAACCCGTGAGCCCGCGACGGAGATTCATCGCTCGTTACCCGAGCGTTTCTGCTCAACAATCTGGAGGGAACACCATGACGAACTACAAGCGGCGCGCGGCGTCGTTGCTGGCGGCTGCGAGCGTGGGCCTGCTCGCCACTCTGGGAGGCGCGGCCTGCGCGCAGCAATTCAGTGTCACCAACCTCGTGTCCGACGGGTCGGTCCCCGCGGTCACCGTCGACCCACTGCTGGTCAATCCGTGGGGCATCTCTTTCTCCCCGACAGGCGATTTCTGGGTCTCCGACAACGCCACAGGCTTCAGCACACTCTACAACACCGGCGGCATCAAGAACGCGTTGAATGTCACCATCCCCCCGGCGGGTGGCGGAACCAGCGGCGGAACGCCGACCGGTCAAGTCTACAACAGCAACAGCAACGCGTTCAAAGTGACCAGCGGCGGGACCAGCGGCTCGTCCATCTTCATCTTCGATACCGAAGACGGCACCATTTCGGGCTGGGCGCCGTCGGTGAATAGCACAAACGCCATCATCGCGGTCGACAACTCGGCTGAATTGGCCAGCTACAAAGGTCTCGCGATCGGAATCGCCAAGTCCAAGCTCTATATCTATGCCAGCAATTTCTACGCCGGCGACGTGGAAATGTATGATGCGAACTTCAAACTGGTGAAGACCTTTACCGACAACACGCTGCCCAAGGGCTATGCGCCCTACAACGTGAAGAATCTCGGCGGGACCCTCTACGTGACGTTTGCCAAGCAGGACAAAGCCAAGCATGATTCCGTGTCGGGGCCTGGTCTTGGCTATGTCGACGCCTTCAATCTCAAGGGCAAATTCATGCGCCGCGTGGTTTCGCAAGGCGCCCTGAACGCGCCCTGGGGCCTCGACATCGCGCCCGCCGGATTTGGCGCTTTTGCCGGCGATCTGCTGGTGGGTAACTTCGGCGACGGCTGGATCAACGCCTACGACCCCAAGACAGGCGCGTACAAAGGTCCGATGGTCGACAGCAACGGCGCTCCGATCGCGATCGCCAGTTTGTGGGAGCTGATCACCGGCAACGGCGGCCAGGGCGGCGATGCGAACACGGTCTATTTCACCGCCGGCCTGAAGAAGGAGGCTCACGGACTCTTCGGCGGCATCGCGCTGATCCCCGGATCCTGAGTGCAGGCCGGCATGTCCGGCGATAGCGCGACGACCTCCGTCCGGATCGGCCGGTCCGGACGGAGATCGTCGTACCCGAAACCTCGGATGACCTGCGTTCGTGCCGTTGAACTTTTCTTCGGCGGCTGGGAATGAAGCCAAGGACAATGACCGGACAGGGATTTCCATGACCCGTGACGCGGTGGCGAGCGTGCGCCAGGCGTTCCCGCCATCGAGTGTGCGCGAAGACGCGCCGCTCATGAGCAGGATCGTCCGCCGCGACCGACGCGCGTTCGAAGAGCTCTACCGGCTCTATGATCGCCGCCTCTCACGCTTCATCCTCAACATGGTTCATCGCCCCCACCTGGTCGAGGAAATCCTCAACGACACAATGCTGGTGGTCTGGCGAAAAGCCGAAACATTCGATGGAGAAAGCAAGGTATCGACATGGATATTCGCGATCGCCTATCGACGCGCCTTGAGCGCGCTGAGAGGATTGAAGGAACCCCTCGAAGACAGGTACGCCGAAGAGCGCGAGAGTCTCGAAGAAGGCCCTGAGCTGCAACTGCGGCGGCGGCAGGTCCACGACCTGCTGTTGACCGCCATGACACACCTGTCGGCGGATCATCGGGCGGTTGTGGACCTGACCTATTTCCACGAAATGGACTACCGCGAGATCGCCGAGATCATGGCGTGTCCCGTGGACACAGTGAAAACGCGAATGTTTCATGCCCGGCGACATCTAAAACGCGTGCTTGCCGGTCGGCTATCAGACTGGTTGTAAGGACGCGACGATGGAAAATACCGTTGCATTGGCGGACGGAGAGCACCAGGAAGCGCAGTCTCTGCTTCCCTGGTACGTGTCTCGGCGACTCGACGCGTCCGATGACGCACGGGTTGAGGCGCATCTCGCCGCGTGCCCCGAGTGCCGGGCCGACGTGGCGGCCGAGCGACGTCTGGCGGCGGAATGGGCGAACCTGCCGATCGAGAGCGAGACGAACTGGTTGCGCCTCCGCGAGCGAATGATGCGGGAGGACGCCGGCCGGGCGAACGCCGCGATGTTCTCCCGTCTGTCCGACATTGTCCGAGGTGCGCTCGCGTGGCGGCCATCATGGCTCAGCGGATTGGGGTGGGGATTGGCGGCCGCCCAGGGAGCGGTGCTCGCGGCAATCGGCATCGCCCTTGTGACCGCCCCCGCCCCGGCCGCCTATCATGCCCTCGGCGCCGGGAACGCGCCGTCGCTCGGCAATGCGCTGGTCATGTTCGATCCCGACACCAGCGAGCGTCGGCTCAGAGAGACGCTCGTCTCCAATCACGCCCGGATCGTCGACGGCCCCACCGCGAGCGGGGCCTACGTCATCCACGTGCCGGTCGACGAGCGCTCGGCAATGCTCGTCAGGATGCGGACCCGGCCGGACGTCGAGATCGCCCAGCCGATTGATCCGGGCGCAATCCGCTGATGCCACGGCGCGGCCACGGCCCACTCCTCGCGCTGACACTCTGGATGTTGCTGGCGGCCACGGGGGTGAGCCCGAGCGCGGCCGCGCCGGTGGTAACGGGCGGCGATCCCGATCGCGAAGTGCTCGTGCTCCTGCGGCTTGCTCCAGAACACTTCCGGCCCGGAACCGACTATGGCGACAGCTACGATGACGCCATGGCGCGGGCGGCGCGTCGCCGGATAGCCGGACGGTTGGCGCACAGCCACGGATTGGCGTTGATCGGCGACTGGCCGATGCCCCTGGTCGGAGTGGATTGCTTCATCATGATGGCGCCCCCGGGCCGGTCGACCGACGAGGAAGCCAAGCGCCTCTCGCTCGATCCGGCGGTTTCGTGGGCCGAGCCGGTGAGGCTCTACAAGGGCGAAGGCTCCCGATCAGCAGGCGCAGCAATGGACCCGCTTTTCCTGGCGCAACCGTCGGCCCGGGAATGGCGGCTCGCGGACCTGCATCAGATCGCCACGGGACGGAACATCACTGTTGCGGTGATCGACAGCACGGTAGAGCGAAATCACCCCGACCTGAGGGGGCAGATCGTCGTGGCGGAGAATTTCGTCGGCGATCATCCGACCGCCGCTGAAAGCCACGGCACGGGGGTCGCCGGGGTAATCGCCGCCCTTGGCGACAACGGCGTCGGTATCGTGGGCGTGGCGCCCGGCGCCCGGCTCATGGCCTTGAGAGCCTGCTGGCAGTCCGGCGGGGCAAGCGCGGGGACGCCCGCGACCGTCTGCGACAGCCTAAGCTTGGCCCAGGCGCTGCATTTCGCGATCGAGCACAACGCGGAAGTGGTCAACCTCAGCCTCGCCGGGCCGCCCGACCCTCTGCTCGCGCGGCTGATCGATGTGGCGCTCGCCAGGCGTCTGACGGTCGTGGCGGCCTTCGATCCCGACCTGCCCCACGGCGGATTCCCGGCGTCGCACGCCGGTGTGGTCGCCGTGGCCGATGAATCGATGACGACTGCGGCGCCGGGTGTATATCTTGCTCCCGGTCGTGACGTGCCCACGACAGAGCCGGGTGGACGATGGTTTCTGGTCGATGGAAGCTCTTATGCCGCCGCTCACGTCAGCGGCCTGTTCGCCCTGTTGCGCGAGCGGGCGCGGCCATCCGCGCCGCTGACTCTGGTCCTCGGCGATGATGGAGGCCGGAGGGTCGACGCCTGCGCATCGCTGCTGCGCGTGGTGGGGCCCTGCCACTGCGCGTGCGCGAAGCCTCTCGGCGCCTTGGCGCGTCGCTAGGCGGTCCGGCGATCGCTCGGGAGCCGCCAGACTTGCCCTTGCGTCGTTCGCCGTCCTGGCCGTGTCGACCGCCGCCCAGGCGCAACTTGCGCTGAGTGCGTCGGTCACCAGCGACTACCGATACCGTGGCGCATCTCTGGGCGTCGATCAGCCCGCGTTGACCGCCAGCGTCGCCGACGACTGGCCCCAGGCCGGAGGGCTCGATGTCTATTTCGCGGGCTCGGCCACCGTGGGCCGATTTCCCGGCGCGGGGCTGCAAGTCTTCTCGCACAGCGAAGCGGTCGGCCTCGCCGGCCCGGCAGGGCGGAGCGCGACCTGGGACCTCGGGGTAAGCAACACGGTTCTGACGTATGACGTGGGTTGGGTGGTCCAAGCCTATGATCCCGAAGTCTATGCGGGTTACAGAACCCGCTTCGTAAGTTGCTACGCTCGCTACTCACCACGCTATTTCAGGGACGGCGTGGGAGCCTTCTACGCGGAGCTCGACGGCTCGATCCCGCTCAACCGCCGCTGGCGGGTGCTGGCGCACGTCGGCGTCCTGACGCCCCTCCCCGCTGGCGCCGCCGATGCGTCGATCCGCGAGGAATACGACGGTAGCCTGGGCGTTTCCACTCTGTTCAAGCGCGTGCAACTCTCGGCCGCCTGGACGTTCCAGCGGCCGGGGTATGAGAGTTTCCTGCGGCCGGCCCCTTCCGCCGACGCGCTTGCGCTTACGGCGACATTTTTCTTCTGATGCCTGTTGGTCTGGGCAGCCCAATTGTTCGAGTGGTCTGAGCCGGCCTTGGCGTCAGGTAAACGAGAGGGCGTCCTGCCCCCGGAGGATCCTTCAATGTGTCGGATTGACGTGTGAACCTGTCCGTTAGAACGCGAACCAGGTGAACACCCGGAAGGTGTTGTTGTCCGAAGCGCTCGTCCCCTGGTTATCGAAGTTGGTCGCGGCGCCATTGAATTTAGTGTAGAGCGTATACTGTAAACCGACCCTCACGTTGACCCGCCGCCGCGGCTGCGACATGCCGCCGAATGGCGTGGCGTCGATCTGGAAGGTGACGCCGGTGCTGTCCGGATCCGGAATGCGGTTGGCGGCGTAGATAGCCGCATTGGCGGAGCCGAACGTATCGAAGACCTGGACCGTACCCCCAATCTTGTCGCGCCAGTAGTATGATACGTCCGCTCGGATATCCGTGATGTTGTTGTGCGCGCAGTTGCTCGCTACGGCCAGTATACAGGTGGCGTCAAGGGATTGCCTCTCATGCAGGTATCGGGCGTTGACAGTCACCACGTCGGAGTTTGCCAATGTCATGAAGTAAGATCCGTCGAGCCCAAGGTCGGTATAGTGGTCGGTGGCCCCCGTTTTGCGGTCGAGCCCAGGGTGGATGCTCGACTGCAGACCAAAGGCGCCGACCTCCAGTGTTCCGCCCCCCACCGTCTTTTGAAACGCGACGCGCCCATAGGGGGCGATGCCTTCGATACTGCCAGGCGACGTTGGATCCGCACCCAGACGTGTCAGAGTGCGGGCATTGGGCGAAACATATCCGCCGGCCTCGAGATAGAGTTCGGAATTGATCCAGGCATAGGCCGTCGCGCCGATGGAGGTCTGCGCCAGGGCGCCGCTCAGCAGCGGGGCCGTGGTTGGCGAGGGGGCGAGGTCGGACCCGCTGTAGGGAAAGCCCCAGCCGGGGAGCGTATTCCAGGCGTCCTGCACGGTCGGGGAGTTGTTGAGGCTGGTTCCCAGAACGATGGGCGCGCCCTTTATGTCAAAGGTGGTGACCGCCCGCAGGTCGAGATTGTCCCAGCTGTAGGCGCGGCCGACCCCGTCGTAGGTGGTCTGAACGAAGGCGCCCAGGTGCGACCCAAGCCCGCCGGCCAAAAAGACGCTGATCTGGTCGATGGTGACGTTGTCATTGGCGGCGTAATGCGGCGCGACCGGTTCGGGCGCATTCTTGGCGGTCGACACGTAGGACGCCTCGACCATCGCCGAAACCGGGACGTTGAAGGGCGTCGTGCGCATCGTGTAGCCGTGGATCTTGAAGCTGCGCCCATAGGGCGTCAGCTGGGGGCCCAGGCCGCCGACATGACACATCTGACATGCTTGGCCGGTTTGCGCGGCGAACGCGGGAACCGCGAAAGCCCTGGTCGGGATGAAAGCGAGCGCCGACACAGCAAACCAGGCCAGCGCGAACAAGGCAAAAGACGAAAGGACCGGGCGCGTCATCTCGCGGCGCTTCGGCCGGTTTGTGATTTGTGCGCGAACAAGCCACACCATCCGGTGGGGCTGATGGGGCCGGCGACCAACTTGCACGTCCCGGGGGGATCCCAGTTGACGCAAAGGTCGCAGCGCTGCTGACCCTTCGGCCTACTCTGGTACCCGATTTCGTTCTGCGCCAGCTTGACCTGGCCCGCGACCGCCCGTGGCGCTGGAGCGGCAATGTCAAGTATTCCCGCGAATCCGGCGAGAGCCACCAGTTCGAGCATAAGCCTCCGGCGGCAAATTCCGGCCGGAGATGCAGTATCAATGATAATCAATACCGCGCGTCCTCGTCATTAAGAGCTATTTTGCTCTTTTCGAGAGTATCAATTCCGTTGATTCCGAGTGAGGTTCAATTTTACCAAGAAAATAATTCGTTGAAGGCGATTTTATCGCCATGCAGTTGTCAAGCGTGGTTTCTTTTTTTCGACCAACCAAAGCGTTTTGCACACAAACGCTTTGGCGCGCCGCGGGAAGACATCCCGTGATGGAGCAACCACAGTCGATGATTCGACGCGGTCTGTCCGCGCCACAACGTCTATTCCAGCCATTCCGCAATTGGTTCAAACGGGGCCGATCGTCGGCGGGTGGCTTGTCTCTCGCCCGCCATCACGTCGGACGAGCTGGATTTTATCGATCTCGATCATCTTTTTCCGGCCTCGGACCGAGTCCATGTCTTGCCGCGCGATCTTTCCGTCCACTTATGATAATCGTTCTCGAAAGCAGCTCCCCGGAGGCGCCCGTGACCCGATTGACCGACCTCAGAGTCGAAGTCCCCACGCCGGCCGCCGCCGATCGCCTGGCGTCGCTCGCCGATGGCCGGCGAGGCTTTTGTGGCGTGATCGCCGAGGTCCGCGCCAACGCCGCCATCGGCGGCCTCCCCGCCTCGGAGCTTGAACGGCGCTTGCTTGAAATGGGCTTCGTCGAAGGCGCGAGAGTCGAAATTCTGCACGAGGGCTTCATCGGCCACGATCCAATCTGCGTGCGACTCGACGACATGCGCGTCGCCGTTCGTCGTCGCGACGCCCGCGGTGTTCTCGTCCAGCCAGATAGTCGCCAGTGAACGCGCTCGATCTCAAGTCCGCGCCGATCGTCGGCGCTTCGGCGCCGCCCATTCGTGTCGCCTTGGTCGGGAACCCCAATTCCGGGAAGACGGCGATGTTCAACGCCTTGACCGGCTCGCGGCAGAAGGTGGCGAACTATGCCGGCGTCACAGTCGAGCGCAAGGAAGGACGCCTTACCAGCCCGAGCGGCCGGCTCATCAAGATACTGGACTTGCCGGGGACCTATTCGCTTCGCGCGCGTAGCCCAGACGAATTGGTGACCCGCGACGCTGTCCTGGGCCGCCTTGCGGGCGAGAGCGCGCCCGATATCGTAGTCTGCGTCGCCGACGCCACCAACCTGCGGCTGGTCCTGCGACTGGCGCTGGAGCTCAAGGCCGTCGGCCGTCCCTGCATTCTGGCGCTGAACATGATCGACATCGCCCAGCGACAGGGCCTGGAGATCGACACCGAAAGGCTATCGCGCGAGTTGGGCATGCCCGTCATCGGCACCGTCGCCACCCGCGGGCGCGGCGTCGATGTCCTGGTCGACCGGCTCGAGCAGGAGGCCGCGTTCAACCGCGCACTCCGCGCCGACGCCTGGAGCGAGCCGTCGGCGGTCGATATTCGCGCCCTGCACCGCGACGCCCAACGTATCGTCAAAGCCTGCGTGACGCCGCCCAAACGCCCGGACACCTGGACTGGGCGACTGGACAGCGTTCTGCTGCATCCCGTCGCCGGCATACTGATCTTGCTGGCGGTCCTCTTTGCGATGTTCCAGGCGGTGTTTACCGGAGCGCAACCGGTGATGGACCTCATCACCGCAGGCTTCGACTCCCTGAGCAGCTCAATCGCCCACGCCCTACCGGACGGCCTGCTCAAAAGCCTGCTCTGTGACGGGATCATCGCCGGTGTCGGCAGCGTTCTCGTCTTCCTGCCCCAGATTATGATCCTGTTTCTGTTCATCATCATTCTGGAAGACGTCGGCTACATGGCCCGCGCGGCTTTCCTGCTCGACAGGATCATGGGCGGCGCCGGGCTGCACGGGCGCGCCTTCATCCCGCTGCTGTCGAGCTTCGCGTGCGCCATTCCAGGGATCATGGCCACGCGGGTCATCGACAACCGGCGCGATCGCCTGACGACCATACTGGTGGCCCCGCTGATGACCTGCTCGGCGCGGATCCCGGTCTACACCCTGATCATCTCCGCCTTCATCCCGCGGCGAGCGGTGTTCGGAGGCCTCAGCCTGCAGGGTCTGGTCTTTTTCGGTCTCTATGCCCTCGGCCTCGCCAGTGCGTTGGCGGTCGCCTGGGTGATACGCACGATCTTCTGGCGCGGCCTGGCCGAGCCCTTCCTGATGGAGCTGCCGGCCTACAAAATCCCCGACCCGGTCAACGTCGCGCGCAACGTGCTGCAGCGTGGTCAGATCTTCCTGCGCCGCGCCGGCACCATCATCCTGTCCATGATGATCCTGATCTGGTTCCTTTCGACCGTGCCCGGCAAGCCGGCAGGCGCCGCCGGACCGGCCATCGACTACAGTTTCGCCGGAATGATCGGTCATGCGGCGCAGCCGATCCTCGCGCCGGTCGGCTTCTCCTGGCAGATGGGCGTCGCCTTGATCCCCGGCATGGCGGCCCGCGAGGTCGCCGTCGGCGCCCTGGGCACCGTGTACGCGGTCTCCGCCGGGACGGGCCAGGACGCGGCTCTGGCCGGCGTGCTGGCGCAGCAATGGTCACTGGCTTCTGCCCTCGCCTTTCTGGCTTGGTTCGTTTTTGCGCCGCAGTGCGCCTCGACCCTCGGCGTGGTCAAGCGCGAGACGAATTCCTGGCTCTGGCCGGCGGTGATGTTCGTCTACATGACGACCCTGGCCTATGGGGCGGCCTTCGCCACCTTCCATATCGCCAGCGCGATGGGGGCCGGCTGAATTGAATCAGAACCTCATGGTCTTCGCGATCGTCGCGCTCGCCGCGGCTTGGACCGGCTGGTCACTGATTCTGCGTGGCTGGCTCAGCCGCCGCGCCAAGGCGAATTCCGATACTTGCTGCGGCGCCGCCCGCAACCGCGGCGACTGAATCTGCCGGGAAACCGATTCCCGTCGGCGAATTGACCCGCGACACCGCAGCTTCTATGAGATCATTGCTCTTTGGGGAGTAGCCGTCCTCGCGGTTTTAGAGGGGTGCGCGTCAACATACTCGGCTTCGGCCGTGGCGCGTACAGTCCGGCTGCCCTGCGGTCGGACCTGGCGAGACCATTGGGATCGGCGTTCGCACCCGGGCCGGGCGAGGACGCTGGCCCATGGTTGCATGCGTCCGGCCCTGAAAGCGCGTCTTGCATTCCCTCCCTGTCATCATCGCCCTCCTCCTGGGCTCGGCCGCCCTGATTTATGTCGCGTGCGAATACTTCGTGAACGGCGTCGAATGGGTGGGGCGAAAGCTCGCCGTCGGTCAGAAGGCGACGGGAACCATCCTCGCCGCCTTCGGGACCGCCATGCCCGAAAGCGTGGTCACGTTCGTGGCCGTGACCTTCCCGCAAAGCGCGTCAGACAAGGATGTCGGCGTCGGCGCGGCGATGGGCGGCCCGCTCGTGCTGGGCACGATCGCCTATGCGATCGTCGGTTTGACGCTGTGGATATGCAGGCGGCGGCTGCCTTCAGGCCGACAAGGGCGCGACCTCTACGCCGGCCTCAGCCGCGATCAGGCCTGGTTCATCGTCATCTCGGCGGTGAAGCTGGGGGTCGGCCTGATCGCTTTTGCGATCAAGCCATGGATCGGCATTCTCTTCCTCGTCGCCTACGGCGCTTACGCGTGGAGGGAAATGCGCGGCGAACAGGAGATCGACGACGGCGCGCTCGAGCCGCTGAAGCTATCGCCCAAGGCGGCGACACCCAAGACCTGGGCGGCGGTGCTGCAGACCGCGGCCGCGCTTGGCGTCATCTTCGTCGCCAGCCGTTTCTTCGTCGGACAGGTGGCCGCGCTCGGTCCCTACCTCGGCCTCAGACCGCAACTTCTGTCGCTCCTGCTCAGTCCCATCGCCACTGAGCTGCCTGAAACGCTGAACGCCATTATCTGGATACGCCAGGGTAAGGTGCGTCTGGCCCTGGCCAACATCAGCGGTGCGATGATGATCCAGGCCACCGTGCCTACGGCTTTCGCCCTGTTCTCGACGCCCTGGCTGCTCGATCAGGCCCTGGTCGTCGCGGGCGTGGTCACGTTGCTGTCGGTCTGCGTCCTTTTCCTCGCCTTCTGGCGCGGCTGGATCACGAGGGCCTATCTGGCCTTGATGGCGACGTTTTATCTGGTGTTCGCCGGGATCACGGTTGTCTTGCGCCTTTGACTTGCCAGCCTAATAGGATCCACGACGCAGAACGACGGCGGGAACGGTCGCGAGAAGAATTCGCATGTCCAGGATGATCGATTTCCTCGCCGAATACGCCGTGTCCAACGCCACGCGGCGACGATAGGAGACGTCGTTGCGCCCGCTCACCTGCCAGAGGCCGGTGATCCCCGGACGTTGGGCGCAGTAGGCGACGAAGCGACGGCCATAGCGGGGAATTTCCGCGTCGACGATGGGACGGGGCCCGACCAGGCTCATCTCGCCGCGCAGGACGTTGATCAGCTGCGGCGCTTCGTCGAGGCTGGTCTTGCGCAGAAACCTTCCCAGGCGGGTGATGCGCGGATCGGCGCGCAGCTTGTAGTCCGCCTGCCACTCGCGGCGGGCGTTCTCGTCGCTGGCCAGCAGTCTGGCCAGACGGGCGTCGGCATCGACGCACATGCTGCGGAACTTCAGGCAGCGGAAGTGGCGGCCGTCGCGCCCGACCCGGGGTTGGCTGTAAAGGGCCGGGCCGCCGTCCATCAACCATACCAGAAGGGCGATCGTCACCAGCAAGGGCGCCGTCAGCAGCAGCACGCTCGTGGCCGCAACGATGTCGAAGGCGCGCATCAAGGCGCCGGCCAGGACGGGCCGGTCATTGGCGCTCGACGTGCGCCCGCGAACGGGGACTTGCGCCGGGAGGGTGAGCGACAGGGTGGTCATTACAACAGCTTTCTCGAAGATATCGCCCGCGGCGATGGCGACCCTTTAGCGAGGAACGATCCAGGCGCGCTACGTCGTATTTCTACGTGTCGGCGCCGGACCGCGCGCCCGGCATCAGTGCGATACATGATTGGCCAGGCCTGCGACGGCGAGCACGGCGCGGCGACCTATCGGCCTCTCGCGCGTTGTCTGCGTCCAACCCATCGCATGTGAGCAGAAGATGACTTCGACAAATCCGGCGGTCCCCCCGGCGACTGACGATCATCGACCGCAGAGTCCGTATCCGATGGTGCTGACGGGCCAGCCGGCGCTGGTCACGGGGGCCAACTCCGGCATCGGCAAGGCGGTCGCCCTGGGCCTTGCGCGCGCGGGCGCCGATGTGGCGGTAAATTATGTGACCGACCCGACATCCGCCGAAGAGGTGGTCGCGGAAATCACAGCGCTCGGACGTCGGGCCATCGCCATCAGAGCCGACGTCAGTCGCGAGGACGACGTCACGGCCATGTTCGACCAGGCCGTCAAAGCCTTCGGCACTCTTCATATCGTCGTCAGCAACGCTGGGCTGCAGCGCGACGCGCCGTACGAGCAGATGACGCTGGAACAATGGAACACGGTCATCGGCGTCAATCTGACCGGCCAGTTCCTTTGCACCCGCGCCGCCGTGAGGGAGTTCACACGGCGCGGCCTGGACGAAAGCGTCTCGGCCGCAGCCGGCAAGATCCTTTGCATGAGTTCGGTGCACCAGGAGATTCCCTGGGCCGGCCACGCCAACTACGCGGCGTCCAAGGGGGGGATCATGATGCTGATGCGCAGCCTGGCGCAGGAAGTCGCGCCGCGCCGCATCCGCGTCAACAGCATCGCCCCTGGCGCCATCCGCACCCCCATAAACACTGAAGCCTGGAGCACGCCGAAGGCCTATGCCGACCTGATGACGCTGGTGCCCTACAAACGCATCGGCGAGCCCGACGACATTGCCCGCGCGGCGGTCTGGCTGGCGTCCGATGCAGCTGACTATGTTACCGGCGCGACACTGTTCGTCGATGGCGGCATGACCCTCTATCCAGGCTTCGCCACTGGCGGTTGAGGCGGCGCCGGCAGGACGCCGAAGCCAGATTGCCGACTACGCCATGATCGGCGACTGCGAGACGGCGGCTCTCGTCGACCGCGAAGCCTCGATCGATTGGCTGTGGCGGCCGAGATTCGACTCCGACGCCGGCATCGCCGCCCTGCTCGGCGATGCCGCGAACGGCTATTGGAAGACGAGGCCCCGCGCAGGCGCGATGGCCGGCTGAAAAGGGTGGACACCGGCCCTGGTCATTCGTCACAAGCGCTGCGCAGCCCCGGAACCTGTCGACCATCCGGAACGCGGCATCAGTTTTTGAAGGCGGAGACCAGCCACCCATGAAGATGAAGACGTTCGCGCTGACGGGCGGCCTGGTGGCCGCGCTGACGCTCGCCGCTGTCCCGCCGGCGGCTGCGGCCAAGGAGAAGGTCTACACCCTGGGCGGGTACACATTCGGCGGTTTCGCTGGCGTGAACACCGACGAAATGGTGGCGAAACTGAAGGATCAGGCCGGCGCGCGGGTCACCCAGTCGGACCTCGCGCTCGATCGCTCCATGTTTGAAGCGCAGCTTCATGAAAGGCATATCAAGGGGCGACTGATCGCCTCGACTGCCGAGAAACACGGCACCATCTGGCTGATTTTCGACCTGATGCGCCCCCCATTGGGATCGGCGCTCTACGCCGGCGAACCCCTGAATTCGCAAACGTTCGAGGGGGCCACCCGGATTCCGGCCAGTGAACTGGCGGCCGCCACCGGCCTGAAACCCGGCGACACGCTGACTTTTACCTCGATCAAGGCCGCTCATGACGCGATCATCGCCTTGTATGCCAGGTCCGCACCCGGAAAACCGCCGCTTATTCGCAGCCGAGCCAGGATTTCAGGAACCGGACAAGTGACCCTTATTTGGGTCATCAGCGAACAGTGACGCCTGCGGAGGTGTTGGAAATCGTGGCCTTTGCTGGACCATCCGGAGGCGCTTTTCGCCTTGACCCCACATCGCAAGCAGAGATAGCGTCGCGAGCTATGGTTCAGTTCAACGACACCTATACCATCACCTTCTCCCGCGCCCTGCCCCCCTCAAGACCATGCCGTGGGGCGAAACCTGGCAAGACACGGCGACCTGGGTCCCGCCGAAGAAAGAAAGCCTGACGGTTCCGAAAAAGACGAAGGTCGCCAAAATTTCCGTTGGCGCCAGCACTGGCCCGACCAGCGCCTAACCCAGCTCGACCTTCACTTTCCATGGACCGGTCTACGATCTGAAAACCAAGGCAAAGACGGACCCGTTCGTCAGAACTCTGGTTGCGAAGAAATACTCCGGCTACAACCTGACGATGATCATAGATACCAACCTCGGCTAACGAGCCGCTTGTGTGTGGCCGCGTAAGCGGCTGCGCCTGAGCGCTGCACCTGACGGAGAGCCAGCATCCCAGATGCCGGCTCTTTTTTATTTTCGGCGGGTACGTTCTTGTCGTGTTTAGAGGCATGCGGAACTATTTTTGAGCGTGAATGCGCCCCGCGGGGTATCGCGACGCGCGAATGCCGGAACGGTCAACTTGACCTGTCCCATCATCTGAGCACTGACGCATCAGGACAGCCCGGAAACGACATGGTTTTTTTTGGGGTCTTCCAATGGCCGCTTTTCGGCTTGACCTGGTATCGAGACCGGAGATAGCGTCCGCGTAGATGGTTCACTTCCTAGGGCGCAGGACATCCAATGACCATCTGCGATTGCAACCCTCCGACGGACGTCCGCTTCAGCTCATAACAGAAGGTAAACACCAATGACTTTCGCCAAAACTCTCCTCGCCGGCGCGGCGATCTGTGCCTTGTGCACCGCTCCCGCCATGACCCTCGCGGCGCCCAAGCTCCACCTGGCAGGCGCCGAAGACAACCGCTTGAAGGTGAAGCCGGGCTCCACCCACATGAAGACCAACCGGGCGCAACCGGGCATTACGGATGTCACCTACACCCTGACCTTGTCGGGCAGCCTGCCTCCGGTGAAGCAAGCGACCCTGCTGTGGGCCTACACCTGGCAGAATACGAACACCTGCATTCCGCCGAAGAAAGAAAGCCTGGCGGTTCCGGCGAAGACGAAATACGCCAAGATCACGGTCGGCACGACGACGGGCGCCACCAGCGCCTGCCCCTCGTCGACCTTCACCTTCTACGGTCCGGATTACAAGCTGAAGAAGTCGCCGAAAAACGGCGACTCCTTCTTGGCCGACCTGATCGCCAAGAAGTACTCCGGCTATAACTACGTGGCGCACGTCACCACCAACCTGTTCTAGTCAACCTGTCATGCTCCATTATTCGGCGTCGCATGGCGCCGGCTTTGGACGCGTGGTCTAATCGGAAGAGCCGGCGTCTGTGACGCCGGCTCTTTTTTTCGCGCGGCGGCAGTGTGTCGGCGTTGTTGAGACGAGGGCCATACGGTATCGCTGTCGGCTCAGGCGTCAGCCTGCGCGTGGAGAAGGTGGCGAGGTGCGAACGCCGATTTTGAGTACGAAGCCCAATCCTCTTATCGCTCTGGGCGCCTCCCCGCCACGTCAAGCAGGCTTGCCGGGGCTAGGCGGCCCCCCGCCATCCTCGGCGCGCCCACGTTTCCCCGCGATCAGCGCGATCTTGCCTGATATTGTGGATTCGCCGGCGCCCTCTTCGGCGCCGGACGACGCCGAGGTGTCGGCCGACCATCTCTACGAACTTGGTCTGACCACAGAGGCCATGGGGTTTCATACCGCGGCGATCGAGGCGTTCCGCGATTGCACCCTTCGCGCGCCGGGCCACGCCGCCGCTTGGCGCAAGCTGGCCGAAATGCTCCGCCTGGGCAACCAGGAGGCCGAGGCGCTGGCGGCCGAATGGTCGGCGGCCAAGGCAGAGGGGCTACCGATGGTCGCCGGCGCGGACGTTCGCGGCAAGAGTAACGCCGAACGCGCGCCTGGGCCTGAAAAGGCCGAGCGCAAGCTGCTCGACATGCTGAAAGACACGGCGACGGAAGAAGCCATGGTGACGCTGCGCGAGCGCCTCGTCGCCAATCCCCGGGACGCGGCAGCGATGCGATTGCTGGCCCGCCTCGAACTGATGAATGATGACAGCGCCACTGCATGGCAGCTGCTGGAGCGCGCTTTGGATCTGTGCCCGGGCTACACCGGCGCGCGCGAAGACTACGCCGAATCCCTTCTGTCGCGTCGTTTCAAAGCCGTCGCCGCCGTGCGCGAGACCAAACGGTTGTTCGATCAAGCGCCACGCAACGAACGCTATCGCCGAATGCATGCCTTTGCGATGCTTTTCACCGGCCAGCTCGATGGAGCGGTGGACCTGCTCGCAGGGTTGATTCGCGACAACCCGCGCGAAGCGTCGTACTGGCACGCCTATGCGCAGGCCCTGAACTTCCTTGGTCGGCGCGATGAGAGCGAGCAGGCCTACCGCACGTGTCTCGAACTGCAGCCGGACATGGGCGAGGCCTACTTTGGACTGTCCGATCTGAAGGCCAAGGTCGTCACGCCGGCCGACGTGGCCGCAATGCGCGACCTGCTGGACAAGGACAGGCTCGATCCCAGCGGCCGCATGCACGTGCTCTACGCCATGGGGCAGACCTTGGAGCGCATGGGCGAATTTGCCGAAAGTTTCGCCGCCTATGAAGAGGGGGCGCGGCTGTTCGGCGGCTTGAACAGCAAAGGGCGCGACGGAGCCCATGGCGCCGGTCGCGTGCGTCGCGCGAAGGCCGTGTTCAGTCGCGAAAACCTGGGCACTCGCCTGTCCCCCGCTCCGACAACCCAGACGCATACCACACCGATCTTCGTCGTGGGCATGCCACGCGCCGGCTCCACGCTCGTGGAGCAGATCCTGGCCAGTCACAGCCTCGTCGAAGGCACACGCGAGCTGCCGGTCGTCGGCAACATAACGCGCGCGCTGATGGCCAGCCGTCTTTTGGTCGTTCCGGACGCCTATCCCGAATGCGTCCTCGACCTGACGCCCGAGCAGCTGGCCGAACTCGGTGCGAGGGTCATCGAAGGCGCCAAGGATTTCCGCAAGACCGATCTGCCCTACTTCGTGGACAAGCGACCGTGGAACTGGCTGGAGGCCGGCCTCATCCACCTTATGCTGCCGCAGGCGAAAATCATCGACATACGCCGCGACCCGATGGCGGCCTGCTTTGCCATGTACAAGCAGCTGCTGCCCAACGACGCGGGCTTTTCATACGACCTCGAGGAACTCGGCCGATATTACAACAACTATGTCAGCCTGATGGACCACTGGCAGGCGGTTTTGCCAGGCCGTATCCATTTCATGCAATATGAACGGCTCGTAGAGGACACCGAGAGCGAAATCCGCGGCATGCTGGACTATTGCGGCCTTCCGTTCGAAGAAGGCTGCCTGCGGTTCTGGGAGAATGAACGCGCCGTGGCGACGCCCAGCGCCGGACAGGTGCGCCGGCCGATCTTTCGCGACGCCCTGCAGCAGTGGCGCAACTTCGAACCCTGGCTGGATCCGCTCAGGCGCGCCCTCGATCAGCCGGCCGAAGCGTGAATGCCGGCGCCCTTGGCCGCAACCAGTGCAAAACGCCGCACACCGTTCTGATTATTGACTTGGGGGGCGTGACGTTTCGTTCCTTGGACCCTCAGGGGAATCGCAGATGAGCTGGACACCGACGAAAGCTTCCGTCACGGGCGGGTTCACGCCTTTCACGCCCGCGCCGCCGCCGGTTCGCGTACCGCCGCCGCCGGCCAAGGTCTACGAGCGGGCGCTCACCTTCGCCGCCATGGGCTTTTACGAGCCCGCCACCAAGGCTCTGGTCAACGTCACCACCCGCGCGCCCGAACATGGTCCGGCGTGGCGAAAGCTCGCGGAACTGCTGCGCCTGGCCGGTGATGACAGGCAGGCCGACATTGCTCAGGCGCGCGGCGAAGAACTCGGCTCCGCCTGGTCTGCGGCCGTCGACGGACGGGCCCTCGCCGATATCCAGGCGGCGGAAAAGGTTCTGCGCGAGCGCGTGTCGCAGATCGCCATGCCCGAGGACCAGATGAAGGCGTTGCGCGAGCATCTGCGCAGCCAGGAGACCGACGTGGCCGCCTTGCGTCTGTTGGCGCAGATCGTGTGGCGCGGCGGCAACGTGGCGACCGCGCGCTCGCTGCTGGAACGCGCACTCGATCTGGCGCCCATCTATGAAGGCGCCCGCGCGAACCTGGCCCAGTTGCTGCGGATTCAAAGCGAGGACGCGCGCGCCTTGTCGCACACGGCCCGCCTCGTCGAGCAGGCGCCCGCGAACGTGGCGTACCGCGCGCTGCACTCCGATGCGCTTCGCTCGATCGGTGATCTTCAGGCTGCAATTCCCATCACCGAGCAACTGCTCAGGGAAGACCCCGCCAATACGCATTTTCGCAGCGTGCACGCCCAGGCGCTGCATTTCGCGGGCCGTCGCGAGGACAGCGTGCGGGAGTATCGCGCCTGCCTCGCGGCCGAGCCAGGATCGGGCGCGGCCTATTGGGGACTTGCGGAACTGCGCGGCGGCTTTCTCACCGACGACGACGTCGAGGCGATGAAGCGCCATGCCAAGGACCCCAGCCAGGAGAGACACAGCCGCAAGCTGATACAATATGCGCTGGGGCAGGCGTTGGAACAGCGGGGCGATCTCGCCGGCAGCTTCGCCGCTTATGAGGCAGGCGCCGCTCTGGCGCGGGAGATCGCCTCCCTCGAGGGGGACGTCTACGATCCGGCCCGCGACGCCGACCAGCTGCGCCGACGACGCGCGGCGTTTTCGGCGCCCGCCCTGGCGAAGCGTCCCCTCGTGCGGGCAAGGCCCGAGAGCACGCCGATCTTCGTGCTTGGCATGCCCCGCGCAGGCTCCACGCTGGTCGAGCAGATTCTCGCCAGTCACAGCCAGGTCGAAGCCACCCTCGAGTTGCCCGTGCTTGGCAACATCGTACGCGACCTGTCGCTGAGCCGGTTGCTGGTGACCGCGGACGCCTATCCCGAATGCATGAAGGACCTGACGAACGCGCAGCTCGATACGTTGGGCGAACGGTATCTCGACGAGGCCGCCGCCTACCGCAGGACCGGGCGACCCTATTTCGTCGACAAGCGTCCATGGAACTGGCAGGACGCCGGTCTGATCGAGATGATCCTGCCACACGCCAAGATCATCGACATCCGCCGCGAACCGATGGCCGCCTGCTTTGCCATGTTCAAGCAGATGCTGGCCAACGATGCGACATTTTCCAATGATTTCAATGACATCGCTGAGTACTATTCGCAGTATGTGGCGATGATGGCCCACTACGAGCGGGTCATGCCTGGTCGCATTCACTTCCTGTCCTATGAGCGTCTGGTGGAGGACACGGACAGCGAAATCGGTCGTCTGCTGGATTATTGCGGCCTGCCGTTCGAGGAATCGTGCCTGCGCTTCTGGGAAAATGACCGCGCTGTCGCCACCCCGAGCGCCGAACAGGTGCGCCGGCCGATCTTCCGCGAAGCCTTGCAGCAGTGGCGCAAGTTCGAGCCGTGGCTCGGTCCCCTCAGGGAGGCGCTGGCGACGGCGGAGGCGGCCGCGACCGCCGCGCCTCAGCCCGACGGATACGATTATGCCGTGACGCTCGCCGCCATGAGCATGCACGAGGCGGCCATTGAAGAAATGCGCAAGATCACGGCCCGCGCGCCGGCGCACCCCGATGCTTGGCGTAAGCTGGGCGAGTGGCTTCGTTTCGCCGGCCTGGACAGGGACGCCGACGCGGCCGAGGCCAACGCCTACCGCCACGCGGGCAATGCGTCGAGATGGCGACCCACGCGCGATCCGCGATCGCTGACGCAGCTGCAGACCGCCGAGGGTGTGTTCGACGAAAGCCTGGCCAGCCTGGCCCGCGAGGAACAGATGGACGCCTTGCGCACCCAACTCCTGGAAAATCCGACGGACGCCGCGGCCACTCACGCGCTTTCGCGGCTTGAATGGCAGGATGGCGACGAATTCACCTCGATGGCGCTTTTGGAGCGGACGCTGGAACTTTCGCCCCGACAACACCGGGCCCGCGCGGACCTCGCGATCATGCTGATGACGCGGGCCTATTTCACGCGCGCGGTGGAGGAAACCGCCATCTTGATCCGCCAGGCGCCGTTGGAACCGGAATACCGCGCGATTCGCTGCGACGCGCTGCGAAGCGTTGGCGATTTCGCCGCCTCGCAGGCGATGATGGAAGACTTGCTGGCCGAACATCCGCGCAATGCGCGCTTCTGGCTCAACTATGGTCAGATATTGCACTACCGCGGCCGGCGCGGTGAGAGCGAGCGGGCCTACCGCGCTTGTCTGGAAATAACCCCGACCATGGGCGAGAGCTACTTTGGTCTGGCCGACCTCAAGAGTGGGACCTTGACCGACGCCGACGTGGCCGCCATGCGCGCCCTCCTCGCCGCGCCCGGCCTGCAGTCGTCCGAGCGGATGTACATGGACTATGCGCTCGGCCATGCGCTCGAGAGCGCCGGCGACTTTGCCGGAAGCTTCGCCGCCTACCAGGAGGGCGCGCGACTGTTTCACGGCTTCTTCCTTGGCCGCGGCGAAGCCTATGACGAGGAGACGTTCGTCGAGCGCGTGCGTCGCCTCAAAACGGTCTTCACGGCGCGGAACTTCGCGGGTCGCGGGGCGGCGCGACCCGCCCCACCCGTCGCCACCCCCATCTTCATCCTCGGCATGCCTCGCGCCGGCTCAACCCTGGTGGAGCAGATCCTCGCCAGCCACAGCCAGGTCGAGGGCACACGCGAACTGCCGCTGATCCGCGACATCATGCGCGAGGTGGCGCACAGCCGGCGCATGATCGTGGAAAACGCCTATCCCAAGCGGCTTCTGGAACTCAACCCCCGACAGCTGGCGGCGCTGGGCCAGCGATATCTCGATCAAGCCCAGGCCTATCGCAAGACCGACCGCCCGTACTTTGTGGATAAGCGGCCATGGAACTGGCTGGAAATCGGCATGATCCATTTGATCCTGCCGCAGGCCAAGATCATCGACATCCGCCGCGAGCCGATGGCCGCGTGCTTCGCCATGTTCAAGCAAGTGCTGATGGACGGCTCCGATTTCACCTACGACCTGCGCAATCTCGGGCGGTATTACACCGAGTACGTCAGCTTGATGGATCACTATCAGGAGGCGTTGCCGGACAGAATCCACTTCTTGAAATACGAGCGGCTGGTGGAGAATACGGAATACGAAGTGCGCAGGCTTCTGGAGTATTGCGGCCTGCCTTTCGAACCGTCCTGCCTGCGTTTCTGGGAGACCGAGCGCGCTGTTTCGACCCCCAGCGCCGAACAGGTGCGCAGCCCCATCTTCCGCGGCGCCATGGAGCAATGGCGCAACTATGAGCCGTGGCTTGGTCCGCTGAAGGCCGCGCTGGCGGAACCGGTGCGCGCCTGAGCGCACGCGCTCCGCACGGTGCGCCCGCGGACGTCAGAGCAGTTTGTCGAGCGTTATCGGCAGATCGCGCACGCGCTTACCGGTGGCGTTGAAGACGGCGTTGGCCACCGCGGCGCCGACGCCGGTGATCCCGATCTCCCCGACCCCGCGCGCGCCCATGGGCGTGTGGGGATCCGGCTCGTCGGTCCAGGTCACCTCGATCTCGGGCACGTCCAGGTGGACCGGCACGTGGTATTCCGCGAGGGAGGGATTGATGATGCGCCCTGTGCGCTCGTCGAACTGCGTCTCTTCCATCAGGGCCATTCCCAGTCCCATGACGATCCCACCGCGAAACTGGCTCGCGGCGGTCTTGGCGTTGATGATGCGACCGCAGTCGAAGGATCCAAGGAAACGGCTGATTCGGATCTCGCCGCTGACAGCGTTCACCCGCGCCTCGCAGAACATGGCGCCATGCGAGTGCATGGACCAGTGCTGCAGCTCGAGGGGAAGCGGCGCCTCAGCCTCCACGGTAACCTCCTCCCGCCCGGCGCGGCCCAGGATGGAGGCATAGCTTTCACCACGGTCCGGCTCGTCGAGCTTGGACAGGCCGCCATCCAGCCCGCCCACCGCGTCCGGCTTCAGCCCCGCCAGGGGTGAGTCGTTGCCGGCCAGCTTGAGCAACTCGGTCACGAGCAGCCGGTGGGCGGCGACCACCGCGGCGCCGATTGCGGCTGTCTGCTGCGATCCGCCGGCAAGCACCGTGCCGGGCAACCTGTTGTCGCCATAGACGAACGTCACCTGTTCCATCGACAGACCCAGCCGCTCCGCGGCGATCTGGGTCTGCGCCGTGGAGGTGCCCATGCCCATTTCATGCGCCGAAATCGATACCGTGGCGCGCCCGTCTTTCGTCAGAGTGATACGGGCGCCGCCGCCGGGCATGCGATAATAAGGATAGGTCGCGGTCGCGCAGCCAAGGCCGACCATCCAGTCTTTCTCCCGACGCGCGGCGGGCGTTGCGCTGCGCTCATGCCAGCCGAATCTTTCGGCGCCGGAACGCCAGGCCTGGACAATATGTCTCGCGGAAAACGGCAGACCGGTCGTGGGATCCCGTTCAGGCTCGTTTCGCAACCGCAGTTCGATAGGATCCACGCCCAGTTGGACCGCCAGTTCGTCGATGGCGCACTCCAACCCGAACGTCCCCACCGCCTCACCGGGCGCGCGCATGAAGGTATTGGCCACCATGTCCAACTTGACCGTCTCGACATCGAGTTTGAAGCTCTTGGCCGCGTAGCCGCTACGCGCGGGCAGAATGAACGGCTCGGGCATGTTGTTGTGCGGCGTCATCGCGACAAAGCCCGTGTGGATGATGGCGTCGAAGGCGCCATCGGCCTGGGCGCCGATCGCCACGCGCTGTTCCGTGACCGTCCGGCCCCCGATCATGCGGAAGACCCCTTCACGCGAAACAACGATGCGGACCGGGCGCTTGGCCAGCCTGGAGGCGGCCGCTGCGAGGATTTGGTGTTGCCAGAGCGTCTTGCCGCCAAAGCCGCCGCCAACGTAGGGCGAGGTGACATGGACATTCGCCTCGTCGATCCCGAACACCTGAGCCAGCGACCAGGCCACGTGGTCGACGCACTGCGAGGCGTCGTGGACGAACAATCGATCCCCGTCCCAGGCCAGCGTCGCGGCGTGCAGTTCGATCGGGTTATGGTTGTGACGCGGAGTCGTGTAGAGGGCGTCGACTTGATGGGGCGCGGCGGCGAGCATCGCCTCGGCGTCGCCGATCTCGAGCTTCAGCGGTTCGCCCTGAAAGACGCCGGGTTCCGTCCCGGCCGCCTTCGCGACCGCCATCGAGGTCACGCAGGGTTCGGCCGCATAGCGCACGCGGATCAAGCATCGGGCATGGTCGGCTTGCTCCTGAGTCGCGGCCAGCACCACCGCCACCGGCTGGCCGTTCCAGTGGATGCGGTCGTCCTGCATGACCGGCACGCTGTCACCGCCCGCGGCCTTCGGCTGGCTCATGAAGGGTGGTGTGGGATTGAGCCTGGGGGAGTTCCTGTAGGTCATCACCTGGACCACGCCCGGCGCGGACTGCGCCCGGCTCGTGTCGATGTCGACAATGCGACCCTTGGCGATCGTGGAATAGTGAAGCGCCGCGAAGACCATCCCCTCCAGCGGAAACTCGGCGGCGAAACGGGCCTGTCCGGCGACCTTCAAGGGTCCATCGATGCGAGAGATCGAGGCGCCGATCAGTCCGTGCTTGTGACCGATCAACGGATCGGGCTCGCCCCCCGGAATCCATTGATCCGGCGCCAGGGCGACGGCCTTCTTCATCAACGCCTGCATGGCGTCTTGCACAACGCTCATCGCCCGGCCTCCTGTGTCTGCGCCAGCCTGACCAGGGTGTCGGTGATCAATCGCGTCGTCAGCTCAATTTTGAATGCGTTGTCGCGAAGCCCTCGCGCCTGGGCGAGTTCCCCCTCGGCGGCCGCCCGAAATTCGGCCTCACCGGCGCGCGCGCCTTTCAGCCTGGCTTCCAAGGCGGCGGCCCGCCAGGGCTTGTGGGCCACGCCGCCGAGGGCGATCCGCACGTCGCCGATCGTTCCGTTCTTCAACTCCAGCACGGCGGCCACGGAAACCAGAGCGAAGGCGTAGCTCGCCCGGTCGCGCACCTTGCGGTAGACGGAGCTCGCGCCGCCGCCGGGTGGAAGGACCACGGCAGTGATCAGCTCACCGTGCGCCAGGCGGGTCTCCACATGCGGGGTGTCCCCGGGCAGGCGGTGAAAATCGACCAGGGGCAGTCGCCGGGCGCCGTCGGGGCCTTCCACGTGCACCGTGGCGTCCAGCGCCGCCAGGGCGACGCACAGATCCGAAGGATGGGTCGCCACGCAGGATGGCGAAGCCCCCAGGATGGCGTGACCGCGGGTAAATCCTTCGAGCGCGTCGCAACCGGCGCCTCGCTCACGCTTGTTGCAACGCGCCGCGTCATCGAAGAAATACGCGCAGCGGGTCCTCTGCATCAGGTTGCCGCCGACCGTTGCCATATTTCGGATCTGGCCCGAGGCGCCGGCCAGTATAGCCTGGGCAACGAGGGGGTAGCGCTCCCGAACCCTGCGGTCGGCGGCGACGGCGGTATTCTTGACGCCGGCGCCGAGGCTCAAGCCGCCGTCATCGGTCTGCGCGATTTCGCCAAAAAGCCCCGTCACGTCGACGAGGCTGGAGGGGCGCTCGATCGTCTCGCGCATCAGATCGACGAGATTTGTACCACCGCCCAGGTAACGGGCGCCGGCGCGCGCGCCAAGGGCGATCGCGCTCGCGGCGTCGGATGGACGCTCATAGACAAAGGGGGTCATCAGGCGGCCTCACGCTTCGACGTATCGCCGGCTGCGCCGCCGAAGGTTTCGCCGATCGCGGCGACGATTCCGTTGTAGGCGCCGCAGCGGCACAGATTGCCGCTCATACGCTCGCGAAGCTCGTCGTGAGTGAGGTCGATCGTTTCAGCGGTGAGGTCTTCGGTGACGAAGCTGGGCACGCCGCGGGCCAGCTCTGCGGCCATCCCGATTGCCGAACAAATCTGCCCGGGCGTGCAATAGCCGCACTGGAGGCCATCGTGCTCCACGAACGCCTGCTGCAGCGGGTGCAGCGTTCCGGGCGCGCCCACGCCCTCGATCGTGACGATCTCTCGACCCTGATACTGTACGGCCAGGGCAAGGCAGCTGTTGATCCGCTCGCCGTCCGCGAGGACGGTGCAGGCGCCGCAGGCTCCCTGGTTACAACCCAGTTTCGTCCCGGCCAGATGAAGATGGTCGCGCAGAAGGGCGAGCAAGGATGTGCGAGTATCGACGGCGACGTCGACGTCGCGTCCATTGATGATGAAGTGCATGGGGGCTCCGTCAGGTCTCGCTTTTCTAACGCGCGGATCGCGTCGACGCTCCACGCGCCGACGCGATCCGCTCACGCCCACGGCCGCGAGACCTATTCGACCAGGCCCAGCAGCAAAGCTCTGTCGTCCTGCGTATTGAGCGGCTGCGGTCTTGCGAACGGGACGGTGACAAGCGCGCACAGAGTGAGGAAGGCGACCACACCCCAGGCGTCGTTGATCGCCTGGACAAGAGAGAGTTTCTGCACCAACGGTTGGAGCATCGCCGCCGTTCTCGCATCGAGCGGGGCGCCGACATGCGCCTTGAAGACCGTCAGCGGAATGCCGAGCTGGCGGGCGGTCTCGACGTCTCCGGCCTTGAGTTGGGCGATGATTTTGCTGGCGTGCGCGGGCGCCCGACCGTAGATGATCGTGTCGATGAGCGCCAATCCGATGGCGCCGCCCAGGTTTCGCATCAGGTTGAAAAGACCACTCGCGTCGGCGACTCGCGCTGGTTCCAGGCGGCCGAGCGCAAGACGCGTCGGCGGCAGCAGGCAGAACATCACCGCTGACCCGCGCAGAATCTGCGGCCAAAACATTTGGGCAAAATCGGTTTGTTCCGTCTCAAACGCGCTGAGACCGAGGCCCACGGCAAACAGCAGAAATCCAAAGCCGGTCAGCACGCGCGCATCGACGCGACGCTCCAGCGCCACGGCGATCGGGGCGGTGACCAGTTGCGCCGCTCCGGTCACCAACATGATCTCCCCGATTTGCAACGGGCCGTGACCGCGCACCAGGGCAAGAAAGACGGGCATCATGTAAACTGAGCCGAACAGCCCGATGCCCAGGACGAAACTTAGGCCGCAGCCGATCGAGAAGTTGCGGTCGCGCAAAGTCCTCAGCTCCACGACTGGCATTCCATCGGCCAGGGATCGGCGCACGAAGCCTGCCGCTGTAGCCAGGCTTACAACCAGCAGGCCGACAACCAGTGGAGACGCCCAGCCTCGCCCCGGCGCCTCCTTCAGGCCGATCTCGAGCGACGCCAGGGCAATCGCCATGAGGGCGAGCGCAAGCGGATCGAAACCTCGTACGACGGTGCGATCGATTCGCTCGCGCGGCAGCAGGGCGACCGCGCCGCCCGCCGCGACCAGCCCGGGCATCACATTGATGAGAAACAGCCAGTGCCAGGAAAAGCTCTGTGTGATCCAGCCGCCGCCGATGGGCCCAACCGTCGGGGCGAGCACGGCGAGGACGCCGGCGATGGTGGTGGCGACGCCTTGTCGCCGAGGCGGAAACAGCAGGAAAACGGCCGAGAAAACGGCGGGAATCAGCGTCCCGCCGGAAAAGCCCTGGAGAATGCGGAAGACGATCAGGCTTGTGAAGCTGCTGCTGGCCGCGCAACCGATCGAAGCGAGCGTGAACAGGCTGACCGCGATGACGAACAGCCATCGCAACGTCAACAGACGAGTGAGGAAGCCGGTGAGCGGAATGGCGATCACCTCGGCGATGAGGTAAGCGGTCTGCACCCAGCTCATCTGGTCGGGCCGCACGCGCAATGCACGCTGGATCGTCGGCAGAGATGTTGCGACCACCTGAATATCGAGGATCGCCATGAACATCCCCAGGCCCATGAGGGAAAATCCCAACCACGTCCTCATCGACACCAGGTCGGGCTTATCGTTCGGCTGCATCGGGGAGTACTTTCATCGGGCGCAGACCAGGGGGCGTGAGACACATGCTGCCCTGACGGACGGGAACAATCGGCCCGTTTACATGTTCCTTCAACGCCTGGTGTTTCGGACGGCCGCGTCGGGTATTGGAATCGACCCATGACCCATCCCGTAGCCCTATTGTCGCTGGCGACCGCCTCGCCTCCGCACGAACTTGCCCAGACCGACGCCGAACGCGTGGCGCGCGACGTTCTGGGACGCAGATTTCGCCACTTCGATAGAATGGCGTCCGTGTTCACCACGGCGGGCATCCGTTCGCGTCAGTTGGTCCGTCCGATCGAATGGTATCTGGAACCTCGCGGTTGGCCTGAGCGCACCGAAGCCTATCAACAGGGGGCTGTCGATCTGTTCGTCGCCGCGGCGACGCGGGCGCTGGACGAAGCGGCGCTGAAGGGCTCCGACGTCGACGTGATCGTCACCGTCTCGTCCACGGGCATTGCAACGCCAAGCCTTGAAGCCCACGCTCTGGGCGCGATGGGGTTTCGTCCCGACGCGGCCCGGGTTCCTGTCTTCGGCCTTGGGTGCGCCGGCGGCGTCACCGGGCTCGCTCTCGCCTCGAAGCTGGCGCTGGCGACACCCGGAGCGGTGGTGCTTTTCGTCGCCGTGGAACTGTGCAGCCTGGCGTTCCGGATGGACAACCTCGACAAGGCCGACATCGTCGCAACAGCGCTCTTCGGTGACGGGGCGGCGGCGTGCGTGATGCGCGCGGGCGGCGGCGGTTTCGCCCAGATCGTCGGCGCCGCCGAGCGGACGTGGCCGGACACGATCGACATTATGGGCTGGCGCATGGAGCCAACGGGATTTGGCGTCATCTTCGACCGCGCGATCCCGCCGTTCGTCAGAGACCACATGCGCCCCGCCGTCGAGGCCATGCTGGAGATGCAGGCGTTGGGCTTGAACGACGTCGATCGGTTCATCTGCCATCCAGGCGGCGCCAAGGTGATCGTCGCCCTGGAGCAAGCCCTGTCGATCGGCCAAGGCAGCCTGGACCACGAACGTGAAGTGTTGATCGATCATGGCAACATGTCCGCGCCAACCGCACTTTTCGTTCTCGATCGTGTTCGGCGCGCCGGGATGCCCAGAACTTCGGTCGTAACGGCTCTAGGTCCGGGATTCACCGCGAGCACTGTGACGCTTAAGCAAGCGGCATGACGCTGTCCGTCATTGTGCTGGCGCTGGTCACCCTGCAGAGGCTGGGCGAATTGGTGCTTGCCAACCGCAATACGCGCGCCCTGCGGTCGCGCGGGGCGATCGAGGTGGGCGCCGGACACTATTCCTTGATTGTCGCATTGCACGCCGCATGGCTGGCTGGGCTTTGGGCGCTGGCTTGGGACCGCCAAGTCAACCTCGCCTGGCTGGGCATCTTTATCGTGCTGCAACTCCTGCGGGTTTGGGTGATCGCCAGCCTGGGTGCGCGATGGACAACCCGGATCATCATGCTGCCCGGCGAGGCTCTGGTGCGGCGGGGACCATATCGCTTCCTGAGCCACCCGAACTATATGGTCGTCGCCGCTGAAATCGCCGCCTTGCCGCTGACGTTCGGCCTGGGAGTCTATGCGCTGATATTTTCCCTGCTGAACGCAGCCGTCCTGTACGTGCGCATCCAGGCGGAAAATCGCGCGCTGGCGGCCGCGCCTCCTGCCTGACCAGAGGCTCCGCGCCGCGAACGGACGCCAGGGTGGCTCTCGCAAGTGCACCGACCTTGCCCGGCAAGCCCCCCGACCGTCCCGCCTAGTTTGGACAGCGCATAGGTTTGGCGAGGCGCCGGCAGTCGCCGGACCCCTCCACGGATCGGACACGTCCCGCCCCGATGTGACGAGCAACTCAACCTCCGGCTAGCGCCGTGACTTCGCCGGGGCAATTCCAGGCCGTCGATGTTGCCGGGCATGTCGATTACGGTAAACCGCACCCTGACCGCGCCGCCGGCGTTCATGATCTCCAATACTTCGTCGGCCGTCGAAGCCTCCACGACCTCGTAACCGGCGTCGATCAGGACGAATGGCGCAGCAAAGGTTCGGCGACCGCAGGGCGAATCACGCGTCCGTGGCGGCCGCCGCTTGCGGAAACCCGGCCTGCGGAGCGGTCAGGTTGCGTCTACACATCCCGTCGCGCGCTCGTCCCGAGCCGGCGCGCCGCATCGGGCCAAGACTTCACGCAGGTCCCGAACCGGAGGGAAGACTTCATTGTTCCAATCCCCACCCTGCGCATCGTGGGCAGCCTGCTCCATCTCCACGATTTGTTTGTCTTCGTTGAAGATCTGCTCGGTGAACATGGTGATGAACGGCCAGGCGGCCTCGATCACGCCGGGAACCTTGGGGCGCTTGACCGACAAATAGCCGAAGGTGCGGTTCGTGCGTTGAGCCTTGTCGAGCGGCGTGTAGCCGAGCCAGACGTTGAGCACTGGCTCGCCGTCACCGACCCAAACGCGCAGGCGCTGATGCGGGTACTCTGTGCGAATGGTCATCAGATCGGCCTGGTCGCCTTCACCGCGCTTCCGCACGACGCCCAGAATGGCGGCTTCCCCCACCGTCGACGAGCCCTCATGCCGACTGAATGTATAGTCAACTTCGGCCCAGTTCTCTCCGTGACGGCGTCCCAGGCAATGCGCTTTTATACTTCCCATCTGCTTGCGGTGCAGAAACTGGTGATTCATGTCGAACAGATTCTCATGCATGAACGTGTAGTGGGCGGCGACTTCGCGGTTCAACTGACGGGTCTTGTAGGCCTTGTCTGATTTTGCGCCCAGGCCGGCGGGCATCCTTCCGTCGGCAAGGGCGGGGTTGCCGGGAAATATGAAGATCAGCCCGTCGACCTCGCGACACGGATAGGCCTTGACACCGTTGGCCAGATGCTTGCCGCCAAGGTAAGGAACATCGATGCAGCGCCCGTCGGCGTCATAGGCCCACCCGTGGTAGCCGCACTTGACCGTGCAGCCCTTGACCACGCCATGCGTCAGGGGCACCTGGCGGTGAGCGCAGCGATCTTCGAGGGCAAAGAGAGCGCCGTCCGTACTGCGAACCACGGCGACTGGCTCGCCGGCAAACCGGCGGGCCAGCATCTTTCCAGGGCGAACTTCCTCGGACCAGGCGATCGGATACCAATGGTCCGGATGACTGTCGATGCGTCGCAGGTCGACGAGCCGCGTCGTTCCCATATCCCACGGTATACGCGCCTGCAGCTGTCCCATATGTTCGATTGTGTCACTCCATGATCTGGCTAGTCAACGCGCCTTTCGGGGCGCCGGATCCGTTGCGCGCCGTTGCGCGCATCGCCTTCATATCCGCGCGGCGACGATGCGCGACAAGGCAGGCGTGCGACGCATAGATCGTCGCGCCCATATTTTTGAGATCGACGCCGCCTCAGGGCTTGCAAAATCGAGCGTGTAACCACGAAATAACTTGTCTGCCCCACGTGCGGCGCCGTTAACCCAATTAGGGGCGGTCGCGATCCCCGGCGGGCGCGATGTGACCGGGGATAGGCTGCGGGCGCATCGAAACGGCGCCAAAGGGGCGGCGCTCCTGCTCGACGTCTAGGCGCCATGGTGCGGGCCATGCAAGTCCACGGGCCCGCAATGCGCCGCCCCGGCGAAGACGCTCGAGCCTGATGCTGGACGAAAAGGCACATTGTGAAAAAGGCCAGGCAATGATCCATGGCGCGCTTTTTTAGCCCCTGAATTCGACGTCCGGATCGCCGGGATGATCATGCGGTTCGCCGAGGTCTTCGCACCCTGTCGGCGAAGTCGCGGCAACCTTACGCTCGGATTTCCCGTCCCCAAGGACGCGCTTTCCCCGCCGCTTGCGCCAACGATGGCCGCTGGCCGATGGCGGGCCGAGCGTGATTTTCGAGCAATTCGCCCAATGCGGTGAAATGTCGCGCCACCCAAAACTAGACTTTATTACATGTTCTGCGTTTATCTTATGAATCTCAGCCACGAACACCGTGGAGGGCCTAGGCTTTTCGAGATTCATATGCGAGGTCATAAAATGTTCGCCAAATCTATGCTTATCTCTGGTCTGACCGTTCTGTCATCGCTTTGTGGTTCAGCCAATGCTGCCGAAATAGGCACGATCAGTCCCACCACGGCCATTCCAACCCTGACATTTCTTGGCTCGTTGGGCGTGGTCACCAAGGTTGATCAAGGTTACGCGTATCAAAATTACATTCCCGCATTGAAGTATACCGGCATTCAAAACATAAGAGACGGTGTGTCCAACATTACGGATCTGATCACGCTCCACAGAAGAACCGGCGTCCTAGCCGATATCCTGAACAGCAGCGATCTGCAGGGATTGCTGAGCGCCGGTCGCTCCCTGGCCGCCGCCGGCGCCCTGTTGAGCTTTGAAGGGCCGAACGAGCCGAACAACTTCCCGATCACCTACAATGGACAGGTCGGCGGAGGTTCCGGGACGTGGGTTCCTGTAGCGGCGTTCCAGCGTGACCTCTATGCCGGTGTTCAGGGCGACAGAGTCTTGAAGAACTACCCTGTTTTTCACGTCTCGGAAGGGGGAGCCGAAGTCGATAACGTCGGGATGCAATGGCTCACGATTCCGACCGGAGCCGGCACGGTGATGCCGGTGGGAACGCAGTACGCCGACTATGCGAACCCGCACAACTATGCCAGCGGCAACTGCCACGACTACATCGACAACGTGGCCTGGCAGGCCGCGTCGCCAAGACTGAACGGCTGCTGGGACGGCATGTACGGCGAATATCACAGGACCTGGCTCAACGGATTCCCAGGCTATTCGGTTGCGCAGCTGGCGAGCGTTCCCCGCGTCACGACCGAAACCGGATGGGACTCGGTCTCAGATCCAGGCGGAGAGGACGTGCAGGGCAAGGTCTTGAGTAACCTCTATCTGGATCAGTTCGCCGAAGGTTGGAGCTACACCTTCATCTACGAGCTCGGCGACGGCGAAGGTGGCGGCGGCCACCAGGGACTGTTTCACACCGACTGGACCCCAAAATTGTCCGCCACATACATCCACAACCTCACCACCATACTCGCCGACCCCGGGCCCCCCATCACGCCAGGCGCCCTGACCTATTCCATCCCCAATGAGCCGGACACGGTGCATGACATGCTGATGCAGAAATCCAACGGCGTCTTCGAGTTGGCCGTGTGGGGCGAACAGGTGCAAGGGGCCAACAACGTGACCGTCAGATTCGGCGGCGCCACCGTCAGCGCGGTGAACATCTACGACGTCACCGTCGGCTCCACGCCTGTTCAGTCGTACGCCGGGGTCAAAGGCGTCACACTGACGCTGACCGACCATGCCATGGTCGTTGAAGTCACGCCCTAGGGTTACGGGTCGAACCGCGAGGATTTGCCGCTGGCCAAAAGCCAGTGGCAAACTTCGTCGCGGCCCGCGTGCACAGGAGGGCGAACGCCGCCATCAACCACCTCTGGACCGGCGCGGTGAGTGGCGCTCAAGACATGGAACGCCCAATTATGCGTTCAATCAGCCGAGGGTAGATCACGCGCGGCGTTGGCGAATGTGGCGCTGTCGCAAAGGCTCGGAAGGCCGCACGCGGCCACATATTCAGTACGCAGCCTCGCGACCAAGTCCGCGACGGTCGGTATATCGTCGATCAGATCGATGCCCTGGCCGGCGCTGAACACATTCCTCCATGGCTGGACGCCAGGGGGCAGATGATCGTGGCGCATGCCCTTGCCCAAGGGCTGGGGCAGGTTTCCCGGGTCCATGCCCACCCTGCGGATCGATTCGACAAGCCAGTTGGCCGGCACCCCGGCGACGCCCCCGGTGTAGATGAGATCAGTGGACGTCTCAGAAACGAGCAGGGCCTTGTACTCGTCGGGCGCATCGGATTCCCGCGTCGCGATAAAGCGGGTGCCAAGGTAGGCGAGATCCGCGCCCAGAACCTCCGCGGCGCGAATCACCGCGCCTGTCGATACGGCCCCCGCCAGGACGATCACCCCGTCATATATCGCGCGTATGCGCGGTATCAGCGCCAGATGGCTGATCGTACCCGAATGACCGCCCCCGCCGGCCCCTATGCAGTTGAGGCCGTCGGCCCCGGCCGCGATCGCCTTCTCAGCGAAGCGCAGGCTGGTGACGTCGTGGAAGACTTTGCCGCCAAAATCGTGCACTCTTTTGATCAGCTCGGTCGGGTCGCCGCCGACGCTGATGACGATCTCCACACCATATCTGGCGCATAAGGTCATGTTTTCCCGCAGCTCGTCATCAGGCATGCGGGTCGAAAGATTCACCGCGATCGGGGCGATGACGGCCTTCGGACAGTTGTTCTGGTGCGCCGCCAGAGCGGTGGTGATCGCCTTGAGCCAGGACTCGAACTCCTCGATCGTGCGCGCGTTCTGGCGGGGAAGGCCACCTATCACCCCGGCCTTGCAGGCCTCGCGCACCAGCGCCGGTCCCGTCACCAGGAACATGGGCGCACAGATCGCCGGCAAAGTCAGCCTGGAACGCAAGGCGGCATCCATAGGCATCCATTACTCCTCGCATCAATGCGCCGACCACGCCCTCAGGCACGTGTAGCCCATATGCAACCTCGCGTGGGTAGGAAACGCGTGAAAACCGAAACTTGTTCTGGACGGCGAATTTCGTTCATGCGAACCTTATCCCATCCCATAGAAACAACAGTAACGGAGGAAGATCATGCAAGATGCATTCAGCCAGGAAGAGATCGCCGAGTTACGGCTGCTTCTGGATATCGAGAAAATCAAGAAAGTGAAGCTGATGTACTCACATTTGATGGACAGCGGGGACATGGAAGGCCTCGCCCAGATCCTCGCCGAGGATGCCGTGTGCGAATTTGGCCCCTATGGAACCTGGCGCGGTCGCGATGAAATCCATAAGGGATGGTGCGCCGTCTTCAAGGACGCGATCCCCTATGGCGGCTTCCACGCCACGACCAACATGTGGGTTGAGTTGACCAGCGCCACCACTGCGATCAGCCGGACCTATCTGCACGATATCTCGAACAAACCCGATCCTCGCGCGGACCCAATCGTCTGGTATGGCGTCTATGACGAAGATTATTCGAAGATCGACGGCACGTGGAAGCTGCAGAGGTGCGAACTCCAGTTCCTCTGGCCCCAACGCCTCGTCAGTGATGAGTTTCCAAGGAAGATGACTCCGCGCGCCTTGGGGTAGGCGCGTCATGACGCGGCCCCGCGGCAGCGGTGAACGCGCAGGCGCTTCGTCGCATTATGGGGACGAGGCTAGCTGCTTCGCCAGGCGATGAACCGAACGGCTCGGCGCGCGTTGTTTGTCGGCTTGCCCCTATCCCCGCTAAGCCTTCCAGAGGTAGAAAAATGTTCAAACGAATCGCCCTCGCGACCGCAGCGGCCGTTCTTGCCGCCACCGCCGTTGCGGCCGCCGATGACCACCACGACAAGAAGGTGGTGAACAAGACCGTCGTCCACAGGACGGTCGTTCGCCCGACGGTGGTCCGCCGTCCCACCGTCGTCCGCGGTTGGTCCGACAGAAGCGACTTCCGCCAGGGCGGTCGCGTCGCCCGAGGGGATTGGGACAGGGGGCGCGTGGTCGATTATCGTGTGAGACGCCTTCGTCCGCCGCCGCGCGGCTATGAATGGCGGGAAGTCGGCGGGCGATATGTCCTGGCGGCGGTGGCCACGGGTGTGATCGCGTCCATCATCATGGGCAGCCAGTAAACTCGCGGATTAAATGCGACGTGCGGGCGTTGGCTTGTTCCAGGGCGTCGAGGCGACCGTCTTAGTTTGAGGTGCTTTCGTGAAATCTCTACGGGTCGCTTTGACCGCCGCCGGCGCATTGGCGGCTCTCGTAGGCGGGGCGGAAACAGCGACTTGGGGGCTCAGCCCCCTTTCCGCCTCGATGATCGCCAGCGCCCCGCAAATCGTTGCGTCCGGCGGCAGCCCCGTTGATCACGGCGAAGCGCTCGGCGACGACAGGATCGCATATCACGCGAGCGCCGCCCCCATGCAAAGCGAACAAGCGCCCGTCGTCTATGACCCTCCTCCAGAGCCCCCCACCCAAGCCGACACTGACGGTCCGCGCTATGTCGACGATGCGCTGGCGTCCCCTTCGACAACCCCGCCTCCTGCCGGCGAAGAAACGGCCGCGAACGCCTCTCCGTTTGCGGACAGACCTTCGGAGGCTTTCCTGGAGCCGAATTCAGAAGGGCCGACCGGCGGCGGCTTGCTGAGCGCCTTGAGCCCCGATTGAACAAACCTACCAACCGCCGCAATCATTGGCGACCTGAGTGAGGAGCGCAGACGTGGGATATAGTGCGCATCGCCGCTGTGAGAGGCTCCAAAGTGGGTGATTGGCGCCTGTTGAACCCGCTGCGATGCGCGCTGGCGCCATGGCTTTTCATGGCCATCGCGCCTACGTCGTCCTACGCCACCAATTGGATCGTCACGGTCGGCGGTGGCGTAGGCGTATCTCCCCCCTACGAGGGCGCGGGCCACGACATCGTCCAACCCATCCTCACGTTCAATCTGCGGCGCGCCAACGTGCCGTATCGGTTCATTCCGCCAGACGGTGGAAGTACGATCGCCCTTGTTTCCAAACGACACTTCGTATTTGGTCCGATGCTGCGCTTTCGCTATCCGCGCGGCGACTCCAACCGTCTGGCAGGCCTCGACAAGATCGGCACGGCCGCAGAACCTGGTGTGTTCGCCGAAGTCTGGCCCGTTGACTGGCTGCGCTTCCGGGCCGAGGGACGTTATGGCGTGACCGGCTACACCGGCCCGGTGGGTGATGCCGCCATGGACCTGATCTACACGGGAAGAACCTGGGATTTCTCCCTTGGCCCGCGCTACGGTTATGGCGGAAACAAATACATGGACACGTATTTTGGCGTCACGCCGGCGGAGGCCGAGCGCAGCCCCTTGATCAGAACCCCGTACGAGCCAGGCCAAGGCGAACGCTATCTGGGCGTCCAGGCCGCGCTCGCCCACAACTGGACCCCACGGATCAAGACGACATTCGCGATGGGCTATCACCGGTTGGCGCACCGGGCGGCAGATAGTCCCGTCGTCCAGATCGCGGGCTCTCCGAACGACTATTCCGCAGGCGTCACGCTGAGCTACTCGTTCGGCTTGAAGATCGGCCGATAGGCGCTGAAGGCCTCCGCCAGCTGGCCTTCAATCCACCCGGAGAATCTCCACCTCAGCGCCAGACACGATGACGACATCACCCTCGGACTTTCCGAGCAAGGCGGCGGCGAGCGGAGATACATAGGAGATTCTTCCGGCGGTCGGATCCGCCTCATCCTCGCCGACGATGCGAAACGCCTGTTCGCGCTTGCCTTCGCGGACGATGAGCGCCGTGCGACCAAACTGCACTTTCCCGGGCATGTGAGAAGGTTCGGTCAATTGCGCGCTCGCGCGACGCGCCGACCAGTATCGCAGATCACGTGTCGCCCGGGCCATCGCAGTACGATCGGAGTTGATCGCTCCATCGGCCCGCGCCGCCGCGTATGCGGCGCGCGCCTGCGACAGAGCCTGTTCGATCGCCTCGAGGCCCGAACCCGTGACAAGATTGAGCCGCGACGACATGGGCCTATCGGGGAGATCCGCCGCCTGGGCCTCGTAATCCTCATCTTTGGTGAATGCCACCGCCATACGTTAATCCAAGCTTCAAGGAAAACTACCTATGCGCAGCCAAACCTGACCCGCCTGCCACTGCCATAGGCTGCCAAAACGAGGTCACTCGGCTAAAGTTGCTAATTAAACAGAGGTTTCTCCCCCAATGCGACATGAGCCGGCTGGGAGCCGACCACCCCGGCTCACCAACTTGCTATTGAGTATCAGTTCGAATTTGATTAGGGCGCCTTCACGAGGGCGACCCGGTCAAGCGGGCGGCATGAGCGGATCGGAATGTGATGATGCGTCGTTTGGGAGTGTGGCTGGGAACGACGTTCGCGGTGGCGTTCGCGCTGTCGGCTTCCTCCGTCTGGGCAGGCAAGGGGCCGGAGTGTCTGCGGCCCGCCCCGGGCTCGGTGGCGACGCCATCCCCCAGACTTTACAGCCAGAACGGCGTGCTCAATGTCGACATGGTGTATTCCACCTCGACGGACGCCGCGGGCCGCAGCCTGTATTGTTTCGTGACGTCGGACGGCGTGGAGGCGCCGACTCTTCACGTGAAGCCGGGCGACACCCTCAACATCAACCTTACCAACGAGGTCGGTCGACTACGGCCGCCTTTGCGCATGATGACCATGACGATGACCTCGAACGCATGCGGCGCCACGAGCCAGAACTCGACGTCGGTCAACATTCATTTCCACGGAACCAATACCAGACCGACATGCCATTCCGACGAAGTGATCCATACCCTCGTCAATAACAATAAGACATTCCAATACCGGATCGCCTTCCCCAACAACGAGCCGCCGGGTTTGTATTGGTATCACCCTCACGTGCACGGACAGTCGGATAGCGCGGTTTTGGGCGGCGGCAGCGGGGCCATTATCGTCGACGGCATCGAGAAGTATCAGCCGGACGTCGCCGGGTTGCCGGAGCGCGTGCTCGTGGTTCGCGACCAGACGGTGGCGGGCAATCCGACGCCAGGCGGCAAGATTCCGTCGTGGGACCTGTCGTTGAACTATGTCCCGATTTCCTATCCGGACGAGGTTCCCGCCGTGCTGGAGGTCAAGCCCGGGCGCCGCGAGTTCTGGCGCGTGGCAAATTCTTCGGCCGACTCGGTCCTCGACCTCGTCATCAAGTACGACGGTATCGAACAGCCGCTCGAGGTCGTCGCGCTCGACGGGGTGCCCACGGGCTCGCAGGACGGAACCGGCCAAGGCAAGCCGGTTTGGATGAAGCACATACTGCTGCCCACCGCCGGGCGCGCCGAGTTCATCGTCACCACGCCGACGAGCGGCTTCAAGAACGCCGAGCTCGAGACGAGGCGGCTCGACACCGGTCCGGACGGAGACAACGATCCTGCCCGCAGGCTCGCCGTTCTCGTCCTCGCCAAGGACACGAAGGACGGAACCTCTCCCCGCGCGATGCCGGCGCCGACCGGCGCCTCGCCGCCCCCGCCCTTGTTCGCGCACCTCGACGATAACCAGGTCACCGCGCGCCGTAAGCTGTACTTTTCGGAAGAGTCTCGCATCCCCAGCAAGAACAGGGTCGAGGACCGGATGAACTTCTACATCACGGTCGACGGCGCCGAACCGACCCTGTTCAGCTCCGACAATCCGCCGGCGATCGTCACGACCCAAGGGGCGGTCGAGGAGTGGACAATCGAAAACCGCAGCGCCGAGGTCCATGAATTTCACATGCACCAGATCCACTTCAAGGTGCTCAAGGGCGACGGGGTTGTCCTTCCCCCCCGCGAGCAGCAATTTCGCGACACCGTTCAGGTCCCCTACTGGACCGGGACTGGACCCTACCCCAGTGTGACTCTCCTGATGGATTTTCGTGGGCACGTCATCGGCGATTTCGTCTATCACTGCCACATCCTCGAACACGAGGATGGGGGCATGATGGCGATCATCCGCGTCCTGCCTCCGGGCGGGGCCGGCTCGGCCCCTCGGTGAATGTGGCGAATAAGAAGGACGCCCACGCGTTCCAGGCCAACAAGGGTCTTGCGCTGGAACCGCAGTCATAGGAACAGAGGTGGCGTGCATCGCCACAAATGGGAACAAAAAATGTCGAAGAATAGCTGTAATCGCGCGAGCTCGGCCTGGAGCCTGCGCACCACCACGGCCTTGCGCACGACCGCCGCCATGACGTTCGGCCTTGCCCTTGGCGCGGCTGCCGGCGGACACGCCGCCGAACTGGGCGCATTGCCCCCAAACGTGATCCCGCCGCCGCTTTCGTTCTCGCAAGCTCAATATTTCAAGAGCCATCCCGCTGCGTGGGCGACCTTTGTTTCAAGGTTGCCGCGTCAATCGTCGGACGCGTCGGCGCCTTTCCGGGCGCCTGGCAAGCAGGGTGCGAGCCCCTGGCAGGTGGTCACGGCTGCGCCGGCCAAGGGCCTCTGCAATCCGCTGCTTCTGACCGACGGCACGGTGATGATGCACTCTTGCGGAACGAAATCCTGGTACAAGCTGAGCCCCGACGCCAAGGGCGACTATGTCCACGGCAAATGGTCGGCGCTCGCTTCCATGCCGGTGATCAACGGAACGCAATACGCGCCGCAGTATGACGCTTCGGCCGTCCTCCCCGATGGCCGCGTGATCGTCATGGGCGGCGAGTACAACAACGGCCAGGCGGTGTGGACCAACCTCGGTGCGATCTATGATCCTGTGGCGGATTCGTGGGCGCCCGTGACGGCCCCGAGCGGCTGGAGCGAGATCGGCGACGCTCAGGGTGTGATCCTGCCCAGCGGGGCCTTCATGCTCGCCTCGTGCTGCGCAAGCCCCGCCGCCAACGCGATCCTCAACCCCGCGAACCTGACCTGGACCCCGACCGGCGCGCCCAACGCGGGCGGCAATTATCAGGATGAGCAAGGCTACGAACTGCTGCCGAACGGCAACGTCCTGACCCTGGACATCTGGACGAACTACAAGTCCGGCGGCAACGCAACAAACGCCGAGCAGTACTCGCCCACGACGGGGACATGGAGCGCCGCGGGCAATACCCCCGTTTCGCTTCCCGATCCCTATGTTTGCGGCAGCTTCGAGATCGGGCCGGCCGTGACACGCGGTGACGGTACGGTCGTCGCCTTCGGCGGGAATACCGGTTGCCAGGCGCCCACCACCGACCCCACCGCCATCTACAACGTGAAGAAGGTCAATTGGACCGCGGGACCCGACATACCGGCGGTCTGTGGATCGAATGGGACGATAAGCTGCTCGCTGCCTGATTCGACCGCCGCGCTCGAACCTGACGGCGCCATCCTGTTTGCCGCCAGTTCCGGATTTGGCGGTTTTCCGACCCACTTCTTCGAGTTCGGCGCGAACAACAAGATCACCCAGGTCGCCGACACGGTCGCGCACAACGCCAACTCCGGCGCCTACTACTACAACTTTTTGGTGCTGCCGAACGGCCAGATCCTCTCGACCGACTTCACCGCGGACGCTGAGGTCTACACGCCGGCCGGGCCGCCGGTCGCGGCCTGGGCGCCGATCATCAAGAAGGTTCCCGCCAATCTGAAAGCAGGCAAATCCTATACGCTGACCGGCGTACAGCTGAACGGCGTGTCCCAGGGCGCGTACTATGGCGATGACGACCAGGCCGCGACGAACTATCCGATCGTGAAGATCGTCAACACCGCCACCGGCGACGTCGCCTATGCGCGCAGCTTCAACTTCGCCAGCATGTCGATCAAGCCGATGAGCAAGGACAATTCAGCGCAGTTCACCCTGCCGAAGGGCGTCGAAAAAGGGCCGAGCAGCCTATACGCGGTCGCCAACGGCATCGCCTCGACACCGGTCAGCGTCACGATCAAATAATGCGCCGATCCGCCTGATACAGGCGGATCGATGGTGCGCCATCGGGGGGCCGCGTCGAGGACGCGGCCCCCTTTTTTATCAGATGATCCCGCGCTCCGCTTCCGCGAGGGCGGCGAGTTGGGCGGCGACGATCGTCCAGCCGTCAATGAACCCCATCGCCTCGTGCTGCTTCTGATCGGCTTCGTTCCAATGGCGGGCGCCGGCGCGATAACGCGTGCCCTGCCCTTCCGAAGCAAAACTGAAGAGCGCGACCATGAACGGCGCCTGCGGAATCCAGCCGGCGGTGAAGGCGTTGGTGACCACGATGCTTTTGTTCGCCACGACTTCCAGGAAGACCCCCTCCATCGGCGAAGCGTCCCCGTCGGGCCCGCTCATGACCATCGCGGAGCGGCCGCCTGGCCGCAGATCCTGTTCGATGATCTTCGTTCTCCACGGCTTGGGCGCCCACCATTCCTCCAGCCGTTCGGTCCAGACCTTGAAAACGACCTCCGGCGGGGCGTCGACGTAGCGTTCGACGGCGAGCTCGAATTGGGCTTGGGTCATGCGGGTTCTCCGTCGGCGGCTGCGCGCATGGCGGCCAGGTCGAGCTTTCTCATGGTCATCATGGCTTGCATGGCGCGGCTGGCCCGGCCGGAATCGGCGTCGGAGAGCAGCGCGCCGAGGCCATCGGGCACGACCTGCCAGGACACGCCGAAGCGGTCCTTCAGCCAGCCGCAGCGGCTTTCCTGCCCGCCATCCGCGATCAGGCCGTTCCAGTAGTGGTCGACCTCGGCGGCGTCCTTGCACGAGATCGAAAGGGATATCGCCTCGGTCAATGTGTAAAGCGGGCCGCCGTTGAGCGCCTGGAAGCGCTGTCCGGCGAGGGTGAACTCGACCAACAGCGCCGTCCCCGCCGGGAAGGGCGCGTTCGCGCCGTAACGCGACACGCTGCCGATGACGGAATGAGGGAACAGTGAGACGTAGAGGTCGGCGGCCTCCTCCGCCTGGCCGTCAAACCAAAGGCACGGAGCGATCTTTGACAGGGTCATGGCGGACCTCACGTTCCCTTCGCGGCGAAGAGCGCGAACATGGCGCCCTGGGGATCCTGGGCCCGCACGACCCAGTCGCCTCCGGGAACTTCGTGCGGGCCGTTGAGAACCACGCCGCCCGCAGACTCGACTCGCCCCTTGGCCGCCTGGATATCGTCGACGTTGAAGTAGAAGAGCCACATCGGCCGAGCCGACGCCGGGCTGTTCATCATTCCGCCCATGGCGTCACCACCGGCGTTGAACAGCTGGTAGGTTCCCATCGGCCCCATATCGACAGCGTCGGACTTTGCCCAGCCGAAGTGTTCGGCATAGAATTCCAGAGCCGCACGCCAGTCGCTCGTATGCAGCTCGTTCCAGCCGCCATGGCCCCGCCGCCTTGGCGCGAACGATGGGCTGACGCCCTCGCCGATCGGCGCCATGACATAGAAGCTCGCGCCCTGCGGATCGGACACCATGCCCATGCGCCCCACCCCGGGCACATCCCAGGCCGGCATGTGTGAAGCGCCGCCGGCGGAAACGATCTGGGCCACGGAAGCGTCGACATCGGCGACGTTCAGATAGCCCAGCCACACTGGCCGCATGCCATGCTCGGTCGCGTCCGCCGGGATCGTCATGGCGCCGCCGATCGTCTCACCCGCGATCGACCATTGCCGATAGTCCCTCCCCGGCGCTCCGGGCGAACTCATCGACCATCCGACGACGTCGCCATAGAACTGGGCCGCCGCCGCGATGTCGGTCGTCATCAGCTCGTACCAGATAAATCGGCTGGGCTTAGGGGGCATGGCTTGCGTTCCTTTCGTGTTTGTTTGCGCCAAATTCGTTGAACAGCAGATCGAAGTAGCATTTTAGGTGGGCGACGCTGTCGGCGGCGACCGCCGGTCCGCCGTCCGCCTTCGCAAGAATGAACGCTCCCTGCAGGACGGCCTGGGTGTGGAGGGCCAGCGATCGGGCGGTCGTGCCTCTTACGCCATACCGTTCCATCGCCTGCGCGATGTCGGCTTCGAGCGTGCGGGCATGACCGAAGATACTGGCCTCGCAGGCCTCGCGGATCGCCGGGCTGACGCTGAACGCCTCCTGCACCATGGTGCCGACGAGACAGGTGAAGGCCTCCACGGGCCCGCCCAACAGCTGGGCTCTGAAATCGATGTAACCCAGGACGCGATCCAGCGGATCGGCATGGCGATGGTAGGGCGCGCCGGCGAACAGCTCGGCAGTGGTCTGCGACCAATGCTCGGCGGCGGCGACCGCCAACGCCTCCTTGCTCGCGAAGTGGTGGAAGAAGGCGCCCTTGGTCACGCCCGCGGCGGCGCAGAGTTCGTCGACGGATGTCGCGCTGTAACCTTTTGTTCGGATCACCGCCACCGCGGCCTGCAGCAGCTTGCTGCGCGCGCTTTCCGCTCTCGGCTGTGAAGTCATGGCCATGGGGCAAACATACCGACTAGTTGGTATGTGTCAATAGTATCGGGGGTCCCAAACAGCCGTTGACATACAACCGATTGGTTGCCTATTATGAGTCATGAGCGACGACGCCGTGTTTCGAGCCCTGGCGGACTCCAGCCGCCGACAGCTGCTCGATTCCCTGCATGCGAGAAACGGACAGACCTTGAGCGAGCTCTGCGCAGGCATCGACATGACCCGCCAGGCGGTGACCAAGCACCTGGTCATCCTCGAGGAGGCCAACCTCGTTTCGACCCGGAAAGTCGGCCGCGAAAAGCATCACTTCATCAATCCCGTGCCGATCAACGATATTGCCGAACGCTGGATCGGCAAGTTCGACCGCGCGCGCCTGAGCGCGCTCTCCGCCCTGAAGTCCACACTGGAAAGGAAAGACCATGAATGACGCCGACCAATCCCGCTATGTCTATGTCACCTTCATCCGCACCACGCCCGATGCGCTCTGGACGGCGCTGACGTCCGAGGCATTCAACCGCCAATACTGGTTCGGCATGCATCAGGAGTCCGATTGGACGCCCGGCTCGCCCTGGCGCCTGGTGTTCACCGATGGACGCGCCGCCGATACCGGGGAAATCCTCGAGAGCGATCCGCCCCGGCGCCTGGTGATCAAATGGCGCAACGAATTTCGACCCGAGCTCAAGGACGAGGGCTACGCCCGCTGCGTCATGGAGCTGGAGCCGGTGGACGGTACGGTCAAGCTGACGATCACCCACACCATGGACCGGCCCCAGTCGAAGGTCATCGAAGCGGTGTCGGGCGGCTGGCCACGCATACTCTCGAACCTGAAATCGCTGTTGGAGACGGGAACGCCCGTGTTCGCGACCGCGCCCTGAGGCGTCGCGCGATCCGCGACCTAGACGGCCGCACTCGCAGCCGCCGCCTCTTGCATGGTTCGCCACAGCGCCGCGACGTGTTCGGCCTGGGTGAGCTCCGCGCCGATCGACACGCGAACCATCCAGCGGCCGTCGATCGTGGCGGGAGTCAGGCAGGCGGCGCCGGAGGCGTTGATCGCCTGCACCCATCGCCGGGTGTGGGCGTCGAGCGCCTCGCCCCGCATTCCCGGCGGCGCGTGCCGGACGCAGACGGTCTGCAGCGGAACTGGCGCGAGCCGGCGCCAGTTCGGCGCGGCGTCGACCTCGGCGGCCAGCCATTGGGCGTTCTCCAGATCGCGGCGCAGGCGGGCCCGGATCGCCTCGGCGCCTTGCTCGCGCAGGGTGATCCAAATCTTCAGCGCGCGAAAGCGCCTGCCCAGAGCAACGCCCCAGTCGCGATAGGTCCGCACCTCGGCGTCGGCGGCCGACTGTAGATAGCTGGGATTGGTCGACATCACCCGCACCAGGTGCTCGGGATCACGGACCAGATACAGCGAGCAGTCGAAGGCGATCCCCATCCATTTGTGGGGGTTTATGACGATGGAGTCGGCCGCCTCGAGGCCGCTTCCGTAGTGGCGGAATTCCGGCAGTATCAGCGCCGTGCCGGCCATGGCGGCGTCGACATGCAGCCACAGGCCGTCGGCTCGCGCGATCGCCGCGATCGCCGCCAGCGGATCGATGGCCGTGGTCGCGGTGGAACCCAGGGTGGCGACCACGGCGCAGGGACACCGACCGGCCGCGCGATCCTCGGCGATCATCGCCGCCAGGGCATCCGGTCGCATGGCGAAGATTGCGTCGACCGGAACCTCGCGCACATTCAAGCGCCCGAAGCCGGCCAGCAGCGCCGCCTTGGCCACCGAACTGTGCGCCTGGCTGGAGGCATAGACGACCAGCGGCGCCGCCTCCCCCTGCAGGCCGCCCCGCGACGAGCCGAAGCGGGTCGCGCGCTCGCGCGCGCAGACCAGGGCGATGAAGGTCGCGGCCGAGGCGGCGTCCTGGATCACGCCACTGAACGTCGCCGGCAGGCCGAGCAGATCGCGCAGCCAGTCGGTGGCCACCTGTTCGAGTTCGGTCAGCGCGGGACTGGCCTGCCACGACAGGCCGATCTGGCCAAGCCCGGTGCTGAGCATGTCGCCCAGCACGGACGACAGGGGCGCGACCGAGGGAAAGAAGCCGAAGAACCGCGGATGCTGCCAATGGGTCAGCCCCGGAGCGATCAGGGCGTCGAGATCGCGCAGAATATCGTCGAACGGTTCGGGCTGCTCAGGGGCCGCGGATGGCAGGGCGGCGATGAGCTCGCCCGGCCTCACCTGCGCCTGCACGGGCAGATCGCCCTGCGCCAGGCGCTCGCGGTAGGCGGCGATCCACTCCACGAGCGCATGACCGGCCAGGCGGAACTCGTCGGGTGTCATGGGCGCCTGTCCTGCATGGCGCCTCCCTACCCAGCAAACTCGCGCGCGCCAACCGGCGTCAGGCGAGAATGGCGCGCGCGGGCAGGAAGCGGCTGTTGCGCAACAGCCCGGCGGCGATCAGCGAGATCAGCACGCCGACAGGGAAGATCTCCATGAACGTCATCGGCAGGCGATAGAGCGGATTGGCGTATTGCGCCTTGAACGCCGTCATGTCCGCGGAGACCTGGGCCAGCTTCGCCGCCGAGGCGCCCTTGGCGCGCGCGGCCTCGATCATCGCGCGGCTGTAGTCGTTGACAAAGGCGAAATGGGTCGTGTGCAGGGAAACCTCCCAGCCGATGACATAGAGGACGCCGGCCACCACGCTGATGCCGAGGCCGATCAGCAAGGCCGGAATGAACCTGATCACGCCGCCCAGCACCCGATCACGATAGCGTTTGACGCCCACGAAGATCAGGCTGAGCGCCAGGATCATGATCAGATAGCCTGTGTAGAGCGTGTCCCAGCCGGCGTTGGCCGGAATGAGAAACATCGGCAGGACGACGATAACGCCGGCGGCGGCGCCGAAGATAAGGATGCTGCGGATCATGGGTTGGCCCTCCTGGGTTGAACGAGAGGCGCGATGCAAACGGCCTTCGCCCGCCTCCGGCAATCGCCCGAAAGGGTGATTTGGCCAAAACGACCCAAAATCAGGGGATCAGGCCCAGCTCCCGCGCCCGCAGGACCGCCTCCGTCCGCCGCGCCGCCCGCAGTTTCTCGTACACCTTCGACACATGGGTCTTGACGGTGTTCGGCGAGACGTTGAGCCGTCCGGCGATCTGCTTGTTCGATTGGCCCGAGGCGATCAGGCGCAGGACCTCGAATTCGCGTTCGGTGATGCCCAGCGACGCCTGGGCGCGGAGGTTCGGCTCGAACCCGCCTTCGGGCGACGGGCGTCGGAATAGCCGTACGCCCAGCCACACACCCAGCCCGAGGAAGGCGACGGCGATCAGCGCGATCGTGGCCTCGCCCGTCCAGCCGCCCGCCCACAGAGCGCCGTGCAGCCATTCGAGCGCCAGGGCGCCGCCGGCCAGGGCCACACCATAGAGGATGATCGTCCTCGACATGGGCGGCGAACCTACAGGCGCGAGTACGCGCGCGCCAGCGTCGCCCGGGCGGCCTCTTTTTTTCGAGGGCCGGTCGCCGTCATGCCGTGCTGGGCGCCGGCACACTAAATTCATGCCGCTAGCCTGGGAATCATGCTCAAAATCTGGAACTGGAATCGTGCACCGCGAACGAGGAGCCCGCTCGTCATGCCCCTGGACGGAACCACGGACGATATCGAGACCGACTTCGAAATTGTCGAAATCATCGGGGCGCACGTCGACGCCATGATCTCGCGCCTCCTGCCCGGGGGCGCGATCCAGAAGACCCTGCGGCGGTGGCTGACCGGCCATGCCGGAGCGCCGCAAGACGACAGCGAGGCGACGTGCCTGATGGCGATGGCGGCCGATCTCGAACTCTTCACGCCCTCGATGAGCGGCCGCACCATGGTCGATCGCCATGTGAACGCCAGCCGGCCGGAAACGCCGGATGAACGCCAGGCCCTCGCGGCCCTGGGCGCCGCGCAATTTCGTCTGGTGCGGATCATCGGCCGGGAGGGGCCGGATCTGGTTCGCCTGAAGGATCTGGTCACCAGCGAAAGTCTGCTGGTGTTGGACTCGCGCCTGTGCCCCGACGCCGCCGGAGAGATCACCGCCATGCGGCTGTGCCCGCTGGCGAGCGGACGTCATGCGCTGATCTCGCCGTTGTTCGCGATCGACGAGGAGATGCTGGCCGCGGCCATGGCCTTCGTCCGCCCCGGTCGCGGACTGGGCGGTGGCCATCGCTGCGCCGCCAACCTCTATCGCCAAGTGGCCCGGCGCGGTTTCTGGCCGCTGCCACAATCGACCGTCGAGGCGGATCTGGATGCGATCCTGGATGTTCTGGCGGAGGCTGAGGAACAGCTGCGACCGGTCGAACGGCTCGCCATGCGCTGGATCGCGAGCGTCGAGGCGGACGCGGATTTGATCGACGACGCCCGCCGCCTGGCGTCCGTGGAAAACCTCGTCGACGCTTGCGGGTGTTTCGCGCAGTCCGGCCCTGCGGCGCCCAAGGGGCTGGACGCGGTCTTCGAGCAAATGGCCGCAGTGCAGATGGAAACCATCGCCCAGCGCGCCCGGGCGGGCGTGGGCGACGCCGTCGGCGCGCTCGATCGCGCCGCCGCCGAGATCGCCGGCCATATCGCGCGCGGCTCCATGGAAGTCGGCGCGCGCGACCTGTTCGATCGATTGAAAGCGCGTTTCGCGTTTTCGAGTTCGGCGGGATCATCGGGCGCGACAGGATCGGCGGCGTCCGCCGATCTCGATCGGGTCATCCAGCGCATTCAGGCCCTGCGAGCCAAGACGGTCGACCGTGGCTGCACCGAGGCGGAAGCCATGGCGGCCGCCGCCAAGGTGTCGGAGATGCTTGACCGCCATGACCTCACTCTGGACGAGATCTCGGTCCGCAGATCCGATTGCGAGGGTGTGAGCGTCTCCACGGGCCGCAGGCGCCGCGCGCCGGTCGACAGCTGCGTACCGGCAATCGCCACCTTCTGCGATTGCCGGGTCTGGTCGGAAGAGGGCGACAACGGGGCCCTTCGCTATGTGTTCTTTGGCATGAAGGCCGATGTCGAGGCGGCGCGCTTCCTGCACGATCTCATCGAGGTCACGTTCGATCATGAGAGCGCCGCCTTCCGGCGAGGCGAGATCTATCTGGCGCTGCGCGGCGGCGATCGCCGCGTGGCCCTCAATTCATTCCAGACCGGCCTGGCAAGCGGTGTCGTCGCCAAGCTCTCCTCGCTGAAGGCCGGTCGCCAAAGCGCCGGCGCCAGGCGCACCGGGCTCGATCTGGTCGCGGTCAAGCATTCGGTGTTGGACGAGGAGATCGCCAGGCTTGGCCTGAACTTCACCACCCGCAAGGTCTCGTCGCGCCGCTACGTCCACGGCGAAGCCTACGCGGCCGGCAAGGCGGCCGGCGCCGCGTTCGAACCAAACGCGGCGCTCGGTTGACGCTCTCGCCCCAATCCGAGACCACGGAAAGCAACCGGGCGCTTGTAGCGGCAAGCTTCGAGCGTTGGCGCGCCGGCACAGGCAGCCCATTCGACTTGCTGGCGGATGAGGCCGATTGGACGATCGTCGGCTCGTCGCCTCTGTCGAAAACCTACCCCAACCGCCAGGCCTTCCTCGACGAGGTCATCGGTCCGTTCAACGCCCGACTGGAGACGCCGCTGGTCCCGACCGTCCGGGGTCTCTATGCGGACGGCGACATGGTGATCGCCTTCTTCGACGCCGCCGCGACCGGCAAGGACGGCATGCCCTATCGCGACACCTACACCTGGTACCTGCGCATGAAGGACGCGAAGGTGATCAGCGCGGTGGCCTTCTTCGACACCAGGGAATTCGACGCATTCCGCAACCGGGTCACCCCGACGACCTGAGTCGGCATTCCGGCCTCCGACAGCGCTGGACACTTCCCTCCCGCGCATGCCGGTAATATCTTAGAAGTCTTGATCAGGCTTGGTTGCGAAACGATGGGCCGGAAAAATCGAGACGCGCTCAACGTGCGCGTCGCCAGGGCCGCCGACGCGGCGCTGACCGCGCGGGGGTACGCCACCGCCATCGACGTGCTCGTGGGCATCGGATGGCTCGATCCCGGCGGGGTGGAACGCTGGCGCCGGGGCCAGGTCGACGACCTCGAAAGTCTCGTCCAGACCAATCCCTCTCGCGTCTCCGAGGCCATGACGCTTTTCCGCGCCTGGACGACCGCGCACAATCTGACCCCGAGCGAAACCGCCTACGTCGCGCGCACGCCGCAACGCCCGGCCCTGCGCTTCAGCGAGAGCGGCGACGAGGCGATCGAGGCCCTCTACCGCACCCACTGGGTGTCGGGCGCCCTTAGCGACAACAAGCGCGAACGTTTGGCCGAAAAGGCGAGCCGGCCGCCGGAGCTGGTGGTGATGCGACCGTTGAAGACCGATTGGACCTGCCACCGCTGCGGCGGGGGCGGCGACGGCGCGTTGCTGATCATGGAAAATCCCGGACCGGCCTGCCTGCCCTGCGTCGGTCTGGGCGATCTGGTGTTTCTCCCGGCCGGCGATGCGGCGCTGACCCGGCGGACCAAGGCCAGGAGTTCGAGATCGGCCGTCGTCGTCCGCTTCAGCCGCAGCCGCAGCCGCTATGAGCGCCAGGGCCTGCTCGTCGAGCCGCAGGCTTTGGCGCAGGGCCTGGCGGAGTCTCGGGATGAGGGACATGGTCGGCGCCATGGGGACGCTTGCCACATGACGATGGAAGCATCAGACTGGATCGATCGCCGATAAAATTCAGGGGGCCCAGGATAATGATTGCGAAGCGTTTCTCGCTGCTCGCGCGTCTGTTGATCACGGGCGCCCCACTTGCCTTCGCCGCTGCGGCGCCGCCCGCCAACGCGGACACGCCGGCGGCGATCGTCGCTCACGCGACGCCTCGCTCTCAGCCGATTGTCGTCACCCCCGCGGGCACGATCGCGGGCCTCGGAATCGGCAAGATGGACGCGTACCGCGGCATTCCCTATGCCGCGCCGCCCGTCGGGCCGCTTCGCTGGGAACCGCCTCAAACGCCGACACCGTGGTTGGGGACCCTGGACGCAACCCAGTTTGCGAACCACTGTCCGCAAAACGCGAGCTATTCGGGGATCGCCAGCACGACCGAGGACTGCCTCTACCTCAACGTCTTCGTTCCCAAGAACACCGCCCCCAACGCGAATCTCCCCGTCATGGTCTGGTTTCATGGCGGCGGCTTCAACGTCGGAGAGAGCGACGATTACGATCCGGACAAATGGGTCGCCCACGGCAGGATCGTAGTGACGCTCAACTACCGGCTGGGCTTCCTCGGCTTTCTCGCCACGAGCGGACTGAGCGAGGAGCCGCATCCCCAGGTGAACTACGGCGTCATGGACCAGCGCGCGGCGCTGCAGTGGGTCCAGACCAATATTTCCGCCTTCGGCGGAGATCCGAAGAACACCACCATACTCGGCCAGTCCGCCGGCGGCGCGAGCGTGGTGACGCACCTTGTCTCTCCAGGATCGGCCGGCCTGTTTCAGAACGCGCTGATCGAAAGCGGCTCCTACATCTTCCTCACGGTTCAGACGCTCAAGACGGCGCTCGCGAACGGCAAGACGTTCGCTACGGACTTGGGGTGCGCTCCGTCCGACACCGCCTGCCTGCGCGCGCTTCCGGTCAAAAAGATCCTGGCCGAGCCGTCGCCGGGCGGCGTTACGGCGATCGCCGGCGGATTGACCGTCGATGGAGAAATCCTGCCGCAGGCTCCGCTGGATGCTGTGCTCGCCCAACAGTACGCGCACGTGCCAATTCTGCAGGGGACCAATCATGACGAATTCCGTCTATTCACGGCCGAACTCTTCGACCTCGCCGGCGGCCCTCTGACGGCCGACGAGTACCCTTTCTTCGTGCAGGCGACGCTCGACGGAGTTGGTCTAGGCCAATACGCGAACAAGGTCCTCGCGAAGTATCCGCTGTCGAACTACGCCAGCCCCGACCTTGCGATCTCGGCTCTGGCGACCGACGCCGCTTTCGCCACGACGGCGGTGGTGAGCGACGATCTGTTTGCCTTGGGGACGCCGGTGTATGCCTACGAGTTCGCCGACGAACATTGTCCGGACGATTTCCTGCCACCGGCGTCCTTTCCTTACGGAGCGGCCCACGAGTTTGAGCTGCCGTTTCTCGGCGACAGCTTCAACCGCACGCTGTTGCCGCTCAAGCCTGCGGAAAAACGGCTGTCCGCGACGATGATCGACTACTGGACGCAGTTCTCCGGAACCGGCTCGCCCAACAATTGGAACACCCCCTTGTGGCTGCCGTTCGTTCCGTTCGTGGGAGACGTGAACGAGTTCGTCCCCGCGGGTCCGTACATGTCCACGAAGTTCCAAACCTACCACAAGACGGCGTTCTGGATGGACCTTGCCGGCCTTGGAAACTTGGCCCTCGCAAGGCCCCAAGGCGGCGCGCGCATGGCGCCCGCGACCAAAGTGCAACCGCGCCTGGTGACGCTCGAAGCGTTTGAAAATGCCGCGCGCAAGCTGCGCCCGCGCGCGAACTAGGCGCAGTGGACGGGCCCTGAGCAAAGGAGCGGCCCCGGAAAACTCGCCTGCCCGCGTCGGACGGGTCGCCCTGCGGTCACGGGTCGCGTCGGCCACTCCAGGTCCTGGTGGCGCCGTGAACTGCGGCTTCGCGGATCGCCACGTCGCTACGCGGCGCGATGTGGTCAAAGCAAAAACCCGCTAAAAAGACTGGGATCGTCGCTTTCACCGGGAATGCGGACGCTGGAGGGGTGTGGCGCCCAGATGTATGTGTGCGAACTGCCTTCCAAGAGCCGAAACGGTGGGGTCCGGGTGGCGGCGATCGGCAGTTGCCGGATGCACAATCCGTTCTCGACGCTCCGGGATCTGGGCGAACTCAGGATCTGCGGCGCGCGCCCCGGTTTCACTCACAGCGTCGGCGAAGCGCGCCAGGCGTTGGAGATCATCCTGGGACGGCGGACGATACCCCCCGCGTTCAACCGCTACGTCCACGGCGCCGACACCGCGCCGTCGAGCGAGCGCGTTCGGCGCGCCCTGGCCGGCGGGGTCGATGCGTTCTTTCTGGAGGTGTGCGTCGGCAGACAGTTTTCATTCGAGGGTTTTCTTCTGCAGCAGCATTTCGTCGACCGCGAGTTGGTCCGGCCGCATCGCGGCGTGCTGCTGGCCTGGTACCGGCGGCTCGCCGCCGCCGGGGAGGTCGAGCAGACGATCGTCGACGCCGCGCTCGACAAACTGCGCAAGACCGGTGAGGCGGACATGCCGCTGTTCGAGCGCCTGCTGCGTGGCATTCGCCTTGTCCGGACCGACGCGACGGCGATCGAATGCGCCCTGTCGGAGATGATGGCGATAGCGCCGGGCCGGTGGGTGGCGGTGGGCGCGCTGACGTCGCCGGGGGCCGCCGGCGCGGTCATGGAGTCTCGGCGGGCGCTCAACGCGGACTTGCAGGTGGCGTGCGAGCGATCAGGCGCCACGTTCTTCGATCCCTCCGAGTTGGTGAAGTCGCACGGTGCGGCCTTGGTCTTCGCCGACGGCGGGGCGAACATCTATGAATACAATCCCGACTTCTACCCGACGGTGGGCCGCGCGATGTTGCGCAGGATCGAGGGCGACTTTGCGCCCGCCGCGGCGCCCGCGCCGACGCTCGCGAGCGGGCTTGTCGAGCGGATCGACGCCGAACTCGTCGACCTGCACCGCCGACGGCTCGCGCTGCTGGGCGCGACCGCCAGTGGCTTGCACGCCGACTACGCGCCACGGCTCGGGCGCGGGGCGTTGGTCACTTCGCGCGACCGCGCGGCCTTTTCGCTTATCGATCGCTACATGCCCGAATATGACGTCCACGCCGTCATGTCGGCGGGGCTCGGAGAGTTGGCGCTCCTGCTGGCGGCGTCGGGCCGCCGGGTGGTCGCGCACGAGCCCGACGCCAGCCGCGCGCGAGCGATCGACGCCGGACTCACCCATCTGACACAGGCTGGGCTGATCGAGCCTGGCGTGATGTCGGTGGCGCCGGATTTGACCCCTTCGACGGCGCCGGCCGGCCGCGTGCTGGGAATCGGGCTCCACGTGAGCGAGTTTCCCGACGATGCGACGGCGGCCTCTCACCTGGACCGCGCGGCCATGTTCACCGACCTGCTGATCGATCCGCGCCTGTTCCTGCGGTTGCGGCCGACGCGAGCGGAGCAGGACGCCCTGCTCACGACCCTGGCGGAGCGCGGGCTCGGCGCGCGACGCGAATATCTGTCAGACGGGCTGGCGTGGTTGCGTCGCTCGGCGTGAGCCGGCGGGCGCGACAATCGCGGCGACGACGATCGGACCGATCCTCTGGACGACCGGGATCAGGACGCAAAGCAGTTTCGGCGGCGGGTTCATGTCTGATCTGAACCTGGCGGGCGCGAGCCGTTCGCGCCCGTCGGCGAGCAAGTTAGGCAACCTGGACGACGACGCCCTTCTCGAGGCGATCGGCCTCACCCGGTCGGTGGCGCTTTAAGCGCGCATCCGGGCGCGTAACCCGCTGCCCGGCCGACGGCGCCGGCGGTGGCCCTTGGATTTGCGGACGCGGTTAGGGTCATGCGCCGACCCGCGGGTTCTCCGGCGATCATCCTTGATCCGGCTCGCCGTTGGCGTCGGCGTAGGACGCGCGGGACGGCGTGCCGCTCGCCCAAAGCGTGGTCGCCGAGGGAACCCTGGCGCCCCGCTCCTTTGCGGGGTTGTTGTCGCTCGCCGATCAGACCTGAGCAACGCGCCTAGGGACTGGCCGGCGCGCCGGCCGCGGCGGCTGCCTGGCTACTCGCCCATGGGACGATCTTGCCATTCGACGTGGTGATCTGCTGCAGGGTGTAGGAAGGGAGAAAGTCCTGTCGCTGATAAAGGCCGCTCAGGTCCGCCTGGGCAAACCTCGTCGCCGTCGGCGCGGCCCAACCCTCCGCCGGGGCGGCCAGCCCCGCGCGGTAGGCGGCTTCCCAGACTCTCGCCAGGGTCCGCGCGCCGTCCTGCATGCAGGCCGCCGTCTGGGGTCCTAGCGCCGTCCACAGGGCGTCGACCTGGCCCGAACCCATGTGAGAGTCGAAGGCGTCGACAATCGTCAGGGGCGCGAGCCGATCCACCGTCCGCTGCATCAGCGCCACGACCGCCACGGCGATGTCGTGCCCGGTGGGCGCGCCACCGGGCGCGATCTCCGCCACCGGCGCGACGCCGGCGGCCGTCGGGATCATCTGGATCAGGTCAGGCCCGTGTCGGCCGACCATGGTGGTTTCGTAGACGCTGTGCACCTTGGTCTGCTTGGGGTCCGCCATGTCCCGGCCATGATGGTACTGCGAGATGTGCAGGGGCTGGCAGGCGTCGCCTACATAGTGGGCGACGATGCCGCCGGCGCAGACGAATTCGAGCCACTGGCCGTTGGCGGCGTAGTCCGCCATCGCCTCGGCGATTTGCCAGACCCTGAAGGGCAGGGCCCCCCGCTTCTGATCCTCGCTGATGCCCTCATAATAGGCGTTCCACTTGTCGGGATCGATGAACCCGGGGTCGGCGGCGCAACTCTCCAGCAGGGTCTCGCCGTCAGCCCCGGCCTTGTCCATGTCGGCGAAGTGATTGCTCTCGTCATTGGGTCGGGTGTTGCGCCAGACCAGATCCGCCACGTCGGCCAGGGGTGCGAAGGCGCCGCGTTGATGGGGCGCCAGGCGCTGCAGGAGCACGTCGTCCAGGCCGATGTTCTCCGCGTTGGCCGACATCAGATCCTGCAGCGGCTGTAGGGCCGGGTCGACCAAGGCGGTGGCGTAGGCGCCGATTTTGACATGGCCCCATTCACCCCAATACTCCGTGTGACCGATATTCCAGTCGGGGATGATCTCGACGTCCAGTTCACGGCAGATGGTGGCCAGGCAGACGCCGAAAGCCACCTGGGTGGGCATTCGACCCCCTGGAGCCAGCAGGACCTGGCCACCCCATTCGAGCGCGAACGGCCGAAGACGGCGCGCTCCGCGGGCGTTCTTCGGGCTGTCCTCGTCATCGTCGAACCACAGGGTTCCAGAGTCCCCGGGGTAGTTGTTCAGGGGCGCGTCGGGGCCGCGCGGCCCGATGACGAAATCGGTGACATACTCCATGCCGCCAACGGTCTTGTAGCGATAGAACAGGCCCAGGATGCGGCCCCGCATCGGGCCGCTGACGGAGCCGAAGGCGACCACGGGCCGATTGATCACGTCTAGCCGGAAGGTGTCGACATTGAGGTCCCAGATGTCGCCGATCTCGCCGATGCCCCAGACCTGGGCCGACCAGCCCGTGACATCGTCGATGCGGATCAGGCCAGCGTCGAGGTTGGACTGGCACTTGAGCCCCGGCCAGCCGGGGTAGGCCTCGCTGAACGGGCGCTTGGCCAGTTGGCGCGAGTCCGTCACGCCCAACCGCCGATCGGTATTCTTGAAGCCCGCGAACAGTTCGCGCCCCGGTTCCCCCGTGACGTGGCGGTTGGTCAGTGCGTAGACGGCGTCGCCGTCGGTGACGAGACAGCCGATGGAGCCGACGTGGGTCTTGTTCTGAACGTCGGCCAGGACAGGGAAGCCGCCCCCGATCAGGTCGCTCTTGAAGACCGGCGAATTCGGCGCCGCCTGAGCCTCGTCCTGAGGCGTCACCTGAACGACGCAGGTGGGAATGACACGGTTGTCGGGCAGGATCAGATAGGGCGGAACCATCTCGGCCGCCTTGGCCGGCGCGTCCGCGAGGTCCGCGTGCGCCAGCCAGTCGCGCACGAACACCAGTACGCACGGCCATGACCATTCGCGGACGGACGCGTTCGTGAGTGTCCGGGGTTCCAATTCGCCGCTCGGCGTATGGTGGCCGGCGTCATGAAAATTCCTGTCGTCCTCGCGGATGAGGTAACGGCCGATCGCCGTGGCGAACACGCGATCCAGGTGCGCGAGATAAACGTGAAACGCTTCGCGCGCGTCGAGCAGGTCCTTGACGGACAAGGAGCTGAAATCATGCCGCCGAAGATCGATCATCGCCCTGCCCTCGCCCTATTTCCGCAGGTTGGCGGTCGTGTGTGACAGTTTCCACCTCGACGCGCGGCTTCGTCGGTTCCCGAGAATGCGCCGACGAGGCGCGGGCCGGAGGATCGTGCCTGCGCGCCGATCATCGGAACGTGGACAGACCCTCGCGCGTCACGTCGTCCGTGGCGCGCCTCGCCACGAAGCACTTGACAAAATCGGTAATTAATTGCAATATGTATCTATGAGGGCGCACGATCAGGGCCGTCGCGCTCCGAGAACGACACGACGACCGTGAATTTATTCAGTGAAAACAACGATAACAAGGGCGGATGGGTTGCCCTGTAGTTGCCATTTGTTGCCAGAGAGTTGCCCTCCGGCTGCCAATCCCCTGCCGGGGTGTTACCCGAAAGCTACCTGCAAATTGCCGAATTATTGCCCTGACGCTGCCCAAAGCTGCCGGCCAGTTGCCCAAATTTTGCCCGACGTCACACCCACTCGATTTTTCGGGTTATCGCCAACCAATCGAATTTGCTCACGAAGATATTCTTAAGTTCAAATGCTGCCGGCTCGCGACCCGTCAGAAAGCTACGCTTCTGATATCGCTTAAGAAATTGAGTCTGTTTTCCGCGAGTGATCTATCGACTGCTATCGGCTCTTTGTGCGCCGTTCCAGATCTGATGCCCCAGTCCAGATCACGCCGAAAAGTATCGTGAGCATCGGCGGGATCAGTCGCTTGCGCGAGCGGGCAAAGTCTGGCCGGCATAAGAAATCCTCCGACCACAGGAGGATAGACATCCGCAAGAAGCCAAACCGCGTTCGCGTCCTGATGATACCGTACCAGGACGACGGCGACAAACACCCCACGGGACCCGCTGGTCCCGCCACCGTGCTGGCCGGTCTGCCACCAACGATCCGATCTACCTGATCTTCAATGAAGGCTAACTATTGGTTCTTTTTGCCGGGGCACAAGGCCGAACAGCCGCCCTGCCGCCAGTGCCGATCCTTCTTGTCGGGGTCGCCAGATGGTCGGACGGCACGTCGGCGGCGATGCATGCGATGTAATCTAGTAGCATTCTAAGCTCTGCTCCAATTATCGCATGACAAATCGAATTGCGATATGCGTATGCGAGAAACGTGGCTGTTGTTTGGACTGTCGCGAAGCCCCGTTTCTGTTGTTCGAAAAAGACGCATCATTGGCCGCGGCAATTGGCTCGTAGGAATCGCCACGGCACGGAACCTTAAGCGGCGGGAAGGGTTGCGGTTCAGCCACCCAGGTCTTGGACGGTTGCCACGCGGCAGCTTCCTGCAAGGTCGCACCGGTCTTGCGCAGTTGCACCCTCGGTGTCGAATTTCGGCAGAACGAGGGAGTGGTCGATTTGGACCGACGGCGAATCCTTATCGGTGGCGGTGCGCTGTTGGCGGTAGGCGCCGGCGCAACATGGGCTGCCGCAACGCGCATGGGGTCGGCAGCCGATTATGCCGAGGCGACCCGGTCGATGCGCGCGGCGCTTGGCAGCAACCCTGAAGCGCGCGAACTCATCCGCTACGCAACGCTCGCCCCGAATGGCCACAACACGCAGCCTTGGAGGTTTGCCGTGGCGCCGGGACAGATCATCATCCGGCCTGATCTTGCACGCCGCACTCCGGTCGTCGATCCCGACGACCATCATCTTTTCATCAATCTCGGATGCGCCGCCGAGAACTTGGCGCTAGCTGCGGCCTCGCGCGGGCATCGCGGCGAGCCGACGTTCGACGCCACCGGCGGTGGCTTGATCTATTTTGCGCATCGTCCGGGACCAGCCAGCACTTCCGCACTGTTCGATGCGATCCCCAAGCGGCAATCGACCCGCGCCGAATATGATGGTCGCCCGGTCAGCGCGACGGAACTGAACTTGCTCGCCAAGGCGGCGACAGTATCTGGCGTCGACCTGGTGCTGCTGACCGACCGGCCGCAGATCGACCGCCTGCGTGATCTCGTCGTGGCGGGCAACAGCACACAGATGGCAAACGCCGCGTTCGTTCGTGAGCTGAAATCGTGGCTGCGCTTCAATCCGCGTCAGGCGCTGAAAAGCGGCGATGGCTTGTACAGCGTGGCAAGTGGAAACCCCGCGCTGCCCGACTGGCTGGGGCCATACGCGTTCGACTGGTTGTCTTCGGCCAAAGTGCAGAATGATGCCTATGCCGCTCAGATCCGTTCGTCCGCAGGCCTTGCGGTGTTTGTCGGGGCCAGCGGAACGCCGGAGCACTGGGTCGCGGTCGGGCACGCCTGCCAGCGCTTCGCGCTCCAGGCGACCGCAATGGGGCTGAAGCTTGCCTTCATCAATCAACCGGTCGAGGTCCCGGCCCTGCGTCCAGAACTCGCTACGCTAATCGGCCTGCCCGGCCGCCGCCCCGATATCGTGATGCGCTTCGGCCATGGCCCTCCCATGCCCTATGCGCCGCGGCGACCCGTCGGTTCGGTCATCACCAGGTGATCGCGGAAGCGTAAGCTAGGCCGGGTCGCCGCTATCTCGCGATACTCAGCGAGGGCGCCGATCCCCTGCCCGCAACCTAACCCGATAGAAAATTGTGCGTCTAGAATGCGTCACCCTGTCCGGCTTCCGCTGCTTCGGCGCCGACCCGATCACGGCGCCGATGGCCTGCGAGATCACCGCCGTCGTTGGTCCGAACGCGGCCGGCAAGACCGCGCTACTCCACGCGCTGTCGAAGCTGTTCGGCGTTTCGCGCGCGCAACGCACCGTGAAGCGGTCGGATTGCTTTCGCCTCCGTGCCGTAGCCGATGTTGGGGGAAGCGCGTGTGCCGGTTGCGATCGACGTCGGTTCGGGCACGCCCTGGAGCCGGCAGTGTGTTGCTCGACTATCCGACGCTTCTTTCAGCCTGCACCCAAGCTGCGCGTCTAAGCGCCCTGCCTCCTGAATTGAGCCATGTTCAACGGAATTGATATTGACCGATACAGCAGGCAGGCTACCAGAATGCAGATCAGCCGCACGGACCTCGCCGACTTCAGCTACTTTATTGCCATCGCCAGGCATCGCAGCTTCCGCCGTGCGGGCGTGGAGCTTGGGGTCAGTGCATCTGCGCTCAGCCATTCGCTCAAGGGCCTGGAGGCACGGCTAGGCGTTCGTTTGCTGAACCGTACGAACCGAAGCGTGACACTTACCGCCGCCGGGGAAGAGTTGCTGTCGAAAATCCAGGAGCCTTTCGAACTAATCGGCTCCGCCGTCGAGGCGCTCAATCGGTACCGCGCGGAGCCGTCCGGCCGCATCCGTCTCAATGTGCTTGAGCATGCGGCGACCCTGCTCCTCGCCCCGGTCCTTCCGACCTTCGTCGCGCGCTACCCCGACATCGAGATCGACGTGGCGGTCAGCAACCATCTCGTAGATGTCATTGGCGAGGGCGCGGATGCAGGTATCCGCTAGCCCAATGTCCAACTCACACCGTTTTACCGACAAGGTCGCGTTCGTAACTGGCGCTGCCAGCGGCATCGGCCGTGCCACGGCGGTGCCAGGATGACGGCGACAAAGTCCCTACGGGATACGCCGGACCTGCCACAATGCCGACCGGACTGCCGCGAACGATCAGGCGGCATGAACTCCGGCTTATTGTGCCACTCGCCGACAGCACGATCTACGAAATGGAAAAGCGCGGCGACTTCCCTCACCGCTTCAATCTCACACCGCGCTGCGTGGTTTGGGATCTTGAGGAGGTCGAGGCATGGCTGCAGCAGCGCCGCCAAAACCACCTCGCAGGCCAAGCGGAGATCGCGCCCGGGCCGGATGTTCGCCAGCGCAAGACTCGTCCCACGACGTCGGCGACCGATTGAGACAATAAGCTACCGCGCCCTTTTCGGCGCGGTAGCCCCCGGACAGCCCAGCTTCGCGATCGTCGGAGGGTACTGCTAAATGGACCAGATGACCCACATACAGACATTCCTGGCCAGTTGGATGTTCTTCAACTTCAGACATGGGTTCATCCGGCCTTCCAGCCTGATTCGGAGCCCTACGTGATACTCGTCAACGCCGACCTGTCCGTCATAATGCCGCTCGTCCGCCACAGCGTCGCAAGGGTCCAGATATGGATTAGCGTCGCGATTGGCACGAGGAAGCCCGGGATCAATGTGCCGGGCCAATCGACCCGGGCGTGCGTGACAAACGCCGTCCCGATCGCGACAGTGAAATCCACCATCCCCAAAATCGTATGTGCGAGCGCGATCCGCCGCCCGTACTTGCTGCCTCTCGTCAGTGCGCGTGCTGCGACCGGCGCGGTTGCACCGACCAGAATGTCGCCGAGGCCCGCGACTAGCGCGAACACCCAGGTGGCATGACCAAGCACCGCCCATAGAATAAAGGAGCCGCCGATGAGCCGAGCGGTCTGCAACGCGACCGGCCAGTGCAGCGGCATCTTGATCGTTCGGCGGCGAACAACTGGATGAGCTAGAATCAAGATCGAACCCAGCACGACGCCGCCGCCGAACAAGATTGGAAACCCGAACGCATTTACCAAGCCCGGCATCGCACCGAAGATATCCGGCTTAGTGATGTACAATGCGGCGGCGAACCAGCCGTAGAGCACTGCACACCATGTCGCGACCTCTCGCCAAGGAAGGCGCTTTTCAGCCGCATGCAGAGCAGAGGCCATGATCGTCGCGGGCAGCATTGCGGGGATGGCGCTTGCTGCGGCGAGGAAAAACACGTTGAAGGCGATCGTGATGTCCGAGTTCACCGCGCGCATTCTCCTTCGTCGGGCGTCTCGCCAATCGGCTTCGACCGCTTCATGCGCTCCTTCGGGATAGTACAGACGGAGTTGTCGAAATCGACCTCGTCCCAAACCGCATCCTGAAGCTCGCTCTTGCGGACCATGGTGAGCAGGTAAAGCTTCATACCGAGGCGGATCGTCGGCATGGTCGCGACATGCTCGAGCTGCTTGAGCATTATGCGGATCTCGGTCGGCGACAGGGCGCGGTCCTTGGGCGTGAAGGTGGCTATCGAGGCCGGACCGACGTCATCGACCGGGTTGGCGACCTTTTCGCTGGGCAGAATGGCAAAGCCGAAGATCTGCTTGAGTATATCCCGCACATGGATTGCGGTCGCCGGCGCGCCTAGCCTATAGTCGAGCCTGAACGAGATGGCTCCCGACGGCGCGACACGCACGTACATGCCGTCACGATCGGTCACCTTATACATTTTGGCTTTTGGTTTCAGGGATTTGAGTGCTGCATCCGTCAACATTGAGGGCCTCCTCGCGGAAAAGTACCGTCACGCGACTTTTGAAGGCCAATGTCGACGAAAATACTTTTCATTCAGCGTCTTACATCGGAGAAAGTACCGTCATTGGCCTCATCGCCTCCGACAGTACTTTCGTTTTTCCGGTTGATCAATGGGAGCGAGTTCCGTCAGCGAGGCCGCCAAATGCGAGTGGCGCCCACCGATAGCTTTCGATAGACTTCAGTACAAAAACTTATTTATTTCAGATATTTAGGTCGTACTCTGGCGCAGTTCCGGATACCCGCGGATGGGCAAAAATCATTCCCACTCGATTGTCCCGGGCGGCTTGCTCGTTACGTCGTAGACTACCCGGTTCACCCCGCGCACTTCGTTGACGATCCGCGTCGCCGCCCGCGTCAGCACGTCCCACGGAAATTCGAAGACGTCGGCGGTCATGCCGTCCGTGCTGGTCACCGCTCGCAGCGCCAGCACGTTCTCGTAGGTGCGGGCATCGCCCATCACGCCGACGCTCTTGACCGGCAGGAGCACCGCAAACGCCTGCCAAATGGCGTCGTACAGGCCGGCCTTGCGGATTTCGTCGAGATAGATGGCGTCGGCGGTTTGAAGCATCGCGACTTTGTCGCGGGTGATCTCGCCCGGAATTCGGATGGCGAGCCCTGGGCCGGGAAAGGGGTGGCGGCCGACGAAGGCTGGGGGGAGGCCCAGCTCGACGCCGAGAGCGCGGACCTCGTCCTTGAAGAGCTCGCGCAGCGGTTCGACCAGCTTGAGCTTCATGTGCTCGGGCAGGCCGCCCACATTGTGGTGACTCTTGATTACCGCCGAGGGCCCGCCGCGGGCCGAAATGCTCTCGATCACGTCGGGATAGAGGGTGCCCTGGGCCAGGAAGGCGGCGCCCTCGATGCGGCTGGCCTCGCGATCGAAGATGTCGATGAAGACGCGGCCGATGATCTTGCGCTTGGTCTCCGGATCGGAGACGCCGGCCAGGGCGCCCAGGAACTCGGCGCCGGCGTCCACGTGGATCAGCGGGATGTTGTAGTGGTCGCGGAACAGGCGGACGACCTCGGTCGCCTCGTTGTGGCGCAGAAGGCCGGTGTCGACGAAGACGCAGGTCAGCTGCTCGCCGATCGCCTCGTGGATCAGCACCGCGGCGACCGAGGAATCGACGCCGCCGGACAGGCCGCAGATCACCCTGCCCTCGCCCACCTGCTCGCGGATGCGCGTGACCGCTTCGGCGCGGAAGGCGGCCATGGTCCAGTCGCCGGTGAGGCCCGCGATGCGGTGAGTGAAATTGCGCAGGATCAAAGCGCCGCGCGGGGTGTGGGCGACCTCCGGGTGGAACTGTACGCCATAGAGGCGCCGGCCCTCATCGGCGATGACCGCGTAGGGCGAACCCTCGGAGGTGGCGACGACCTCGAACCCGGGCGGCATGGCGGTGATCTTGTCGCCATGGCTCATCCACACGGTTTCCGCGTCGCCCAACTTGCCCAGGCCTTCGAGCAGAGGCGATTGGCGTTCGATGTGGATCCTGGCGCGGCCAAATTCGCGGGTGTGGCCGCCTTCGACCGCGCCGCCCAGCTGGGCGCACATGGTCATCTCGCCGTAGCAGATGCCGAGCACGGGGACCTCGAGCTTGAACAGGCGGTCGGGGGCGGCTGGGCTTTCGGCCTCATGCGCGCTGGCCGGGCCGCCGGACAGGATCACCGCCTTGGGCGCGAAGGAGTCGAGGGCGGCGTCGACGCGGTCATAGGGCAGGATCTCGCAATAGACGCCGCTTTCGCGCACGCGGCGGGCGATCAGCTGAGTCACCTGGCTGCCGAAATCGACGATCAGGACGCGGTCGTGGCGGGGGGCTGTCATGACGGCCCTTTAAAGGAGAATTGCGCCTTTCGCGACAGGCTTGCGATGAAGAAACCATCGGTGGCGTCGACGCACGGGGTCATGCGGCGGAAGGGAGCGTCGGGGCTGAAGTCGGGGCGGCTCTCCAGAAATCCGGCGACGCGATCCTCGTTCTCGTCCGCGAACAGCGAGCAGGTGACATAGATGAGCCGGCCGCCGGGTTTGACGAACAAGGAGGCGGAGGCCAGCGCCCTGTCCTGCTCGGCCATGCGGCGCGCGAGCTGGTCGCTCGACAGGCGCCACTTGGCGTCCGGATGACGGCGCCAGACGCCCGAGCCGGTGCAGGGCGCGTCGACGAAGACGAGGTTCATGCGTCCGTCCAGGCCGGCGAGCGCATCGGCGTGGATCGGCGAGCGGACCTCCAGATTGGTGACGCCCGCCCTCTGCGCACGGAGTCGGTCAGGCGACGTGCGTCGGAATCGTAGGCGTAGAGCTGGCCGGTGTTCTCCATCGCCGCCGCCAGGGCCAGGGTCTTACCGCCGCCGCCGGCGCAAAAGTCCAGCACATGCTGGCCGCGGATATCGCCGGCGCTCGCGGCGGCGATCTGCGAGCCGAGGTCCTGCACCTCGAACCAGCCCATCTCGAACTCCGGCGCGACCTCGATCGGCGCGGCGCGCTCGCTGGCGGCCGGCGCGGGGATGCGGATGGCGGTGGCGGTCAGGAGTTCGGGCCCGAACGGCGCCAGAGCCTTGAGCACTCCGGCGGCGTCGCTCTTGAGCGTGTTGACCCGAACGTCGACCGGCGCGCGCATCGCCAGGGCCGCGCCTTCCTCGGCGCGTCGCTCGCCGAAGACGCGGACCATGTTCGCTTCGAGCCAGTCGGGGTAGTCGCCCCGCACCGCATCGGCCGCGGTCGCCAGAGCGATGGGCGCAACCAGCCGCTCGTGTTCGACCTCGCTCAGCGCTCCCGGCCCATGGTCATCGCCCGCCGCCGCCTCGATCCGTTCCGCGGCCCAGCCCCACATATGCGCCAAGGCGCCCAGCACCCGCGCCCGATCGCTCTGCTCACCCATCATCCAGGCCAGCGAGCGGCGCCGGCGCAGAACGTCGAGCACAAGACCGGAGACAAAGGCGCGATCCTTCGCGCCGGCGTAACGGGCGCTCTCGCCCCAGCCCTTCAACACCAGCCGGGCGGTGCGATGGCGCGCTTCGATCTCGCCAAGCACCCCGATCGCCGCCGCGATCCGGCCCCCGTCACGCATGGGGTGCTTCCTCCCTCCCCTCCATGGGGAGGGACAGGTCGCGCAGCGGCCAGGGTGGGGTATCGCCGCCGCCTCGAAAGCATGGGGTTTGCCTGCCGCGCCCCACCCTGACGGCGGAGCCTGTCCTCGGGCGCGCGCTTCGCGCGACCCGGGGGCCGTCTGTCCCTCCCCACAAGGGGGAGGGAGGACCTCGCGCCAAATCCCTCACACCGACGTCGGATAGTTGGGGGCTTCCCGGGTGATCATCACGTCGTGGACGTGGCTTTCCCGCAGGCCCGCGCCGGTGATGCGGATGAACTGGGCGCGGGACTGGAAGGCGGGGATGTCGGGCGCGCCGAGGTAGCCCATGGCGGCGCGCAGGCCGCCGACCAGCTGGTGGATAACCGGCTGGATCGGGCCCTTGTAGGGGGTCTGGCCCTCGATCCCCTCGGGCACCAGCTTGGTGTTGTCCTCGATTTCCTTCTGGAAATAGCGGTCCGCCGACCCCCTGGCCATGGCGCCCAGCGATCCCATGCCGCGATAGGATTTGTACGAGCGCCCCTGATAGAGGAACACTTCGCCCGGCGCCTCGTCGGTGCCGGCGAACATCGAGCCCATCATCACCGTATTGGCGCCCACGGCGATGGCCTTGGCCAGATCGCCCGAGTACTTGATGCCGCCGTCGGCGATCACCGGCACGCCGCTGTCGCGCGCGGCGCGCGCCGCCTCGGCGATAGCGGTAAACTGCGGGACTCCCACCCCGCTGACCATCCGCGTGGTGCAGATCGAGCCTGGCCCGATGCCGACCTTCACCGCGTCCGCCCCCGCGTCGATGAGCGCCTGTGCGCCTTCGTAGGTCGCGACATTGCCCGCGACGATCTGCACGCGGTTGCTCTCGCGCGCCAGTCTCCGGACCGCGTCGGCGACCTGTTTGGAGTGGCCGTGGGCGGTGTCGATCACCACCACATCCACACCCGCCTCGATCAGCGCCAACGAACGCTCGAACCCGGCATCGCCGACCGTCGACGCCGCGCCCACCAACAGCCGGCCCTTGGAGTCCTTGGCCGCATTGGGGTGGGCCTCGGCCTTTTCCATATCCTTGACGGTGATCAGGCCGACGGCGCGGTAGTCGTCGTCGACCACGATCAGCCGCTCGATCTTGTGGCGGCGCAGCAGGTCGCGCGCCTCTTCCTGGCCGCAGCCCTCGCGCACCGTGATCAACCCTTCGCGCGTCATCAGGGCGGAGGCCGGCAGGTCGTCGGATCGCTCGAAACGCATGTCGCGGTTGGTCAATATGCCGACCAGACGCCCCGTTCCCGGTTCGACGACCGGGAATCCGGAGATGTGCCGCCGCGCCTTGATCTGGCGGATCTCCTTGAGCCGGGTGTCCGGGTGGATGGTGAGCGGGTTTATCACCATCCCGCTCTCATACCGCTTGACCTCTCGCACCTGGTCGGCCTGCTCCTCGACCGTGAAGTTGCGGTGCAGGATCCCCAGGCCGCCGGCCTGCGCCATGGCGATGGCCAGGCGTCCGTCGGTGACGGTGTCCATCGCCGCGGACACCAGGGGAATGTTCAGACTTATCTCGCGTGTGAACCTCGTGACGGTGTTCACCTGGGTGGGCATGACCTCGGAAGGTCCTGGCGCCAGCAAAACATCATCGAAGGTCAGCCCTTCGCGAATCTCCATGAGACTCTCCATTTCGCGGGACGGATATAGCGGGGGGATGGGGGAACGCAAAGGGCGCCGTTTGGCCTTTCGCTCAACGTCCCTTGAAACCGCGCGCCAGCAGGTAGAGTTCAGAGCTCTGCAGCCGGCTGGCCTTGGGCTTTACGTGCCGCACCTCAGTGAAATGGCGCTTGAGGTCGGCGAGCAGGACAGCGGTCTCGCCGCCCTGGAAAGCCTTTGACACGAACACCCCGCCGGGCTTGAGCACCCTCGTTGCGAACGCCGCCGCCGCCTCGAACAGGCCGACGATGCGCAGGTGATCGGTCTGCCGGTGGCCGGTGGTGTTGGGCGCCATGTCCGACAGGATCACATCCGGGGCGCCGCCGATCAGTTCGAGAAGGCGGTCGCCGCTGTCCGGCGCGGTGAAGTCCCCCTCGATGATCGAGACGCCGGCGATCGGATCCATCGGCAGGAGGTCGATCCCCGCGACGCTCGTCGCGCCGCGCTCCAGGGCGATCTGCAGCCAGCCACCGGGCGCGCAGCCCAGATCGATCACCCGCATGCCTCCGCGAAACAGGTGGTAACGGTCGTCGATCTCCGCCAGCTTGAACGCCGCGCGCGAGCGATAGCCCTTGGCCTTGGCCTCGACGACGAATGGATCGTTGATCTGGCGCTCGAGCCAGGCTTGCGACGAGGGGGTGCGTTCCTTCGCGGTCTTCAGTCGCTTGGGGCCGGCGCGGCCGGCGTCCGTGCCGCCCGTCGGGGCGCGCACCATGCGCTTGCGGGGAGGTTCGTTCATGTCGCAGCGGCCCGCCGCGGGGCGTCGCGAAGGCGCGGCGCTCCGCCGCGGCGGCGGTTGGACATGAGCGACAGCAACAAACCCTCGCGCAGCCCGCGATCGGCGACCCGCACCCGTTGGCACGGCCACAACTCCTGTACGGCGGTCAGGATCGCGGCGCCGGCCATTACCAGGTCGGCGCGGTCGGGTCCGATGCAGGGCTCGGCGGCTCGCTCTTCGACGCGCAGCGCGCCCAGCCGGCGCGTGACCGCATCGCACTCCTCACGGGTCATCCACAGGCCATCGACCCTGGCCCGATCGTAGCGCGCGAGCCTCAGATGGATTCCCGCCAGGCTGGTGATCGCGCCGGAGGTGCCGACGATATGGGCCTCGCCCGCCTCGAAGGCGGCGCGGAACGCGTCGGCGTGGGTGAAGCGCGCGACCTGGGCCTTCATCGCCTCGACCATCTCCCGAAACCAGGCCTCGCCCCCCTCGCCCTCGGGAAACTGTTCGGCCAGGGTGACCACTCCGACCGGGACCGACAGCCACGCCCTGATTGGCAGCCGCCAATGGGCCAGACGGCGGGGCGCGATATCCAGCGGCTTTGTCAGGTCGAGCCATGACATCTCCGTCGACCCGCCGCCCACATCGAGAACCAGAGCCGCGCGCGAGGACTGGTCGATGAGGTTGAGGCAGCCGGCCACCGACAGCTGGGCTTCCTCGCGCGGACTGATGATCGTGAGGCGCAGTCCGGTTTCACGTTCGACCGTGTCGATGAAGCCCGGACCATTGGCCGCGGCGCGGCAGGCCTGGGTGGCGACGGCGCGCACGCGGGAGACGCCGCGGCGCTCGATCTTGCCGGCGCAGACGGCCAACGCCGATAAGGCTCTGTCCATGGCCCCGTCCGCCAGCCGGCCGGTCTGCGACAAGCCCTCGCCAAGCCGGACGATACGCGAGTATGCGTCGAGGATACGGAAGCCCCGCGGACTGGGCGTGGCGATCAGCAGCCGACAATTGTTGGTGCCCAGATCGAGCGCCGCGAAAAGCTGCGTCTCGTCCGGCCCGCGCCCCCGACCGCGCGCGCGACCGACGGGCGCTGCTAGCGCCTCGTCCATATCTGCCAAATACCTTCGTTGAGCGGATTGCCCGCGAAACGCGCGCAGCCGCCCGATTTGCCGGCGAGACTAGCAAGGATGTTCCGCCGGCGGAAGGTGGGGACTTGATAGATGCGGACGACGTTCTACCTTCAGCAGCCACCCACCGGTCTGGACTCACTCGTTTCCGCCATGAACCACAGGATCGCAAAATTCGGCATCGGCCAGGTCGTCAAGCACCGGGTCTTTCCCTTCCGGGGCGTAATCTTCGACGTCGATCCGGAATTCGCCAACAGCGAGGAGTGGTGGCAATCGATCCCGGCCGAGGTGCGCCCGAGCAAGGACCAGCCATTTTACCACCTGCTGGCCGAGAACTCTCAGTCCAGCTATGTAGCCTATGTGTCCGAGCAGAACCTGTTGCCCGACGAGAGCGGCGAGCCGGTCGCCCATCCTCAGACCGAACTCATTTTCGACGAATTCGAATCCGGCCGCTATCACCTGAAGCCGCGTATCACCCACTGAGGACGTTCCTTGCCGAAACGGCGTGAACGGGGCGATCTTTGATCAAGAAAGTCCGCGAGCGTGGCGTATGATGCCCGCATGACAACCGCTGCTTCGGAAACCCCCGCGCGGGGCTCGCGATCCGATTGGACTATCAATCAGGAGTGGAGCCGCTACGATGGCGGCGAACACGCGGTTTGGACCACCCTCTACGAGCGTCAGCGCGCCGTTCTTCCAGGACGGGCCTGCGATGCGTTCCTGCGTGGGCTGGACGCCCTGGACCTGCATCGCGGCGGCATCCCCGATTTCGCGCGGATCAACGAGGAGCTCGAACGCCTGACCGGCTGGAACGTGGTGGCGGTTCCCGGGCTCGTCCCCGACAACGTGTTTTTCGATCATCTCGCCAATCGCCGCTTCCCGGCCGGCCGCTTCATTCGCGAGCCCGCGCAGCTCGACTACCTGCAGGAGCCCGACATCTTTCACGACGTCTTCGGCCATGTGCCGATGCTCACCGATCCGGTGTTCGCCGACTACATGGCGGCCTACGGAAGGGGCGGGCGGCGGGCGCTGCAGCTGGATCAGCTGCCCAACCTCGCCCGGCTCTACTGGTACACGGTCGAGTTCGGCCTGCTCGAAACGCCCGCGGGGCCGCGGATCTACGGGGCCGGGATCGTGTCGTCGCGGGCAGAGTCGGCGTTTTCCCTCGACGATCCATCGCCCAATCGCATCGTCTTCGATCTGGAGCGGATCATGCGCACGCCCTATCGGATCGACGACTTCCAGCAGACCTATTTTGTCGTCCCTTCGCTAGACGCCCTGCTCGAGGCGACGCTCCAGGACTTCGCGCCGATCTATTCGCGGCTCCGTGGCGCTCCCGATATCGCCATCGAAGCGACATTGCCCACCGACAGGGTGATCACGCGCGGAACCCAGGCCTACGCCCGCGCGCGGGCCGATCAATAGTCCTTTCTCCAGCGCACCGAGACCTGCGAATCGCCCTGGCTGGTGACACGCGAGACGAGGGAGACGTGCTTGCGCATCTGCCACTCGACCTGCGCCCCCGACCCTTCGCGGCCGCCGATCAGTTCCAGGTAGACGTTGTTGCTGATATACTTGCCGCCAGAGACGGTGGTGGCGGTGTTGTAGACATACTTGCCGCCGACCAGCGTGCCGCCGGTCGTCGTCGTGTCGCTGATCGCCAGCCGGTCCAGGTGGGCGAAATTGCGCAGTCCGCCGATCACATCGAACCCGCCCCCCGACGCGAGCCCGGAGACCGCCGAAGCCAATTGAGCGGCCTGCAGCGGCGACAGCTGCGAGGCGGAGGCCCCGAACAGAACTTGAGAGAGCACTTCGTCGCGTGGCAGCACCGGAGTCGACGTCAGGGTGATGGTCGGCTGGGCGGCCGTGCCCGCAATGCGGATGACCGCGGTGAGGGTAGGGTCTTCACGCGTCGCGGTGAGATCAAGACGAATGGTCTGCGCGGTCGACCCCAGATGGACCACGCCGCTGTCGGAGATCTGGAAGCGCTGCCCGGCGAAATTGTAATCACCCCGCACCACGCGCGCTTCCCCTGACAGAACAGGCGCGGTGGTGGCGCCCTCGACGTGGGCGTCGATCGACAATTCCAGGTTGAGGCCGCGGCCCTTGACGATGATTCCTCCTGGCGCGCGCAGGCGCAGGTCCAGCGCGACGGGGGCACCTTCCCGTGGGGCGGCCGCGAATCGCTCGTCGAAATCGACGGGCTTGTGCACCTCCACGACATCCATTGGCACGACCCCACTCGCCACCGGTGAGTTGGGACTGACCTGAGCACGGTCGATGGTCAAGTCACCGGCCAACTTGACCCGACCGTCCGCGCCCCGGTTGACGCTTAGCCGTCCAGAGGCGCTGGCTTGGGCGTAGTCGTTGTCGATCAGGCGGAAGGCCCGCAAATCGATTCGGAACGTGGAGACGCCGTCGCGCGTCAGGCTCACGCGGCCGGAGCCGGACATTTGGCCGCGACCGCCGTCGGCGGCTGAGAACTGGCTGACGTCGACGGCATTGTTGGCCAGCTCGGCGCGCAGCGTCACGTTTTGCAGCTTCAGTCCGGTGCCCGCGTCGCGAAACTGGCCGTTGTCGAGAGAGGCCGTCCCGACGGCGCGTGGATCGGCGAGATCACCGCCGATGGTTCCGGACGCAACGACATGACCCGCGAGGGATCGGTCGCCCCCCAACAGCAGATCCCAGACCGGCTTGAGTTCGCCGTTTATGGCGAAGTCGCCGCTCATCGGTCGATTGGTCTCCACGGCGATACGCAAGGGCGCCGCCGAAGAAACCGCCGGCAGCGTCAGGTTGCTGGTCGCCTTCATGCCCTGGCTGTTTTCGAGGGTGGCGTTGAGCACGATCGCGCCTGGAACCAGGCGCGCCTTGATTTCTCCGTCGACCGGCGGCGCGCCCCTCAGATCGCGCCCCCCCGCGCCGGCCAGTTTGGCGTCCAGCAGCCCATTCAGAGTCGCGCCCCGACCAGCGAGCGCCAGGGTCGCGTTCACGCGGCCGACGTAGTCCTGGCTCAGTATGCCAAGGTCGACATTGGAGACCGTCGCCTTGGCGTCCATCGCTCCATTGTCCATCGTCGCATCGACGGCCGCCTGTCCGCTGCCAAGGCTCAACCGCAGACTCGCCGATTGACGTTTGGCGCCGAAGTCCAGACGCGCCGGCGTCGACGTATGGAAATTAGCTCGACGGTAGCGGCCGCCGCCCGCGAACGTCACAGCGTGGCCGGCCGTGGTCTGGCTCAAGACGCCGTCGCCGGCGAGATGCCATGGACCGCTTGCGGCGGCGCCGTCCGCGGAGAGGTTGTAGGGCAGTCGGTTGAACGGTCCGCTGGCTGTGAGCTTGAGGGTCTTTACGGCCGCGCCACTCTGGGCAAGGACCACGCCCTTGGCGCTCAAATCGATTTCGGCGCGCGGCTCGCCGGCGCCTGACGCCTTGACGATCCTTACCCGGCCGCTCGCACGCCCTTCGGACAAGAACACACCCGGCCCGACGGCGAGCGCCAGATCCGCGCCGGAAGGTTCTCCCGCGCGCAGGCTCGCGGCGCCGGTCGCGCGAATCCCCGCGGCGTCGACGTCGATCTCGGAAAGGTCTACCCCGCCGCCGGCGAAGCGAAATGTCGCAGCCCCTTTCGCCGCACCATATTGGCTGTTTCCCGCCAGCGAAAACCTTCCGTCCTCGCCAGTCGCGTCGCTACGCAAAGTCAGTTGGAGATGGGCGGCTCGCAGGGGCAACACGGGCAGGTCGATCACGCCGAAATCCGCGGCCAAATTGACCGTTGGATGGCTGACCGACCCGCCGACATCTCCTGCGCCCTTGGCGGCGCCGTCGATTTCCAGCGGTCCGACGGTCATGGGGCCTCGCGCCGCCCAGCCGAGCGCCAGTCTTAGCGCGCCGTCGCCGCCGATGCGGCCCTTTGCGTTCATCGCCCCCGCGGCGCCGTCGAGATTGGCGGCGGCGAGGTCGAACCCGCCGCCCTGATAGTCGCCAGTGGCGCGCAGCCTGGGTGCTGCGCCCAGCAAACGGTCGAGTTCCGCCCCCAGGCCTGTGGCAAGCCGCTGGCCCTGAGCATCCACGCTGAACGACCAGGGTTGCCTTCCGCGCCCCTGACGGGCCGTCCAGTCGGCCTTGACCACGCCGGAGGCCCCGGCGTGGGCGGCGGCCAGATTGGTGATGGTCGCGGCGCCCTTGAACGAGAGGTCGCCCAGCAGGCCTCGGTCGCCGGATGCGTCGACGGAAAGCCCCGCGCCGGCGACGTTGAGCTTACGCACCAGAACACGACCATCGTCGTAGAGATTGATCGAAGCTGTCGCCCGGGGCCGGCCGCCGAGCAACGCCGCCAGCAGACCCCTACCGGCGCCGCCCTCTCCCGCTGCGCGAGCCTCGATGGCGAACTCTCCCAGTCGCGCGTCGATGCGCAGAGGCCCTGAAACACGGGCCAGGCTGAACAGGGCCTCGGACGGACGGTCGATCGTCTCCGCCCCGGCGAACAACCAGCGAGCGCCGTCGCCCGTCAGATTTCCCCAGAGGTGGGCAGGTCCCAAATTCGGATAGGAAAGGATACGGCCCGGGTCGACGACGCGCAGATCCACCGTGAGCCCGTTTGGCCCGGCCCGCCGGCGCCGCAGGTCAGCTTCTCCCTTGGCTGTAGCCGTTATGTTATCGCTCTGAGCCACGAGCCCCATGTCATAGAGGCCGTCGGCCGCTGCTCGTCCTTCCATGTGGAATCTGGCGGCGGGCCCGGCAATCGCGGCGTAGCGGCGCAGAAGACGCGATGAAGTCAGCAGGACCTGACCGCTCGCCGAACCGCCAGACCGGTTCCACGCGCCGTTGGCCTCGATCGGCGTCACCGCGCCTACCCGTGTCGACAACGAAAATCGGCCCGCCTTGGCGTCGCCGGCCGCACGTGCGGTGAGTGCGAACGGCTGGTCCGTCGCGAGGCCGGCTGTCCCGGCGAGCGCGCCACCCTTGGCTTCGAGTGCGTCTGCAGTGACCGTGAAGGCGCCCTTGCCTCCCACGTCGAAGACGGCGCTGAGGAAATCGCCCCTATGGAGCACGCTGTCAGCCCGTCCGCGGCCCCTGACCGCGCCGTTGCGTTCGACTGTCAGCGCCAGGCGCGCATCGTAGACACCATGGGTCTCGGCAAACCCAGCAAGCATTTCAAGTCTCGCGGACGCCGCATCGAGATCCACGGCCACCGGCGACAAGGGCGGAGGGGGCCGTGTCCGCGGGGTCAGCGTGGGTCGATGGTCGAGAAAGACAAGACGCGCCGACAAAGCGCGAAGATGCACTCGGCGGCCGATGAGCGCGCCGGCATCCCACCGCAGCGACAGGCCTCGCGCGTCCAGCCAGACACCGTCCCTGTCGGCGATTGTCAGCCGCGCAAGCGTAAAATCGCCCCATATGTCGCCGCGCAGGCCTTCAACGCGTAGCCGGCCTAGCCGGCCGGCCGACTGCCCGGTGACCGTCGCCTCGACCATCCGCCGGCCGGCCGGCGTGAGCGGCCCGTACCGAACCACCGCGGCCAGACCGCCGACGACCAGCAGCAAGGCCAAGGCTACCGCCCAAAAGCGGAGGCGCCTGGCAGGTTTAGCCCTGGACTCTTCAGACATGGCGCACGCCCGCGCCCCGAACAAGGCGGACCATCAAAAGCTCTGGCCGATACTGACGTACACCTGCACCGGTCCGTCGCCCTGTCGAGGATTGAGGGGCGTGGCGATGTCGAGCCGCAGGGGACCGAAGCCGAGGTCATAGCGAACGCCGACGCCCGCGCCGACGCCGATCGCGCCAAGGCTCGGCGTCGAACTCGATCCGACCGAGCCGGCGTCGACGAACGCGACGACGCCCCACTGTGGCGTGATTTTTCGCCGCAGCTCCAGCGACGACTCCAACAGGGAGAGGCCGCCCTCGGGGATCTGCTCGGAAAGCCTGGGGCCGACCTCCTGATAGCCGAACCCGCGCACCGAGCCGCCGCCGCCGGAGAAAAAACGCCGGTCGGCCGGCACGTCGGGGATCGATCCGCCGAGAATGGAGCCGACCTTCGCCCGCGCGGCGATCACTGTGTCGCCTTTGGCGTCGAACGGCAGATATCCGCTCACCTGCGACTGCGCCTTGAGGTAGACCAACTTTCGATCGCCGGTGATGAACGTCGGCTCGATCCGGGTGTCCATCCGCCAGCCACGGATGGGATCGAGCGGGTCGTTCGAGTGGTCCAATGTCAGTTCGCCCAACAGGGTGGCAATGAACAGCTTCAGGTCCACGCCAACCGGCAGTCCCTGGGCGTTTACGCCGGTCTTGTCGCGAATGAGCGTAAAATCAAACGAATTGCCGAGAGTAAGGTAGCTGGTCTTGGTGAAGTGTCGCTCGACGTCGGCGCGCACGCCCACGTCGCCATCGTCGTAGGCGGGGGTTCGATCGGCTACCAGGCCGCCGCCGACTTTCAGTATCTGGTTGGCGCGAAGCCAGTCCGGCTGATCCAGTTGCAGATCGAGGTTCTGCTGGATGTCGTAGAGCTTGGCGGTCAGGGTCAAGGTGTCGGCGCGGCCGAGCACATTGTAGTGGATCCATTTGCCATCGACACCGGAGCCTTCTGTCGTCGAATAGCTGGCGCCGAGCTCCAAGGCGCGCCGTTTGCGGTCCGACAGGCTCACGATCACAGGACGCAGCCCTTTCACCGCCTGGTCATGGGGCGCCAGCGATACCGTCACCGAATCGTACACGCCCGCGTCCAGGAGCACTCGTTCGAGCTTGGCGACGCTGTCAGGGCTGTACACCGCGCCTGTATGCCAGGTGACGAGCTTTCGCAGCCAGTCCGCCCGCGTGCGGCCCTTGCCGATGATCTTGATCGGGCCGAGTCGAACCAGGTCTCCGGCCGCGATCTTGAATTTCGGCCGCACCGTGTTGTCTGCATGATCGACGACCACCTCGCGCGGGCCCGCCTCGGCATCGGCGTAACCCTTGGTCTCCAAGAGCGCCACGACCCTTCCTTCGGCCGAAAGCACGTCGGCCGCACGGCCCGGCGTCCCGTCCGGAAACTTCAGGGTGGCTATGGCGGCTTGCGCCACGTCCGGCGAAGGGGGACCGCCAACCCAGTCGAGGACGATCGCGGCCATGGCGAACCGCGGTCCAGGTGAGATCTTCACCAGCGCCGTCGGGGGTTCGGTGTCGGTCACGTCCGGCTCGACCTGAGGGTCGTAATAGCCTTCAGACCGCAACAGAGCGACCGCATCGGCGGCGGCCTCCCGCGCCCGTCGCCGCGCTTCGATGCGGCTGTCCGGATGCGTCTTCGCCTGCCCCACGGCCACTTCCACCTGTGACCGCAGCGCGCGGTCGAGATCACCCATGACGCTCGCCTTGGGCTCGGCCGCCAGGGTCGACGCCGTTACGACGGCGGCAAGCGCCAGACAACCGGCGGCAAAGGCGAACCCGGTTCGAACCACGCGACCCTTTCCATTCGCCCCGAAGGCGCTGTTTAGTCGGGGATCGCCCGGAAGTCACGGCGCGGGGTGCGCGGACGCGGTTCAGAGGGCGTGTTCCAACCAATATCCGCCCAAATTGCTTGGTAGGCCGGGTGGGACTCGAACCCACGACCACTCGATTAAAAGTCGAGGGCTCTACCACTGAGCTACCGGCCCGAAGCGGCGCGGACCATAGTGGATGGGGGCGCCGCGCCGCAAGCCGGGCGTTCGGGTAATTGGTTGGCCGTTTTTGTCGCCGTGGCGCGCGAGGCGGCAAGACGATAGAGAGGCGGGAAAGATGCCTGACCGGTCGCCCGCGTGTTGCTTAGCCGTCCTCCTCGCCGTCACTCCGGGTGCGCCAAGTCTGTCGCAACAGCAAGCGGCGACGACGCAACAAACCGAGCCGCAACTGGTGAGCCCGGACAAGGCCGGGAGCGCCAATATGACGAACGCGGCCGCCGCGCCGCTTCACGATCTCAATCTCGTCCGCCAGAAGATCCCGCCTGTGCTGCTGCAGGCGCTGGCCGATCCCTACGCGCGGCCGAAGCCGGCAAACTGCGCAACCATCGTCGCCGACGTCCAAGAGCTGAAGGAAGCCCTTGGCGGCGACTTCGACGAACCCGATAATCCGCAAAGCCCGAGCCTCACCACGCGTCGCGGGGTGGCCCTCACCCTGATGCATGGAGCGTCGGAAATGCTGCTGCCGTTCGCCGGCTTCGTGAAGACCCTGACCGGCGCCCAAAAGCATGACCAGCTGGTGGTCGAGGTGATCACCGCGGCCAGCGTGCGGCGCGGCTATCTGAAGGGACTGGGAGAGGCGCACGGCTGTCCCTTCCCCGCCTATCCGCGCCACGGCGCCGTTGCGCCGAACCCGCCCCGCGAAGGCCGCAAGCCGGATTACCCGATTCGATGACCCCCGCCGCGGACGACCAGAAGAACGCGCTCGTGCTGTTTTCAGGTGGCCAGGATTCGACGGTCTGCATGGCGTGGGCGCTCTCGCGGTTCGAGCGCGTGGAGACCGTGGGGTTCGATTATGGCCAGCGCCACGCGGTCGAGCTGACCCAGCGCGACATCGTGCGCGGCGCCCTCTCCGCGGCGTTTCCACGCTGGGCCGCGCGCCTGGGCGGCGACACGGTCATCGACATTCGCGGCTTCGGCGCCATTGGCGAAACGGCCCTGACGACCCAGCGGGCGATCGAGGTGACGGAGCGCGGCCTGCCCTCGACCTTCGTGCCCGGACGCAATCTCGTATTTCTTACCTATGCGGCGGCGCTCGCCGACCGCAAGGGCCTGGACGTGCTGGTAGGTGGGATGTGCGAGACCGACTTCTCCGGCTATCCCGACTGCCGCCGCGCCACCCTTGACGCGCTGGAGGCCACCCTGAGGCTCGGCATGGACCGGGCATTCCCGATCGCCACGCCGCTGATGCGACTGACGAAAGCGGAAACCTGGTCGCTGGCCATGGCGCTTGGCGGCGAGGCCCTGGTGGAGATCGTCGTTCGCCATAGCCACACCTGCTACCTCGGCAAACGCGAGCCGATGCACGACTGGGGCGCCGGTTGCGGGAGCTGCCCCGCCTGCGAGCTGCGCGCGAACGGCTGGCGGGACTGGGTCGCGGCGGGTCGCCCCCTGCTCGCGCCATGACCTATTCGGTGAAGGAGATCTTCCTCACCCTGCAGGGCGAAGGCGGCCAGGCGGGACGCGCGGCGGTGTTCTGCCGCTTCGCCGGCTGCAACCTGTGGTCGGGCCGCGAGGAAGACCGGGCCAGCGCGGTCTGCACCTTCTGCGACACCGATTTCGTGGGCGTGGGCGGCGAGGGCGGCGGCAGGTTCGCGACGCCGCGAGCCTTGGCAGCCGCCGTGCGGACGGCCTGGACCGGTCCGGTGGAGAACGCCCTGGTGGTGTGCACCGGCGGCGAGCCTTTGCTGCAGCTCGATCCGCCCCTCATCGACGCCTTGCATGGCCAGGGTTTCGCGATCGCGGTGGAGACCAACGGAACGCTGCCGGCGCCCGCCGGGATCGACTGGATCTGCGTCAGCCCCAAGGCCGACACGCCGCTGGCGCAGCGGAGCGGGCAGGAGTTGAAGCTGGTCTACCCGCAGGTCGGAGTCGATCCCGAGCGGTTCGCCGACCTCGCGTTCGAGCGGTTCTTCCTGCAGCCGATGGACGGCCCGGACCGCGAGGCGGCGACGAAAGCGGCGGTGTCCTATTGCCTTACCCACCCCCGATGGCGTCTGAGCGTGCAGACCCACAAGTATCTGGGTCTGCCTTGACGCCGATAGGGTCCATTCGCCCCGTGCGGATTGAATCGCGCCTGAAAGCGTGATTAACGCCGCCGGCCCATGACCCAGCCCCTGTTCGAGATTACGAAGGCCGCCGCCTTCGACGCCGCCCACCGCCTGCCCGGCGGCCCGGCGGATGGACCCTATACGCGGTTGCACGGCCATTCGTTCAGGGTCGAGGCGACCTTGCGCGGCCCGGCCTCCGGGCCGGTCGGCTGGGTCGAGGACCTGGCGGTGCTGGACGCGGTGTTGAAGGCGACCGCCGCCGAACTCGATCACTCTCTGCTGAACGACCACGCCGGCCTGGAAAGCCCGACGCTGGAGGCGCTGTGCCTGTTCTTCGCGGGGCGGCTGAGAGAGCGGTTTGCGGGATTGACCAAGATCGTGGTCTCCCGCCCGACGGTCGGCGAGAGTTGCGTACTGTCGATGTGAGAACGCCCTCCCTGCCCTTCATGGGGAGGGACCGACGGCGAAGCCGTCAGGGTGGGGCTGTGTGGGATAATCACCGGCGTTCGCGGACGCGCAGAGAGTGCCCCACCCTGGATGCTTCGCATCCTGTCCCTCCCCACTTCGGGGTAGGAAGGAATAAACGCCGTACTTGCGGGCCTTTTCTGCCACCCGCAGTTCGAAATCCAGCGGCGGGGCATCGGATGCGCCAGGCGTCGTGCAGGCCGCCGACGATGGCCTCGTCCACGGCGGTGTTGTGAGCGGCCGAACGCGACGCGCGGCGTTCTGCGCGGTCTGTCGGCGTGCGTCTTGGCGGGCGGGATCGGGTCCTGGAGGGCGCGGTAAAGCATGAGTGCGCTACCGCAAGATACTTGCGGTATGTTAAATCTAAAAACCTTCGCATCCGGCCCCTCGGGCCGCCTTCTCCCGTGATGGGAGAAGGTGCGCTGCATTTTGCTATCGCCCGGTCTGGCCGCGGTGGCGCAGGAAGGCGTCGGCCAGGACGCAGGCGGTCATGGCCTCGACCACCGGCACGGCGCGGATGCCCACGCAGGGGTCGTGGCGACCCTTGGTGCGGATTTCGATCTCCTCCCCTGCCTCATTGACGGACAGGCGCGGCGTGAGGATCGACGAGGTCGGCTTGAAGGCGACGCGGGCGACGACGCTCTGGCCGGTAGAGATGCCGCCGACCACGCCGCCGGAGTGGTTGGCGAGGAAGGTCGGGCCGTCGTTGCCGGATCTCATTTCGTCGGCGTTTTCCTCGCCGGTCAGCGCCGCGGCCGCGAACCCCGCGCCGATCTCCACCCCCTTGGCGGCGTTGATCGACATCAGGGCGCCGGCGAGCTCCGCGTCGAGCTTGCCATAGAGCGGCGCGCCCCAGCCGGCCGGCACGCCGCTGGCCTCGACCTCCACGATCGCGCCGGTGGACGAGCCCGCCTTGCGGATCGTCTCCAGATGCTCTTCCCACACCTCGACAATGCCCGCATCGGGCGACCAGAACGGATTGCGCGCCGTCTCATCCCAGTCCCAGCGCCCGCGGTCGATGGCGTGCGGTCCGATCTGGACCAGGGCGCCGCGCACCACGACGTACTCGCCAAGCACCGCGCGGGCTATCGCGCCGGCCGCGACCCGCGCCGCCGTCTCCCTCGCCGACGCCCGACCGCCGCCGCGATAGTCGCGCAGGCCGTACTTGGCGAAGTATGCGTAGTCTGCATGGCCGGGGCGGAAGGCGGCGGCGATCTCGGAGTAATCGCGCGAGCGTTGGTCGACGTTGTCGATCATCAACGAGATCGGCGTGCCAGTGGTCACCGGGCCGCCGAAGGCATCGCGGATACGGGCGTCCTCGAAGACGCCCGACAGGATGCGCACCTCGTCCGGCTCCTGGCGCTGGGTGACGAAGCGCCCTTGGCCCGGGCGGCGTCGATCGAGCCAGACCTGGATGTCCTCCACGCGCAGGGGCAATCCGGGCGGGCAGCCGTCGACGACGCATCCCAGGGCCGGCCCGTGGCTTTCCCCCCAGGTGGTTACGCGAAACAGATGGCCGAAGGTGTTGTGCGACATGCGGACATCCTAGCGGATTTGCACCCGCCCCAAAAAGTTCGAATGTCAGCTCTTTACGAACCACATGAGTGTACGCACATTAGGGTAAATCTGAGGTTGCCGTGGCGTTTCAATGGGATCCCGACAAGGCCCGCATCAATCTCGCGAAACACGGTGTGTCGTTCGAAGTGGCGGAACATGTCTGGCGCGATCCCTTGCATGTCATCGTGCCGGATCGCTTCGAAAATGGTGAGCAGAGATGGCATGCGATCGGTGTCGTCGGACCCGTCACGGTCCTGGTGGTGGTGCACGCCTACCCGGACTCCGCGAATGAGGACGAGGTCAGGATCATAGGCGCGCGAAAGGCGACTAATCAGGAAAGGAGGCGTTATGAGCAACAAATCTCTTAGTTCCGATCAAATGAAACAGCTGGACCGTCTGGCGGCTCTACCTGATGATCAAATCGACACGATCGACATTCCCGAGGCCCCAGCCGAGAACTGGGTGCACGCGCGGCGAGGTGATCTCTACCGTCCACTCAAGCGCCCCGTGACAATCCGATTGGACGCCGATGTCCTGACCTGGTTCAAGGAAAACGCCGCGAGCGGCGGTTATCAGACCGAGATCAATCGGGTCCTCCGCAAATATGTGGCGAATGTCGAAAAAGGCCGGATATGACCGACTCCGCCCTGATCCCGCCCTCCCCGGCCGAGGACGACTATGTCGCCGCGGTCAAGGCCGCCGCGCCGCCGCCACTGCTGGATGAGCGCGATCCCCTCGCCCTGTTCGAAGCCTGGCTGCGCGAAGCGGTCGCGCATGAGCCCAACGACGCCAATGCGATGACCCTGGCGAGCGTCGACGCCGACGGCATGCCGGATACGCGCATGGTGCTGCTCAAGGGCGTCGATGCGGCGGGGTTCGTCTTCTACACCAACACCCACAGCGCCAAGGGGCGCGAACTGGCCGCCAACCCCAAGGCGGCGCTGGGCTTCCACTGGAAGTCGCTGCACCGCGCGGTGCGGGTGCGCGGCGACGTTGAGCGGGTGGGCGACGCGGAGGCCGACGCCTACTTCGCCACCCGGGCGCGTCCGGCGCAGATCGGCGCCTGGGCGTCCGACCAGTCGAGTCCCCTCCCCGACCGCTACGCATTGGAAAAACGGGTCGCGGAGGTCGGCCTGCGGTTCGGCCTGGGCAAGGTGCCGCGCCCGCCGCACTGGTCGGGCTATCGCGTCAAACCGCTGACCATCGAGTTCTGGCGCGACCGGCCGTTCCGCCTGCATGAGCGCCTGTTGTTCGAACGAGCCGGCGAGGGCTGGGTGACGCGCCGCCTGTTTCCATGACCATCGAGGACGACGTCCACGCGTGGCTGTCGGCGAACTCGCAGCAGGTGATCGAGACGTCCTGCGCCCGCGTGTATTTGTTCGCGAAGCACACCCTCAAGGTCAAGAAGCCGGTCGACATGGGCTTCCTGGACTTCACCACCCCAGACAAACGCCATTGGGCGCTCGAGCGGGAGCTGTCGTTCAACACGGCCTATGCGCCGGATATCTATCGCGCCCTTCATCGCATCACACGGCAGGACGGCGGCCTGGCTCTCGACGGGGCCGGCGAGGTCGCCGACTGGGCGTTGGAGATGCGCCGATTCCCCGACGACGCCGTGCTTTCCGGTCATCCCGAGCGCGTCGACGGACATCTCGGTGAAGCCCTGGGGCGAATGATCGCCTCCTATCACATCGCGGCGCCGGCCAGGCCCGACGGCGGCGGCAGGCGGGCCATGGCCTACACGCTGCGCACCAACGCCGAGCAGCTGAATACCCTCGCATCGCGGTTGTGCGCCGACGTGGTCCGGCGCCTGATCGCCCACTCTGACATGGCGTTGGAGGCGAGCGCTCCGCTTCTCGATCGCAGAGCCAGGGAGGGTCTGGCGCGGCGCTGCCATGGCGACCTGCATCTGGGCAACATTCTGATCGAGGACGGCGTCCCCAAGCTGTTCGACTGCATCGAGTTCAACGACAAGCTCAGCGACATCGATACGCTCTACGACCTGGCTTTCCTGATCATGGACCTCGACGTTCGCGGCCGCCTCGAAGCGGCCAACCGGGTCTTGAACGGCTATTTCGATGAGGCGGCCAGGCGACTTCCCGCCAGCCTGTGGGATGGCCTCGCCGCCCTACCGCTGATGCTCTCGGCCCGAGCGGCGGTGCGCGCCCATGTCTGCGCCCATGGCGGCGACGACGCGCTGGGCAGAACCTACGCCGCGGCCGCCCTGGCCTATCTGGATGCGCCCGCCGCGCGCGTCTATGCCGTGGGCGGCCTGTCGGGCTCTGGCAAGACGACCCTGGCGAGGGCGCTGGCGCCGCGCGTCGGCGGTCCGCCGGGCGCGATCCTGCTGCGCAGCGACGAAGTCCGCAAGCGGCTGTGGTCGGTCGCGCCGCTGCAGCGCCTGCCGGCCGACGCCTACTCGGCCCTGGCCGGCGAGCGCGTGTACGAAGAGATGAACAGGCTGGCGGCGGTGATCCTCGACGCCGGCCGATCGGTCGTCCTGGATGCGACCTTCCTCGAGGGGGCGCGACGCCAGGAGGCGCGCGCCGTCGCGGCAAAGGCCGGCGCGCCGTTCCAGGGCGTGTGGCTGGAGGCGGACGGCGCACGCTTGCGCCAGCGCCTGGCGTTGCGGCATGGCGATGCATCGGATGCGGATGAAACGGTGCTGCGCGCTCAGCAGGCGCTTGATCTGGGCGTCATCGACTGGCCAAGACTGGACGCGGGCTTATCGATCGACGCGCAGTTGGCGAGGATCGGCGTCGGCGCGATCGAGGGAGGAGACACATGCACGGATTGATGCAGGACTGGCCGCTCACGGTGGATAAGATCCTCGATCACGCCGCGCGATGGCATGGCGGCCGCGAGATCGTCACGCGTTCGATCGAGGGGCCGATCGTGCGCACGACCTGGGGCGAGGTCCACGGTCGCGCCAAACGGCTGTCGAACGCCCTCGTGGGTCTCGGCATCCGCCCCGGCGACCGGGTGGCGACGCTGGCGTGGAATTCGGCCCGCCACATCGAGGCGTGGTATGCGATCATGGGCATCGGCGCGGTCTGCCACACGCTCAACCCGCGGCTGTTCGCCGATCAGCTCTGCTACATCATCAAGCACGCGCAGGATCGGATCATCTTCACAGATGAGACGTTTCTGCCGGTTCTGCTGGAGCGGCGCGCCGACATGCCGAGCGTCGAGCGGCTGATCGTCCTGGCCGACCTGGAGCGCATGTCGCGCCAGGGCATTCATGGCCCGCTCTCGTCGGAAGCGCTCATCGACGCTCACGGGCCCGACTGCGCCTGGGGCGGGTTCGACGAGCAGACCGCGTGCGGCCTCTGCTACACCTCGGGCACCACCGGCAATCCCAAGGGCGTGCTCTATTCGCACCGCTCGAACTTCCTGCACACCCTGGTCACGCTGCAGAGCGACGTGATGGGGTTGTCGGTGCAGGACACGGTCCTGGCCGTGGTGCCGATGTTTCACGCCAACGCCTGGGGGCTGACGTTCTCGTGTCCGGCCGTCGGCGCGAAGCTGATCATGCCGGGCCAGAAAATGGACGGCGCGGCGATCCATGAGTTGCTGGAAACGGAGAAGGTGACGTTCTCGGCCGCCGTTCCGACGGTCTGGCAGATGCTGCTGGCGCACCTGCGGGCGACCAACGGGCGGATCACCACACTCAAGCGGGTGGTGATCGGCGGATCGGCGGTTCCAGAGGCGATCATCCGCGCGTTCCACGACGACTATGGCGTGGAGGTGGTGCACGCGTGGGGAATGACGGAAATGTCCCCTCTGGGCACGCAGTCGACGCCGACGCCGGAGATCGCGGCCTTGAGCTTCGACGAACAGATGCCCTACAAGATCAAACAGGGACGCGCGCCGGTCGGCGTCGAGTTGCGTCTGGTCGACGACGCCGGCGAGGCGCTGCCGCACGACGGCAAGACCTTCGGCCGGCTGAAGGTGCGAGGCGCGTTCGTCGCGCGCGAATACTTCAGGGGCGACGGCGGCCGGATTCTCGACGACGACGGCTGGTTCGACACCGGCGATGTCGCGACCATCGACGCCGCCGGCTACATGCAGATCACCGACCGAGCCAAGGACGTGATCAAGTCGGGCGGCGAGTGGATCAGCTCGATCGAGATCGAGAACATCGCCGCCGGCCATCCCAAGGCGCTGCTCGCCGCGGTGATCGGCGTGGCCCACCCCAAATGGGAGGAGCGGCCGCTGCTGATCGTCAAACTAAGGGACGGCGAGAGCGCGACGGCCGAGGAGTTCCTGCTGTTCCTGGAGAGCAAGATCGCCAGATGGTGGATGCCCGACGCGGTGGAATTCGTCGACGACATCCCGCTGGGCGCGACAGGAAAGATCGACAAGAAGCTGATCCGGCAGAGATTTGACGGGTTCAAGCTGCCGGCGTGACCGCTTTTCTCGTAGCGCCGACCAGGGCGTAGCGGCTGTCCAGGCCGGGCGTGCCGTCGCAGGCGACACGGCCCGATTTCACCAGTTCGATCATGTGGGCCAGCACCGAATGCGCCGCCGCGCCGTACAGGCGCGGATCGACGGCGGCGTAGATCACCGGCACCATGGCCTTGATCGTCTCGTCGCCGGCCGCCAGGCGCGTCAGGATCTGTTGCTCGCGGTCGAGACGGTGGGCCTTGTAGGCCTCGACGAAGGGGTCCGGGTCGGTGATAGGCGCGCCGTGGGTCGGCCACAGGGTGGCGAAACCTCGCGCGCGCACGGTGTCGAGGCTGGCGATGTAATCGCCCATGTCGCCGTCGGGCGGGGTGATGACGGTGGTCGACCAGCCCATGATGTGATCGCCGCTGAAGAGGGCGTTCTCTTCGCGCAGCGCGTAGCAGGTGTGGTTGGAGGTATGCCCGGGCGTGTGGATCGCCTCGATCGTCCAGCCGGGGCCCGAGACCACGGCGCCGGTGTCCAGCGCGACGTCGGGGGTGAAATCGTCATAGCCCGCCTCGAGCTTGACGTCGCCTTCGGTGGGGGTGGAGGCGACGGCGCGGCCGTAGATTGTCGCGCCGCTGTGGGCGGCCAGCGGACGCGACAGCGGCGAGTGATCGGCATGATGGTGGGTGACCAGGATGTGGGAGATCCGCTCCCCGGTGGTCGCCGCCAGGATGGCGGCCAGATGCTCGGCCATGTCCGGGCCCGGGTCGATCACCGCGACCTCGCCGTGCCCGACGATGTAGGTGCCGGTGCCGGTGTAGGTGAAGGGGCCGGGGTTGTTGGCGATCACCCGGCGGATCAGCGGCGAGACCTGGTCGACGCGGCCGTATTCGAAGGCGATATCGCGCACATAGGGGATCACGGCAGCATGCCGGAGAGATCGTAGCCGGCGGCGCGGCTCTGCGAGAGCACGCTCTCGCGCGGCGCGTCGGCGCCCAGGGCCCACACCGTGATCGACCGCGTCCCGGAACGACAGTAGGCGAGGACCTTGCCGGAAGCGCTTGAAATCGCTGCCTTCATCGCGTCGACCTGGGCGGGACTGGGCCGCCCGACGATCGGGATGTGGACGTAGTCGAGGCCCGCCTGCCTCGCCGCCGCCTCCATCACCGACCCCGGCGGCTGGCCGGCGTCCTCGCCGTCGGGCCGATTGTTGATGACGAGGGTGACGCCGCCGGCGGCGGCCACCGCGACATCGTCTAGCGATATCTGAGGACTGACGGCGAAGGTGTCGGTGACTTTGCGAAAAGCGGTCATGAGCATCCTGTCCACAAAAAAACGTCGCCGACACCCTATCACAAACGCCTAGGCCAGGGCTTCCAATCGCGATTTCGCAGCTTCGAGGCGGGTCTTGGCGTTGCGGGCTTCGGCGAGGCGTTCGCGATTGTCTTCGACGACCTCTTCGGGCGCGCGGGCGATGAAGTCGGCGTTGGCGAGTTTTTTGGCGGTGCGGTCGATGTCGGCGGCGTGGCCGGCGATCTCCTTGTCGAGGCGGGCGCGTTCGGCGGCCAGATCGATGAACTCGGCGATCGCCAGAGCGCCGGTGGCCTCGCCGATCACGAACGGAGCCGAGCCGGCGGGCGGCGCGGCGGCGGGCTCGGCGGAGGCCAGGCGACCCAGGGTCAGGATCAGGTCGCGATGGCGCGCCAGGCGCCCGAGCGTGACCGGGTCCGCGCCGATCAGCGCCAGCGGCGGGCGCGCCGAAGGGGGTACGCTCATCTCCGCACGTAGTTGACGCACCTCGGTAATCAGGCCGACGAGCCAGTTCATTTCGACGTCGGCGGGACCGTCGACATAGCCGTCGGGAAGGTCCGGCCAGGGGGCGGTGATCAGCAGGCCGTCGCGCGCCGCGGTCTTGTCCCACAGCTCTTCGGTCACGAAGGGCATGACCGGGTGGAGGAGCTTGAGGATGGTCTCCAGGACCCAGGCGGCCACGGCGCGGGTTTCGGCCTTGGCGGCCTCGTCGGCGCCGTTCAGTATCGGCTTGGCGAACTCCAGAAACCAGTCGCAATAGACGTTCCAGACGAAGCGGTAGAGGGCGCCGGCCGCGTCGTCGAACGCGCAATCCTCGAGGCTTTTCGTGACGTGCGCCCAGGCCTTGAAGGTCTCGCCGCGGATCCAGCGGTTGACGGTGGCCGTGGCCGAGCCGGGGTCGAAGCCCGGAACGGCGACGCAGCCGTTGATCTCGCAAAAGCGCGCCGCGTTCCACAGCTTGGTGGAAAAATTACGATAGCCTTCAATGCGTTGGGTCGAGAGCTTGATGTCGCGCGCCTGGCCCGACATGGCCGTCAGGGTAAAGCGCAGGGCGTCCGCGCCATAGGTGTCGATCAGCCCCAGGGGATCGAGCACATTGCCCTTGGACTTCGACATCTTCGCGCCCTGGGCGTCGCGCACCAGGGCGTTGATGAAGACGCGGCGGAACGGAACCTCGCCCATGAAATGCAGGCCCATCATCATCATCCGGGCCACCCAGAAGAAGATGATGTCGAAGCCCGTCACCAGGGTGTCGGTGGGGTAGAATTGGTGCAGGTCTGGTGTTTGTTCAGGCCAGCCCAGGGTGGAGAATGGCCAGAGGGCGGAGGAGAACCAGGTGTCGAGCACATCCTCGTCCTGGCGCAGAGCCTCGTCGCGGCCGTAATGCTCGCGCGCGGCGGCGCAGGCGCCGGCCTCGTCCTCGGCCACGAAGATGTGGCCGTCGGGACCGTACCAGGCCGGGATGCGGTGACCCCACCAGAGCTGGCGCGAGATACACCAGGGCTCGATGTTGCGCAGCCATTCGAAGTAGGTCTTTTCCCAGTTTCGCGGTTCGAAGAGCGTCCTGCCCTCCTCCACCGCGCGGATGGCCGGCTGGGCCAGGGTCTTGGCGTCGACCCACCACTGGTCGGTCAGATAGGGTTCGAGCACGGCGCCGGAGCGGTCGCCATGGGGGACCGCGTGGCGGGTCGGCTCGATCGCGCGCAGGAGGCCGAGCGCCTCAAACGCCTCGACCACCTTCTTGCGGGCGGCGAAGCGGTCGAGCCCCCGATACTCGGGCGGGGCGTTGTCGTTGATCCGCGCGAACGGGTCCAGGATGTTGATCAATGGCAGGTGGTGGCGCTGGCCGACGCGGAAGTCGTTGAAGTCATGGGCGGGGGTGATCTTCACCGCGCCCGAGCCCTTTTCCGGATCGGCGTAGTCGTCGGCGATGATCGGAATCGGGCGCCCGACGATCGGCAGGCGCACGCACTTTCCGACCAGGGCCGTGTAGCGCTCGTCCGAGGGATGAACCGCGACGGCGGTGTCGCCCAGCATGGTCTCGGGCCTGGTGGTGGCCACGACGATCTCGCCCGAGCCGTCCTCCAGCGGATAGGCGAAGTGCCAGTAGCAGCCGTCGACCTCGCGCTGCTCGACCTCGAGGTCGGAGATGGCGGTCTGGAACTGCGGGTCCCAATTCACCAGGCGCTTGTCGCGATAGATCAGCCCTTGGCGGTGCAGGGTGACGAACACCCTGCGCACCGCGGCCGACAGGCCCTCGTCGAGGGTGAAGCGCTCGCGGCTCCAGTCGCACGAGGCGCCTAGGCGCCGCAGCTGGCGCACGATGGTGCCGCCGGAGGTCGCCTTCCAGTCCCAGATCCGCTCGACGAAGGCCTCGCGGCCCATGTCGCGGCGAGAGATGTTGCCCTCGGCCGCGAGCTGGCGCTCGACGACCATCTGCGTGGCGATGCCGGCGTGGTCGGTGCCCGGCAGCCAGAGGGTCGCGTCGCCGCGCATGCGGGCAAAGCGCGTCAGCACGTCCTGCAGGGTGTTGTTGAGCGCGTGGCCGATGTGCAGGGCGCCGGTGACGTTGGGCGGTGGGATGACCATGCAGAACGGACGCGCGGCGGCGTCGTCCCTGGGCGCGAACGCGCCGGAGGCTTCCCACGCATCGTAGAGGCGCGGCTCCGCCGCCTGAGGATCGAAAACTTTGTCGAGCATCTTGCCTGCCTAGCGAACGCGGCCCCTGGCGATGCGCCGCACTTCCTCGTCCACGCGCTCGCGCACGATCTCCGGCAGGTTCTCGTCCAGCCAGGTCTTCAGTAGAGGGCGCAGCAGGTCCGCCGTCAGGTCCTCCAGCGTGCGGCCGGGCGCCGGCAGGGCGATGACCGGCCGTGCGGCCGCGACGTCCTGAGCGGTCGCCGCCAGGGTGTCAAAGGCGGAGGCCGAGGCGCTGGCGGCGGCGGCGCCCACCAGGGGTTCATCGGCGATCGGGGGGGTGTCGGTCATCGCCTCCTCATGGACGGGTTCGCCGGCCGATTCAACCGCCGGTGGCGGCGGCGCCTGCGCCGCGGCCCGCGGAGCGCCCGGGCGCTGATCGCGCTCGTCGGGCGCCGCCGGCTCCTCGGAAATGATCCGCCGGATCGACGCGAGAATTTCATCCATGCTGGGCTCGGTCGTTGGCTTGTCTGACATGGCGGCGAACCCCGGCTTCGAATGACCTTTGGGTCATAGATAGGCGCTAACCGGCGACACGGCAATTTGAGCCAGGCGCCCACTGGCAAGCGCGCACGCGCGCGAGGATGACCGCGCGACCAAACGCCCGCAGAGGGGGCGAAATTCGCCCAGCGCGGCGTGCGTCAAAACGCCGCGAGGCCGCATTTTCGCTCGTCCGAGGGCGGACTTTCAGTCGCGGTTTTCGCGACGATCTCAACGCAAATTGCTGAAAAAATTGGCGCCATGAGCGCCGCGATGGCAAAGCCACACCATCGCGAAATTGATCCACAACGCCCCTCGCTGGCGGTTGCTCCTCGCCACCGTCTGTGGAATGAGGGCGAACGGACGTCGAACTTCGCTGGCGGAGCAATGGTTCTTCCACTTGCCTGCTGTCATCGAGGCGGTGTGCGGCGTAATCGGCTGGCGATCAGTTACTCGATCACACGGGGCAGCGAACACATGCAAATACAGACGGGTGGGTCCGCGGTTACGCCATTGGCGGCGTCGCGTCCGATGGCGGCGAGGGTCCGCGCCAAAACGCGTTTGCAAGAAGCGCTTGAAAAGGACGCGCTTTTCGTCGACGAAGCTTTAGCGGCCGAACAAGAGGAGATTGAAAAGACTATTCTGACTCCACAAAAAGTGCCTAAAGGCGATCCACTTGCCTTCTGCGCGCGCTTGTGGAGCGTCTGCACAAAGCAACCTTTTGATCCCGAATATACAACGGAGAACCCAGAGTTTCTTGAGTTCTTGAACCACAAAGGTTCAGATACTCCTCGTATTACACCACTTTTTGATATAGATTATTACTCGGATCAACTTTCTTGGCAAAATGCGCCCATAAACTATTACCTTCACTATTGCCAAGGAGCCCTCGACGTAGAACTTCAACCGCACGTCCTGTTCGATAGTGATTATGTACTAAGTCAGAGCGGCCTCTCCGCCTTTGATTGTCCGCCATTGCTGTATTTTCTCGAACAGAACAATCCAAAGCTGAGTCCCCACCCCCTGTTCGAGCCGGAGTTGTACAGCGCGGCCGTCGGTGATGATTTCCTGAACGGCGAACTGCCGATTTGCGCCTTCATCGAGCGTTGGGCCGAGAAGAACGCACCGTTTTCGTCGTATTTTTCGCGACGATTCTACTCCCTGCATGAACCCGTCGTTCGCTACGGCGGCTTCAACCCGTTGGTCCATTTTCTGTCGGCGCCGGCGGAAAGGCGCCGCGATCCCAACCCGATGTTCCACCGCGGCTGGTATGCGAGCACCCTGGCGGCCGACGACATCGGTCTCGAGGAGCCGCTCATTCACTACATACGCCACGGCCTGCCCAAGGGCTTGATGCCCAACCCGTTCGCTCACACCGAACTGCACGCCGCCTCTCTTGGTCTTCCGGCCCTGGTCGAAGCCTTGCGACGATACCTTTCGTTCCCAGTGGAACTGACGGCGGGTTGATCGGTCGGCAAGAAGCACGTTGGCGAAAGACAGTATGGAAAACCAGATAACGTTCGGCGCCGATCGCGACGTGAGCGTGGCGCACGAGGACCCGGCCTTCGATGGCGTGCTGCACATATTCGACAGCCATTGGCATGGAATCCGCAGCGCGACAGGCTGCCTGCCCGGCCGCAAGCTCGGCATCAGCCACAAGAAGCACCTGGATGGCGGTGAACTTCGCCACATCGAAGGTCTCATCTACAAATGGGGCATCCACACCATATGCTACCAGGGATACTCGAACACCGCGGATGAGCTTGTCGGCATCATCCATGAATCTTTAGGCAGCGAGATCCGGCAGTTCTGCATCACCCATGTGACCGCGACGCAGTTCGAGAACCACTTCGAGATGCATATGCTGGGCAAGATGGCGGCCCGGTTGCGGGAGAACAAGCTGCGGCGCCTTGGCAGCGTCAAGCCGGGCTTTTCCTCCGTCTGTCCGGTTTTCTGGGGCGGGACGATCGTCAACCTGCCCCCCGTGCTCAAGCGGTCGGTGAAACCTCTTCGATCCCTTGATACGGTTCTGATTCCGCTGGAGAATTCCTGGAGAAAGAATCTCTATACCAACGTCCTGGCGGCCGACGCGGTCCCGGAAGTCGCCCGCATTCTGCTCGTCAACCAGCCCAGTTTCCTCGACGAGGTCAGCCAGTCGATGAAATTGCGGATCATCGGCTTCCAGACGCCGAGCGTGCTTCTCGGCTACATGGCCTCCTCGGCGCTAGTCATGAACGTCACGCTGGCCGAATGCCAGCCGATGTCCCAGCTCGAGGCCCTGGCCGTGGGCACGCCGTGCCTGACCGGGCCGCTTGGGCTTCGCGGATTTTCGGACCATCCTCTGGGCAGGCTGACCGAGGTCGCGGTGCTTGACAATCCCGGAGAGATCGCGCCAAAAATCGCCACGCTCATGCGACTGTGGCAGTCGGATCCCAAAGAACTCGCCGAGATGATCGCCGACTTCAAGGAAAAACGCACCGCCGCCGGAATCGCCTCGTACCGCGAATTTCTCGATATCTGACATGGTCTCAGTCTGTTTTGTCACGAACGAGCTCTATCCTCTGAAGCCCGGCGGCATCGGCCGGCTGATGTACAACTTCGCCATAGACAACCTCGAGGCGCCCACGCCAGCCGATCTGCACTACCTTTTGCCCGCGGACGCGAGGGGCGAGGCCGACGCGATCCGCGATGCCTACACGGGGCTCGCCACCGTGCATTTTTGCTCGGACGAGCTTTCGAGCCTGGGTGAATTTGGTCAATACCTGCGGCAACTGGGAGAGTCCGGCGACCCGGACGTGCCCCGGTCTTCGAACCTCGACGAGCATTTTCTGAAGTCATTGAAGTACTATTCCGGCCTGCTGGCCGCGCAGGCCACCGCGGGCTTTGATTTCGACATCATAGAATTCCCCGATTTCGGCGGCTGGGCCGTGGCGGCGCAGGCGGCCAAGAAGGCCGGCCTGGCCTTCAAGAATTCCGTCATCTCGGTGAGGCTGCATTCGACTTTCGGCCTCATCACCCTGGCCGAACGCTATTACCACCGCCCCTCGCTTTGGCTCTCGGCGATCTGGGACATGGAGCGGATATCCCTGCAGGACGCCGACCTGGTCGTCGGCCACCTGGAATCGATCGCCGACTACAACGCCCGCGCCTATCGGTTTCCGCAGACCTGGCGATCGCGGGTGATCACGGAATTTCCGCCGATTACCATCGACGAGCCGACCGGCGGCTCGGTGCGCATGGCCGCCCGGCGACCGGCGCAAGACTTCGTCTTTTCATCGCGGCTGCAACCGTTCAAACGCCCCGACACGTTCATCCGCGCCGCGGTGCGCATGCTCCGCGACGATCCCGCGTGCCCTAGCCTGTTTCATGTGGCCTCCTATGGTTGGGACCAGACTTATATCCAGTGGCTGGAATCGCTCGTCCCGGTCGATCTGCGGCTGCGCATCCGTTTCCATCCGACCTTGACGCAGGACGAAAGGGCGCAGCTTCTGCGCCGATCGATCGTGGTCATTCCCTCCATTTACGAGAGCCTGTGTCTGTTCGCGTATGAAAGCGCGATGGTCGGTTCGAAAGTCATCCTCAACCGTGAGTGCGCGGCGTTCGGGAGCGGGCCACGCTGGCAGGACGGGGTCAACTGCCTGATGTTCGACGGCAACTATGTCCACCTCGCCGAGGTCATGAAGAACGCCCTCACCTGGACGGCTTCGGGCCTGGTCGACGCGACGCCCGATGTGCCCTACTGGGAATCTCACGAGACGGCGGCGGCCATCGCGTCCACCGCCGTCGCCGAACCCTCGCGGCTCGCCGTCCTTTGCTACGGCTTCTCCACCCTCGCCGAAGTCAATCGCCAGTTGCTGCGCGTGGCCGACCGGCCGGTCGGGCGTTCGTCTGTCGATCCGACCTATCATGCCATCGTTCCCAGGGCCTTGCTGAAGGAGGCTTCCGGCGCCGCGCGCCTGCCCGTCGTGGCGGGCTTCCAGCTGCACCCGATCGACAGCTGGGAGGTCACCGCCGACGACATCGACGCCGTGCTCGGACAGATGACGGCGGAGGTGGTCGCATTCTCGCCGGTCGACATGCTGGTCGATCCGATCTTCATCGAGACCGCTTGGAAAGCGCTCGACGCCGACCCGGCACTGGCCGCGGTCACCTCGCACACGCTGATGACGGGAGACGACCTGGACACCACCCCCTTGAAAGCGCGGCTCTATGCCGGCGGCCTGTTGACCGCCGCGGCCGCGACGACGCGCGTCTGCCACCGGGCCAGCATCTTTCGCCGCGACGCCATCAAGCGCGTCGGTCTTCTCATGGATGGCGGCGACCGCTGGTACGAAGACCTCTGCGCGCGCATGGTCGACACCGGTTGCCGCTTCCTCTGCCTTCCCGCCGCGCCGGTCAGGGAGAAGGCGGTGCGCCCCCACAGCCGAATCTCCGACGAACTTTACTTTTCGACGCGCGCCAATGACCTTGGCTTACAGCTCGAGCTGCCATATCCCCTCGGCAGCCTGTCGCACACCCTGCCCGGAGATTTCCGCATGGGCGACGCGCCGATCCCGGAAATTCGCCCCTATCGCACCGTCGGCGTCAAAAGCTGGCCACACGCGAATTTCGCCAGGTCTGAAATCACCTCTTCCAAGGGAACCGATCGGGACCGGTATCGCGATATCAAGGTGCGCGTCGGCGATCTGCGGATCAAGAACCGCGGCTGGGACAGCGTGCAATTCAAGCTGGCCGTCTTCAACAACTTGCCCGAGATCAGTCTGCGCGAACAAAGCGACATCATCTTTGATTCCTGGCCGCCAAGCCGCTCGGATCAGTGGGGCCACCTGGTCGAGTATTGCCCGAGGGTGCAGGAAGGCAAGGGCCAGACCATCGCCGAAGCCCTGCTCGAACTTTCCCTCGAGGACCGTTCCCGACTGGGGTCGCTGGTTCGTGCGCTGCCGACGATCGTCAAGGCGGCGGAGCCGATAAAGGGCATTGATCAAGGCGCGTGGGTCCACGCGGCGGAGGCGCTTCGCGAGCATTGGGAACGCGACGGATGGGAATAGGGCATGGGCGTGAGGCCAGTGATCCAACGCTCGCGCAGCGTCCGGTAAACGCCCCTGTGATGTTTCTCGCGCACTATGGGGCGTTACGGCATGAGCCCAGTGGGCGGCGCCAACAGCCGGCTCAACTTCGAGTCCGTTGGCGAAGCATTGCCCCGTCGGAACAATCGTATATCACGGGCCGGCTCGCGGGACCCGACACAAGTCGGCCGGACCCCGTGTGGCCGCACCAATGAGATACCCGGCCTTGACAACGCATGCATGCCGGGCTTTCGCCTAGACATTGTCATTCAACCAAGCCTGTAATCCTGCGAATATAGGACGTTTTCCTGGCATGAAATATTTCTTCCTGACCGGCGCACACAAGTCTGGCACATCATGGCTCGTCAGGATGGTGGGCGCACACCCCGCCGTGGCGATTCCTCGCTCGGAAATGTTGATGTTCGGCCATCCGCGCAGCCTGGTGGGTCCGAAGTTCGACAAACTCGTATCCGAATGGCTGGAATTACCGACCCTGAGTGTTCTGTTCGATGCTGACGACCATGCGGAAATAAAGGCCAACCTGCGCCGCGCCATGGTCAAGTCGGTGCTGGACCGGTTTGCGAAATCCGAAAGCGAAGCCCTGGGCGACAAGACCCCGCTGTTCACCCTGCGCGCCCTCCCGGAATTGAAGGAGTCGTTTCCAGGGGCTAATGTAATCTCCATACTTCGCGATGGTCGAGACACGGTGGTATCGCACCATTTCCACAATCTTCGCCTTCGCGACTTCAAGCTGTATCCGGATCGGGCCGCGGGTGAGGCCGCCTACGCTTACCACGTCGCTAAAACATCCGACGAGTGGGTGCCGCTCTTGAACGAAGCGACGATGCGTCGCGTGGCGACCGACTGGGGCGAATGTATCCGGGCGGAGAGCCGGGTGAAAAAGATCTTCGGTCAGAAAGGTCTTTGTCTGCGCTACGAACAAGTCCTCAGCGACCCGAGGACGTGGCTGTCTACTGTTTTTGATCATCTAGGATTGGAGTACGACGACGAACTTCTCAATGACATCATAGGCGCGACAGCGTTCGAGACGCTCTCGAAAGGCCGAAAGCCAGGCGAAAGCGATCCGGCGAGCTTTGTGCGCAAAGGCGTGGCCGGCGATTGGAAGCTTTACTTCGATAAGGAAAGCGCGGCAGTTTTCAATGAATGCGCGGGTACGGAGCTTGTTTCAGCAGGTTATGCGGAGAGTCTCGATTGGATGAAGGAAGTTGGGTAGACAAATAGCCGCTAGATGCAGGTCCGACACAATATATTTGTGAAGTTCATGCGCCAGCTTAAATTGGGTGGACGCCAAATATCTAGAAGTAAACGTTTTCCCACAATTGACTGTAACACTTTGAGCCAAGAGACATCCAGCGCATGATCGTTCTTCATATTGGATTTCCCAAGGCCGGCTCGACGACAATTCAGACCTTTCTAGAAGCGAACCAAGAACAACTCCGCACGTTGTCAATCGACTACACCCGCGTTGGTCGACGCCGACAAAAGGCTCATCATACGCTGGCATTTGAGCTCAAAGGGTGGGATGCCAGGATGAACCCAAAAGCCGGGAGGCTTGAGGACGTCGCTCGTCATGTCCGACGAAGCGGACATGCCACAACGATCCTGTCGTCTGAGTTATTTTCGGACTTAAAGCCGCGCCAGATTCGCCACTTGGCAAAAGAACTTGCGCCGGCGGAACAGCCTTTTCGCATCATTCTCATCATGCGAGACCAGCTGAGCGCCATCGTTTCGCTATACGGTCAGAAAATTCGATATGGCGACAAGACATTTGATTTCGACGAGTTTTTCGCAGGGTTTACACGATCGAAAAAGTTTGATCAGTATGGTATAGTTGAACGATGGGCTGACGTTTTTGGCTGGGCGGCGATCAAGATACGGATACTGGAAAGATCATTGCTAACAAATGGTGACCTTATAGACGCTTTTATTCAGGGTATAGATGTGGATCCGGATTCTCCGCAAATTGGAGCGTTATCAAGGCCATCAAACGTAAATGAGTCAGCCGGCTGGAGGACAGCAGAAGCAGTACGGGCTTTATTCGGTAGACAGATCATACTTGACACATGGCCGCTCCTTCAAAAACTGTCTGGAACAGCATTGGGCAGTTCTCAACGTCACTTAATAGGCCAAACAGCTGAAGAAGTAGCGGGCATATTTGATTGGGCGAAGGAAAAGGGCCTGTACCTCACGCGCGCGCAGGCAAACATATGTTTAGACTCTTACCGCGCTTCTGTCCAACAACTTAACAGACATCTCCCAGAGGTGATTCCTGACCCACCCAGCCTTGAAGCACGCGGATTTATTGAGCGCGATTTCCTGCCTGGAGCGTCGCACATATCTAGCAGTGAATTAAATCAATTCTATTGTGAATTGGAGAAACGCTTGTCCAAAAAGCCGGAATTGTCCGAGATTTAAGCACCCTAACAAATCCGCAAAATTCCCGGCACATATCTGGCCCAATCACAACTCGTTCTCGATAGACCATGGCCGGGGTATCTTCGGCGTGATTTTTGATTCGGAAATTTGCGCGCTATTCAAGACATCTTTATACGGTTTATGCGAGAATTGTTTCTAGGTTCCTCCATAACTTGTGCATATGCCTTCTGCATAAGGTCCTGATAAGCGTTTGTGTGGCAAATTCGAAAAAGGAGCTCCAGATAGGCTGGATGGGTTTGTAGTCCAACCTGGAATAATTGCTCAACCGCTAACCTTTCGGTACAGTCGCCAATCCCGATATGCACGTCCTGGTCGTGTTCACGGCATTGGATTGGCCAGGACGGCTGCCAACCGATGAGATTGCCTGTTTTCTTCGCGAAGTTCAACACACCCGGGTCGATCTGATTGAGTCGCGTTAAAATCCCTGCGTGACTCCCGGGTGACCAGTGAATCACCGTGGGCAATATCCACAAGGACGCAAATCCCGTTCAGGACGGAATGAGACGTCAATTTACGCGGTGCAGGCGCGGATTCCGCAAAAGTCGTCAAATCGGCGAATATACAATTTAAAACTGTAAATCCCCGCAACGAAGATACTTCTGCGCTTTACCTGGGCTCTCCACCAATAGATGATAACGGCCTAGGCCAGCATGATTCATACTAGCGTATTATTGGTGCATGTGAATTCAGGCTGACTGAAAGCGCTTGAATCGATTCGGAAGATTTAAAACGTCTCCGCGCTCACCCGCGAATTGCTGGATTTTATCTACCAACTCTCGTACGCTAGAGCGATCGTTGACCATTGCGGTAGCGATTTCTCCAAGGATAGGGGCATACGGCAGCCCATCAATAAGTTCGCCCAAGCCAGCCGATTTTAACTGGCAAAAATCGTCGCTGTAACCCAGGTATTCAAAGTCCTTCTTATACCTAGAGTAGACCTTTGCGGCTATATTTTGATTATAATGTTCTTTAACTTTTTCATCGGCGCCAGTCTGATGTCTAGGGTCGTTTTCCAACTCTTCGAATGGCGTGCCAATACCGACGGAAATATCCTTCATAGCTACTTGCAGGTTTTCGAACCAACCGATATAATCGTATTTGAAAAACGGCAAGCAAAGCCTATAGGCTTGCGCCGTCCAATGAATATTGCATTCATCGTCGCCTTGGTGCACTACCATATCCACAAATTCACCAAAATCTGCTGGAAATGAAGGCAGGTTATACTTTAAGGCCGCTCGTGACGGATTTTTCTCTCGTTTTTTTACTTTATTTAGGTAACCGGATAATAGACGTGAGTATGGGTTTCGTACAACTGAAAATGTGAATCGGTTTGTAAAATCTGTCAAAAATATCTGTATTTCATTTTCGAGATACCTGCGTGGCGAAAGATCCTCTTCTTTGTCCGGAGATAGGTTCTTTGTTAGCTTGTGTACTTTAGTATGTCGTTCAGGCATGGGACCCGAATACGAGCCCTTATCGACATGCGCCAACAAGAGAGCCCGCTTTATCCCTGTGTTTGCCGCTTTGCCAAGCGGTACGTAGAGGCAGTTCAGCTCTTTCGAGCTCACACAATCCCTCATAGTGTTCTGGAGATTGTGAGGTGACCAGCATCGTGCATCGATAATCATACGTTAAGCCCCAGTAATACCCGCCAACCATGATCCAGGCACCCTGATAGCCGCGCGACCTCGGTCCCTGGCCGACGTGGTATCATGTGCGAGCGATCGGACCAATGACAATTTGCCGTCACGGCCAATGAGGGCGGATGGATCGACCTATTGCGTTGCGACCCTTTCCAAGGCGCGCATAGACATTGGAGAAGCCGGCTATGAGGCACCTTGATGCCGGTAGCTCACCGGGGTCGGCGTGTCGCTTCGAGAATGAGGTATGTCGGACCGTGACGTTACTCACGCCCGGACCACGAGCATGCGTGCGGCACAGGCGCAAACAAGGTGCTCGCAGGCGCGCATCGCCGCGCCGCCCCGGGATAGAATTGCGACAATGGTGTTGCGCCGTCTCGGTGGGTCCGACTGTTTAATTAGGCTGGTCTTGCCAGCAACGTTGGGCGGAATCCGCCTGATGGGGATGCAAAAGAAACAATTGCATGCCCAGCTTGGGCGCCGAGCCCCGCCATAGTCGCGACGAAGGCGTGAGCGGAGGGCGATTGCGCGGTGGAGAGAACGACGTCAGTGCCGCCATTGCCGTCGGATACGGTGCTAAATGTGTCGCCGTTATAGTTTCCCGACAACTGTAGAGTTGCAACGTTTTTGTTACCATTTACGATTACCAACTGGTCGTTGGCGTTAACGCTCGCGCCGGTTGCGGCTATGTTCAACAGGTCGATAACGTCACCTACCCCAAACCCGGCGATGGTGGCCGCGAAGGAACTCGCGCTCTGGCGAAGAACAAGCGTCCCTGAAGCACCCATGAACGTCGCCGTGAGACTCGAGGCGACCGAAGAATTCACTGTGAGTGTCGCACCGTTGTCGATGCTCAGTGCACCGCTCCCCGTTACTTCGCCGGCCAGGGTAAGCGTTCCCGAGGCGGCCTCGATTAAACCACTATCGACAATTGCGTTCGAGATGCGGCTTGGCCCAGTGGCGCAGGCCCCGACAAATTTTCCATCGACCTCGAGAAAGGAGTTCGGCGCTGAACGCAGAATCACGGTTCCTCCCAGAATCGTCCAGGTCGCACCCTTGGCGATCAAGATACCTGCCTCTGTAGCGCTGCCGCCCCCGTTCGCGACCGCGCCAGATTGCGTGATAGATCCAGTCGCGATCAGCACGTCCGAGCCGATGACGGAGAAAGCGGCGATCGAGGCATTGCCTACGGACATCGTGCCGTCGCCGTTGATCAGGCCGGAGAGACGGACCGCATTTGAAATCACAAGCTGATCGTTGCTGCCTAGCGTGAGGGTCGAATTCGCATCCTCGGTGAACGCGCCCGAGTACGTCAGCGACTCATTGAGAGTCGTAGTCCCAGCCTGAAGCTCCAGGGTCGCCACGGTCACGGCCGCCCCCGCAGCAATTGTCGCAGTTCCGCCGGTGACCGTCAGGCTTCCGGATCCGCTGATCGTCCCTGATAGGGTCAGCGCACCAGCGCTTGACACTCTGCCGTTATCGGACAGTGTGGCGTGCGATCCGACCGTTTCGGCGCCGTTTAGTGTCCAGGTGGTTCCAGCGTCGGTCCGATATGACCCAAATCCACTGAAGGTCACCGCCTCGCTCCCCGAAATGGTGCCGGTAGCGCCGAGGTTGGTGATGGTCCCAGATCCCGAGGCCAGTTCGAGCGTTCCGCCGCCGCCCTGTACCGCCCCGTAGAGCACGCTGCCCGTCTCAACCATCAGCAACCCGCCACCCCCAGCGAGTGCGACGGAGTATACTCCACCCGATATGGTGCCGAAGTTATCAACTGTTCCCGAGCCCGAGATCATGACGCCCAAACCCGCGGTGCCGCCGCCCCCGCCCGCGCCACCGTTGATCTGCCCCTTGTTGATAAGCTTGCCGCTCTGCGAGACAGTCGCGCCCGCGCCTCCAGCGCCTGGGCCCGTGTTGCTCCCGAGGCCGCCCGTGCCTCCTATTATCACGCCGCTGTTGCTGAGGTAGCCACCGGCAACGTCTGCGGCTACCCCGCCCACGCCGCCACCGCCGCCCGCGCCGCCCTCGCCACCTTCGATGAGATCCAAGGTGGTGTTCGTGAATACGCTGCCGCTCGCCAGATAAGCGCCTACGCCGCCTGCGCCGGCGATGTGGGCGGTCCCCGCCGATCCGCCGCCGCCGCCCGTGACCGTGCCTCTATTTGTGAAAACCCCCGATAGCATTTGGACCGCGGTTCCGCCGCTGCCCCCGGCCCCGCCTTGGGAACCGCCGCCCGCGCCCCCTTCAATCGCGCTACTATTAGCGACGTAGCCGCCAGCCAATTGTACAGCCGTCCCACCGACGGCGCCGGCGCCGCTGGCGCCTCCAATGACAACGCCGCTATTGGTCAGGACGCCCCCCGCCAATTGTAAAGCGATACCTCCCGCGGCGCCCGATATAGAGCCGACATTTGTTAAGCTTCCTCTCTCGCTGAGCGTACCGCGTACCGTCATCGTACCGCGGTTAGTCAGGGTCGTTCCAGCGCCCAGGGAGCTAGTCCCGCTCAGCGTCCATATTCCACCGGTCTGGACCATATAGGTCGCAAAGCCTGTGAAGTTCGTTCCCAGGCCGGTGATCGTTCCCCGGCCCGTCGCTAGCTGCAGCGTGCCGCCGCCGCCGCGCGCCACGCCGATAAGCGACGAGCCGCCCTCCACGATCAGCATGTCGCTGGCCGAGTTGAACCGCACGGCGGTCCCGCCCATGCCCTCGATCGTGCCGTAGTTGGTCACCGTCGCGGCAGATGCGTTGGCGAAGACGCCATAGGTCGCGCCCACGATCAGGGCCGTCTTGTCGTTACTGACTCCGTTGACCAGCGAGACCGACGCACCCGCGCCGATCTGGTCAATATAGACCGCGCCGCCCGACGTACCCTGAATGGCGCCGAAGTTCCTGAGCGTGGCGCCGCCGGTGACGTTGACCCCATAGGCGCCGACGATCAGCGCCTGGGTGTCCGATGCCGATCCGCTGGTCACCTTGCCGCCGGCCAGCCGCACGCCCAGACCGCCCGACTCGATCGTGCCGAAGTTGTTGACCGTGGCGGCGTGCGACGTGGCCAGGCCGATCGCGGCGCCGCTGATCAGGGCCGACCTGTCGGTGGCCGAGCCGTTGTTCACCGACCCGGCGTACAGCGAAATCCCGACGCCACCGCTGTTGTTCGCTTCGATCCTACCAAAATTCTTCACAACGCCCGAGGCGTTCGTCATATTGATTCCCGCACCACCAATATATGCGCCATAGTGTGCCTTGGCTCCATTGGTTATCGTGCCACCGCCATTAAAATATACGCCAAATATATATTGCCCGGTATTGCTATTTGTCGTCGCCGTAATGGTCCCGAAATTACTGACCGATCCCGGCCCGTTCAGTATATAGACACCTTGATTGATAAGGGCCGCCGAATTTTTCATCGACCCATTCGACACCTTTCCGCCCGCCCGGAGATCGATACTCTCGGCCCCGCTGTTAACTATGGAACCATTGTTGACTATCGTCGCATTGTGAGTCGACACGACGCCCACATAACCGCCACTGATGACGCCCGTCGTTGTGATACTAAGCTCGCTATATTGGCTCGCGATAGTGTAACCGCCGGATATCGTCCCGGTTATAATCCTGGCGACCATGGGCGGTCTTCCTTTGAAAAATGGTATATTGGCCATCCGGCGTAAGCGTGATGAAGGAAGCTTGCAATCCACCAGCCGCAAATGCGACATTTTGCCACTCGCCTTACGACGCGCCTATTTATTCATCTGGAAATGTGTCGCCCTCCGGCGGTTGGACGACATCCGGCGCGATTTTAGCCGGCGCTTCGATCCTCAGCGGCGCTACGTGAGAGAGGAACCGTACAGCGACCGAAGAAGCCATGGCGGCGAACGATATATTGGTTCACCGACAATCCCAGACGCCCTGCGGGCCTGTGCAACGCGCATCGAGTTGATGGAATCTGAAACCGACAACGCGGACTCTCGACGCAGGGTGCGCCTGACGAGCAAGGCGTCCGTCATGACGGTCATTCGTCCGGACTGGATAAGGAACCCTCGTGCTCCGCCGTCGCGCCCATCTGGGCGACCCAGCGGTAGCACCGCTGACGCAGGTCGTTGGCGCGATCCCCGCCACGCCTTGGTCACCGCACGCAGTATTCGCCGGCGTCCAAACCGACCGATCCTGCGCCAGCTGGGGGAGTTCGATAACCGCGGCGGTGTGCGCGGGGCGCCAGCGCGCAATCCCAGCGGAATTTCATGGTGTCGCTCATTTATGTGGACCTTCCAGGCTCGAGCGCTTACCCTGAAAGCATCCTCGTGCGATGACGACGTCCCCGCAAGCATCAGTAGGGCTACGGTTGAAAAAAGCGGGTTATGGACCCTCCAGGCTGCATTCCGGCGGTCGCGGAGGGCAAAAAGAAGACGACAACGATGGTTTGCTTCCCTGTCGATGAGGTCATCGGCGGGTGAACGGAGGCTATTTCGGGTGCTGGGAAGTTTGACGCGTCGCCATCAAGCACGGTTTGCCAGCGACGGCGCGGTATGGCCCTCGGCCGCCAACCTCGCCTCGCTGCCACCTGGGCAGAAGCCATGTTTTGTCGCTATGATCGAAGGCTGAACGGGATATTCGCGGAAAAATGAGGAAAAAGTGATAGGATTTTTATTTGCTCGTCAGCGCTCTGGAACAGGCGCGCTCGGCTCGATATTGGACCGCCATCCCGAACTAAAATACGTTGGCGAAGTGCTGCACCCTGACGATCGCGCCAACGCCGTCAACTTTTTCAGCTACGTCGAGGCGGATACGGAGCGCATGAGTCAATACTGCGATCCAAATACACGCGCGGCGCTGGTCGAGCTTTACTTTCAATGGCTTCAAGATCGCTTTCATCCACGTATTCCGATCGTCGATGTAAAATATAGAAGCGTACACCACTGGAACGGTGGTTGGCAGGGCGCTTTCGAGCCGCCGTGGATCGTACGCTATATTCGAGATCGTAAGGCCCCGCTGATTCACCTGAAGCGCAAAAATTATCTCGAAACATATGTGTCTGGCCGACTGGCGGAAGAAAACCAGGTCTGGCACGCGGCTTCGGCCGATGAAGTAAAAGTACACGAAATCGTCGTCGATATCCGGGCCCTCTCACGAGTGATCGTAGACACGACAGAAGAAGTCGCGCTCATGGACACATGGTTGCAAGGTGTTAAGAGCTTAGCTGTTTTGGAATATGCAGAATTATTTGACGACAAAGGCATCGCCAGTCAAAACAAGATGCATTTAGTCGAAACGTTATTTCAACTTAGTAAACCCTTTGAAAACCTCAAACCCTCGTTCGTCAAACAGGCCCCGCGTCTTGTCACGGATTCGATTGTAAATCTGTCGCTCGTCGAGCGCGCCTTTCGCAATACTGAGTTTGCCTGGATGTTGAAGCCTCCGAAACCTTGATCGAGACGGATGAGCCGTTTGGGTTCAGCATACCTGGTTCTGGCATGCGCAACGCCGCGCAATACCCGAGGGGCGGATTGCTCATGCGCCACGGCCGGCGACGCCGGTTGCTTCGACCCGCAGCCCAAGGGGCGACTCCGGCTCCCAGGCCGTCGGCGCTGAGTTCAGCGATCGGGGAACACGTCTCGCAGAGCGGACCGGGAAGCCGGCGCCGCGAGGAGACGCCTGGCGAACGAAGAGAACCTGGTAGGGGCCAACCATAGGTCGGATCGCCGTCGGCGGTATCGCCGCACCTGCGGCGGATGACAAACCGCTTGCAATCGCAGGCGGTCTTGCGCGCCAGGCGGTCTGTCGAACGCCGCCAGAGTGCGCCGCCATCGGCGCGGCCACCGCCTTCGATCGTCATCCCATGGTCACAAATGATGCAACCACAAATGCTCAACCTGCTCGTATTCTAATCCGTTGCCATTTATCGAATGCTCGGATATCGAAAGGCCGAATGTAAACGCGAGGAGAATACGATGTCAGATGCAGTCAAATCCGAGGAAGGCGCGACCCCGGCGTCGCCGAGCGAAGACGAAAAAAAGGCGCTGCGCGCAAAGCGCAATGAGGTCACCGAGCTGAGGACAAAACTGAAATTCCTGGACGCCGAGATGGAGAGGCATTCGCAAATGCGAAAGGAATTGAGAGCGAGCCTCGAAGCCCACGGGGCCACGAGGCCAAAGGGCGCCAAGGGCGCCAAGAAATAAAGGCGGGCCGTCCATGACCTGGCGTCTCGCCAGGTTCCGCGTGAGGCGCCGAAAGGATACACCCGTTTCTACGGGCTGATCGGAGTTTCCGCCGGCGTAATGCGTTCTTATCGTCAGGATCATCGGCGTCTTGAGCGCCAATTATGGACGGGGCCTTTCAGACTGGTCGGCTGCCAAGCACCATGTCCGCAAGTTGCGGACATGGTGTCCAGAAACGGGTAGTCGAACGCCTATCTGCCCCGTGTCATGCCTGAGATTCGGCGTACCTCTTGATCGAAGTCCAGCATCCACGCAAATTCGCTGCCACGAAGCGTGCGTTCCACCGCCTGCAAATTCCTTATCGACGCGGCTACCGAGCCAGAGGCCTGCTTGACGAATTCTGGGGTCAAGTCCGGAAAATCGCGTTTGAGATCGAAAAGCCGGTGGATGTCGCCCACAATGGCCTGATCGGCCGCGCCACTGGCGTCGAAAAGTTCAGCGTATTCAACATCCAACACGGTATCGAGGCCGGTCAGCCAAGAGCTGGTCAGCCACACTTCGTCGGTCGTTTCCGTGAGCAAGCTCAAGAGAGTCCGCGTGTCGACCTCAATGTCGACGACCTGCGATTTTCCGGGCGTCTTCGAATGCCAAACCTGATTTTGATCCGCCAATTGTCCCGACACGTAGGTTTCGAGAAAATTCTCCCGCTTGAGGTGAATGAGAGGCAACTTTCGCTCTCGGACGTAGTCAATCAGCCAGGGAGGGTCAAACATGCCCTGCCATGCGCCATTCCAGTGGTGGAGGCTTCTGTACTTGACGTCGACGATCGGGATCCGTGGGTGAAACCGCTTTTTCAGCCAATCGAAGTAGCGCTCGACTTCGTCGGCGCGCCGGTTGGGGTCGCAATACCCATGCATCCTGTCGACATCGGCCCGCAGATATACGAAGAAGTTGACGTCTTGCGCACGTATGTCCGGCTCGAGCACCTGCCCCACCGGATACCGCTCGGGGTTGGGGTGGAGCACTTCTCCAACATAACAAAGCTCGGGGTGCCGGCTCAGTATCGAGCCTAGCGCACCTGTACCCGAACGTTGGCGGGCCAAGAGGAACCCGATCACAAAAAAGCCCTGGCCGGCATGGGATCCTTATTGCTCGGCCAGCGGCGGCGCGGTAAAAACGCGTTCGCCACGGACCTGGTACCGGCTCCCCCCGTGCCTCATAAAGCGTCATCAAACGTCGGGAAGGAAGCAAAGTCAAGATCGACGTAAGTCGCGCGCCTCTAAGCCGAACCAGAGGGCCTCGTTTCACGCGGCGTCGATGCACGTCACGCGGTTCGCGCCATGGGTGGTATCGCGGCAGGGCGGGGGTCGGCCCCCCTTCCGCCCCGCGCAGGAAGCGACGACCGCGCGCCCGCCACGGCGACGTGTGACAAAGCATTCAGGCAGGCAGCATACGGATTTGACGCACGAAATCAAGCAACGCTATGAACGGCGACTGGCAAGAGACACGGAGTTCCTGAAGTCTCGCATAGACGTCGCGTTCACATTCAATCCGTTCCGCTCTTTAACGCAACGTTTCATCATTTCGGCGTCTCCAAGGACGGGAAGCACCCTGCTTTCCGAAATGCTCCTGCCGCATGGCGCTATGGTGACCGAAGCCTTGTTGCCGATCCACGTCATCAGAGCCTGTGAAGAGCGCGGCGGTATTGCCCTGGGAACCTACTGTGAACAGTATCTGTCACGCAACGCCCGCCGCGGCATCTTTGGAACCAAGGGCTGGCCGCCCTTGTTGGTCCCCCTGCACCTGGCAGGGGAATTTCCGAACTATATGAGCGAGTGGAAATTCATTCATCTGACGCGCGTCGACATCGTCAAACAGGCCATCTCCAAGGTCATCGCGGCCGAAACACTCGCCTGGCAATCGCGGGACATCGCGTTGAGATCGGTCAGCCACGACGAGTTCGACGCGGCGAAGATTCTCAAGGCGGTAAACGCGTCGATCGCGGAGAACCAGGTGTGGAACGAATTCTTCGACTTGTTCGCCATCCAGCCCATGCGCCTCACCTATGAGGAACTCGCCGCGGACCCTCCGGGCGTAGCGGCCGACGTCGCAAACTTCCTTGGCCTGAACGGCCCGCCGCTGAAACGCAAACGCGTCCTCGAGGCGCCCCTCCAGGTTCAAGCCACGGACCTCAATACCGACTGGGAAAGGCGCTTTCTGAAACTGGGACTGTCGCCTCTTGCCGAGAATACGGGCGGGCCATAAGAGAGCGGTGCAACGGTCGTCCCACTCTGCAATATCGGTTGCGTCCGGCCCGCGGATGGGCAATTCCACCCGGGCGCGAACAAGAGGCCTATCGGCGTTCCGCGGCGGCCCGAACGCCGGCGAACGCGATATTCGTCTTTCGGTGGGGACAGGACGCTCGAAGGTGGGACAGCGGGCGATCTTCGATGGGGCCTGATCCCGGCATGTTGCGGACCTTCGTCAAGGCGCCGCCAGGTTAAATGGAGCGACACATGATTAATCCTGAGACGCATGAACCGGATTCGCCCCACGTGCGCGTGATCGGACCCCCACGCTCCGGCACCAACCTGATCAAGTACATGATCGAGACCCACACCGATCTGTCGTGCTGGTTCAATCATGGCTGGTGGAAGCACGCGGTCATTCCGCCGTTGATGCATCAAGGTGCGGCGGTCTCGGACAGCACCCCGACCATTGTTCTGTTCCGCGAACCCGTCATGCAGATGGCGTCCTTCTACAAAGCCGCGCGCCAAGGCAGAATAGTGCTCAGCGGCGGCAAGGACCTGAAAAGCTTTCTGCGCTCGCCTATCGAAATGAGCATGAATGGCGACTATAAATATACATATGCGTCACCCGTAGAATACTGGTGCCAATTCTACTTTGCCGCACTCAACTGGAAGGCAAATAATCGGTACTTCGTCGATTTGGACAAGCTTCTCGCGGACCCAAAAAAAATGCGGGACGTGCTTTACAGGATCTTCAATTTCAGGGGTTCCACCTGGCTGCCGTTCGAGACGCCCCGGGAATATATCGGCCTGAATTCAGACCAGCATATCTCCCGGGGCCTGGTCTATGAAGACACGACGATCGACGAAGAAGACAAGTTGCGCAGGGCCATCGTCGACGAGCTCGAACCGGCGGATCTGGCGCTCGTTCTGTCGGATCGTGTCGCCGGCGTATACGCCGAGCTGACGTCGCAGTCGTGCATCTGACGTCATGCCTGCGACAGTGGTTTGACCAGGAGCGCCCCCAGACTTCCCGACGCGTTCGACAACGAATGGTGTGACTTTCGCTGCCTGGGATCGGACACCCTTCTGGTCACCTTCAGCCCCATCAACGTCGCGCCAGGACTGTTTTCTCCGTTCAAGGCCATCGAACGCCTGGACTATGATATTCTACGGTTCAACGGTCCGAACAGTCAGTGGTACATCGGCGGAATCCCGACGACCGATGACGGCGAGGACACGTTCGAACGGCTGATCGGCCAATTCATTTCGTCTCGAGGCTATGAGCGGGTGGCGCTGTTGGGCGCCAGCAAGGGCGGATTTGCCGCGCTGGACTTCGGGCTTCGCATTCCATGCCAGGCGATCATCGCGGCGGGCGCCGAGACGCTGATGGGGCTCAAGGGAGCCTACGCCACGAACTGGGTCTGCGAGGAACGCCTGGCGCGCGGCCGGCGGCGGATTGCCGAGTGGCCCACGCTGGTGCAAAACTGCAAGGCCAAGAAGCTGATCCTGTACGGTGGCCGGACTCTCGTCGATCGCCTTTTGGCCGCCTGGGCGTGGAAGATGCTGCACGAGCCGCCAAAGATCATCGCCTGCGACCACCAGGTGTTTGTCCACCTCAACAAGACAATCGGTCTGGCGACTGTGGTTTCGTCCATGATGGCAAACGGCGGGTTCGACGTGGCGCGCGACGATCTCATGGCGATCGACCCTGCCGACTTCCTTGCCAGGGCCGAAGCGCGCTTTGCCCAACTAGCTCGCTGAGCCGTCGCGCAATATAACGTCATGGGGCGTCGGCGCCCTCGCAGGGGGCGCCGAGGTCAGCCGCGCATGAACACCCGTCGACACGAGGCGATAGAATTCGTCGGACGGCAGCCGTTTGGGTCTGGACCGGCGCAGCGCCAAAAGACGCTGTTTGATCTTCACCCGATCGGCTACGACTTTTCTCACCGCGCGTTCCAAACACGCGTCGGAGGCTTCCTCGATGACCATATGAGGGTGCTTCAGCGCCGCCAGAACCGCCGGCATGAAGGTGTCGCGCGGAACGATCAGGAATTTTCCCATGTAGATCGATTCATAAAGAACGCCCGACCCGGAAACGGCGTAGCGTTCCTGATAGGGAAGCACGACGACGTCGATCTCGTCGAGAAGCTCGAAATACTCGCGCAAACTAAGCACCTTGTCCACCACGTCGACATGGGCAAAATCGTGCAGCGTCGTCGCATAGCGGATGTCTTCGCTCTTGGTGATCGCGCGCAGCAGGGTCATGTTCAGCTGCAGTTTCCAATGAAGGCATGGCGCCAGGTCCTGCGTATTGGCGACGAGCTTCGGAATCAGATGCGAGCCTCTTCTATCGCCGGTGCCCCCGACCATGCCGAGGCGGATGACGTCGGACGTGTTGCCGTCGGGCTCCTTGCGGTAGCTCAGGCACAGGCTGGCGGCGAGGTAAGGATAAATCCTGACATCGAGGCCGTCGACCCCCAGGCTGTGCAAAAACTGCTCGCCAGACTCCGTTTCGACATAGATCAAGAGGCCAATATTACGGATTTTTGTCAGTCGATCGAGGGCGGACCGATATATCTCCCGCACACGGCTGACGATTTCATCATTCTGCATGATGTGATCGACTTCTATCAGTCCGACGACGACATATCCTTTTGAATTGCGAAAGATATCTTCGATCCAACGGCTGAAGCCGTCCACCATGGTGGCGCGCATCGAATGCATGAACACGACACCCACGTCATCGCGCAGATCGAGCCTGGACAAGTCGTAGTAAAAACTCGCATTCAATCCGGCGAAGCACTGGTGGACGACCGGCAGGTCATCGAAGGCGTAGGCTTCGAAATTCAACACGGGAGCGATGCGGGCGTCCCGCAGTTCCGGTGTGTCGGCCACGGTTTCACGGCACAACACCAGCGGCGTCAACCCCACACCTTCCCCCACCAGCGCGCCTATCAATCGCCACGCGAAGACGTTGTAGTTGACATGGTGACCAGAGGTCCGGGTCAGGCCGGGATCGAGGATGACGCCCAGCTTGACGGCGCCCGCCGGCTTCGTCAGCTTTTTGACGCCATACAGCGGCCAGGCCAATTCAGGCAGGCCGACCAACGACAGAGTCCTCGCGATCTGAAGTCTCTGGTGCGGTCGCAGATCCTGCGCCGCGGCGTTGTCGAGCACGTCGAGGGCGAGCCGTTTGGCCGCCTCGAGATCTCCAAGCCGCGTAGCCAGGGGTACGAGTTCCGAGCGGATCGGCCCGCTCCGCATTTCTTTTGACGCCTGGAGTTGATCGAACGCGGCGCGACCCGCCGCCCGATCACCCCCCCGGATCACGGCGTGGGTCCAATTGATGCGCGCCCATCCATCGTTGGGATTTGCGCCGAGGACCTTCAACCAAAGTTCGGCCGCCTGGGCCCACCGATTCGATTTCTGGGCGATTTGCGCACGCACCCGCGAGAGTTTGATGTCGTCCTGTGCGTTCGGCGCGGCGTGCTCCAGAACGAGCTCCAAAAGCGAAAGGCGATCTTGTTCCAGCAGCACTTCCGCCATCCGCGAAAACCGTTTTTGGTCCCGGGCGGCCCACTGGGCAAAAGCGTCGGCGAATCCGTCGAAGAGCCTCAGGTCGTCCGCCGGGCCGCGCTCGGCCACATCGAGAAAAACCGAGCCGAAGAAGTCGAGGCTCTCCCTCGCCGCGGTATCGCCGATGGACGCCTCCCGTAACAGGAACGTCAGTGGGCCGCGTTCGCCCGCGATGTACAGCCGATCGATCAAATCGAAGACCATGCCCGGACATGCCATGCCATCGCCGACCGCCGCGGACGCCATGGCGGTCAAGAAAGCATCCGGCCCAAGGATATTGTGGTGGGCGATCAGGTACGGCCCGAACGCCTCGATGGAGGAAGCCATGGTCGACGGCGCCAATCGAAGTCGATCGAGATATGACCGGCATTCGTCGAGGTCGCCCGTCTTCCAGGCCAGGCTGAGGGCCACAAATGCGAGTTCGGCGTCGTCTGGGATCTCCAGCCTCGCCAAATCCAACAAGCGCCGCGCCAGATCCAGATGCTCCCTGGCGATCAGCTCACGAGCCGCCTCACGCAGGAAAACGCCGTCCGCGCGTTTCTCCAAATGGCTGGCGAGGATCGCTACACCTTCGTCCGCAGACCGCGCCGCGGCAATGTTGAGGGCGGCCAGAAGGGCCGTCGGCGATAGTTCAGCCAGCAGTCTGTCGTCCACGGTCGCGATTTCATCGCTCTTCGCCAGTCCGATGAGCATCCGACGACAGACGTCAGGAAAACGGGCCGACTGTTTGACGTCATCCAGGTATAGCGTGATGATCTCGCAACACTCCACGAAATCGCCCTGCTCCATCAGGCAGTCGCCGATGCGGAAGAGCACGCCGGGATTTCGGGGCGACTTAGCGAACAGGCTTTCCCATGCCTTGCGCGCCTCTTCCCACTGACGCGCTTCGGTGAATTTCACGGCGCGCTGCCGGAGCGCCGGCTCCGATTCGCCGCGCGCCGCTGCGGCGTACTCGTCTTCGATCGGCCGCCGCAGCTCGTGATCGGGCCATTTCCTTCGCAGCCGGTCCAACAGCGGCGGCAGCCGCGTAAAGCGCGCGTGCCGCAGACAAAGTTCGGCCGCCCGCAGGATCGGCGCGGGCTTGCCTGGCTTCAGTTTGGAGTATCGCAGCCAAAGCGTTATGGCCGCACCGGGTTTGCCGATCGCCGCCGCGTACAGGGCGCGCAGGCGCAACACCTCCGCCGGGTCGCCCTCCAGGCCTATCAACCTTTGCAGGTGCGCCTCGAAGCGAGCGTAGTCGCGTCCCGCCAGAAGAGCGTCACACAGATGCACGAGCGAACCTGGCGTTTTATTTCTGTCGAACCGCTGCCGCGCGAGTTCGAACGCGCCTTTCCAGTCGCCTCCGTCCATCCGAGCCGCGAAGGACTTCAGATATTCCTCATAATCCGAAACGGGAGCTTTGCCTTCATTGCCACGGTTCTTCACGGCTTCCGCCCTGGCTATTCCGAGCCCATCAACCGGCCGATATGCGCCTGTCTGTCATAAAACCGTTTCTGATAAAGCAGCCGATAACCGTAAGCGTTCATCCAATGTTCAGTCAGCAAATCATTTTCGCATATCATTTCCGAAAAAGTGCGGGTCAACGCAACGACCTGGTGAGGCGGCAAGTCATCCAAAAATCTATCGGCGACGCCCTTGTGAAACTCCGTGATCTTGCTGGCCTTGTTGCTCAGGTATCGCGGGAATATCGAGTAGAATGAACGGGACGCCCCCATGTAGTCGCAAATCTTGCGGATGACCGTATTCTGGTCGCACGCCGTGAGATAGTAGGGTATCGGCAACGCGCCTTCGCAACGCACCCATTCACGGGCGACGCGCCACCCGTGCCTGGCCGGGCCGATCGCGTCTTCCATCCTATGCAGTGTGCCGAAAAAACGATTGGCGCCTTTTCGCCGGTCACTCTCGCCGGCGTCGAGCATGGAGATGATCGTATCGCGGACGTCGCGAAACGAAACCACCGCCCTGATGTCACCGGCGGCAATCGCCGACTTGAGCAAAGGCGTCATCGCGCCATGGGTTTTGACCACGTAGGCGGCCCCACGCGGGAGCCGTTCGACGAGGTGACGGATGAATTCGTCGTCTGGCTGCTGAACGAAATCGGGCACATCCATGCCAGGAAAAAATGCCGCCTTCGCCTGGTAGTGCGAAAGGCCGTTGATCGACGCCGCGACGTCCTTGGCGACCTGAAAAAGAAACGTGCTGCCCGATTTGGGTAGGCCGTGTGCGATCAAAAGCGCCATTCGAATCGGACGCTCAAGTTCCGGGCGCGTTCTTGTTTGCTTCGCCCTTCCTGCCGCCAGCCGGCCTCGACCCAGACATTGCGTCGTCATCAGCGGATGCGGCCGCCCGGGACACGACTCCGAAGGCCCGCTTGAGCAGGCGTGGAATCTCCTGCCCGTCATTCACGAGCCACGTCCCGTCCGGCTCGCGCTTGCCCTCCAGAACCGCGATCTCAACGAAAATCCTGTAGACCAAATCATCGCTCATAGCCGCCTCACGAGTCCTTTTTTCAGCTCAATCCAACCCAACTCGCCCCCGAGCCGGCTGGCCCCGGGGCCTACCTGAACGCCCAGACGCGATGGTACACGCTTTTCGGCTCGCGGACTATCGCGGCAATATCTCGTAGCGCCCCGGGTGCACATTATTTGGTCTCGTGAGTCCGACCCCGCGCCGCCTCGACCGCGCCCACGAGGCGCCGGTCGCGCGTTCGATGAGGTTCGCCTTTTACATTCCCCGCGCTTTGGTGCACGAGACGCGCCGGCTGATCGAGGCCAGGATGCCACACGACAATGTCTGACTGGCGGATTGTTGGACGTGACGCGCGCTTTGGGCGCGTCGGCGGTTGCGCGCCCCGCACGCCCGCGGTTTATCAGCGCCTTTCGTCCGCTTGTTTCCTCAGGGGGCAAAGCATGCCCAGCGCTAGTCCGCACCACTGGTTGATTGCCGGCGTCGGTCGCTCCGGAACGAGCGCCGTGTACGGCGGCCTTCAACAGTGCACGCACCAACTTGGCGAGCGATTCAAGTTCTTCTATGAGCCCTATCTCTGGGGCCCGCCTACCTGGACAGATCCATTCGCGGACGCGGCTGGAGCGTTCGCGTCGACGAGCGCGATGGATCCGCGGGGGCTTCGCACGCATCTCGCCACACCCCTGTTCATCTCCCCGCAGGCCCCACGCAATCCAGCCCATGAGATCTTCATCAAGCGTGTCTTCCCCGATACGTCCAGTTCTCTTGTCAAGATTATCCGCGGATGTGGCCGGTTAAGAGACTATCTCGTTCTGAGGCCTTCCTTGAAGGTCGTTTTCGTAATCAGAAATCCGCTAGATTGTATCAATTCCGCCCTGGAACGCTTTTCATTCTACGGCGATGAATTCCATCCCTCCGACAGGGTCAGATTCCTGCAGGAGCTGAGCCTTACACCCAGAGCCACCCCTGGTTCCGAGAGCGCAATGGCCGCGCTCTGGTGGAGTGAAATGAACAAGGCGGCGCTTCGCACACTTGCCGGCTTTCCCGGCAGAGCTCTCGTCCTGCCCTACGAGGCGTTCAAGGCGGATCGCGAGGGATCCCTTTCGCAGATGGCCGAATTTCTTGGACCAGCCGTCGAGGTTCGGGAGATCGACCTCAAACGTCCGGCGGGACCAGTGAGTCGCCGGCGGACACTTTGCCAAGACGATGTGGCCGCCCTCACGCCCTATCACGAATGGTATTTTTCCGTCGTCGACAAGGTATCGGGCGTATCAGCGACCGCTTCCGTGGAGTCGACGGCAGGCGACGTTTTTCAGAGGTACAAGGGCGCGCCGCCGGGCGCGTTCAAGCCCGAAATCCCCCGGGACCTATCGCCCACGAGGTTGCGGACAATTATCCTAACTCAGGCCAGACGCCTCGAGACGCAGACACGACGCTATCGCAACGCCGTGCAACTGCTGAAGGCGGACTTGGGCGCTGAATTCTCCGAATCAGCGCTTGAAGACCCCTTCGAAGCGAGCGATGCGTCGTCAACCCCAGAACCGCCGCACGCGGACAATGCAGCGGAGGTCGATCGTGGCCGCGACCGGACACTGTCCGCGGCCGGTTCGGAGAGCAATTTTCGCACGCGGCTCGGGATGGAAAGCGCAACCGCGCTTCGAGCGGCCGCGGATGGACGGCGCGCGGCCATGGCGACGCTGGCGAAGGCATCGTCCGCCAATGTGACGGTCGTCCGGAACGCGCCGGCGTTGGGATGCGTCGTCACGTCGTTCAACAACGGCCCGGCGCTGCGCCGGGCCGTGGAATCCGTCCTGGCGCAAGCGCTGCCGCCGACGGAGATATTGATTGCCGACGATGGTTCGGATGCGGACTCACGCGCGCTGGCCGTCTCGCTCGAAGACGCCGAGAGAAATGTCAAGGTGGTATTGCGGGACAAAAATCTGGGCCCCGGATTGAATCGCGATCTCGCCATCAGGAACCTGCGGTCAGCCCACTTCACAACGATAGACGGAGATGACGAATTTGCGCCCATGAAACTCGCGTCGGAGTGGCAGGTTTTGGAAGAGCGGACTGATCGTATCGCATTTTCAGATATCGCCGTCATCAAGCCCGCCGCCCCGCCGGCGATCATGCCGACGGGGAGCTTTTGCGACTTAGTCGATCGGACCTCGCAATTCGACGCCATATTGAACAGGACGCAGTGGATTCCGCATAACATGCTCTACGCTCGGGACCTCTATCTTCGCGCAGGCGGCTATGATCACGTCGCGCGCCTATATGAAGATTGGTCGCTGAAGATCCGCCTGGCCGGCGCGACGGAATCGTGGCGTCATGCGGACGCGATTGGATTGATCTATCATCGCCATGGTCTAGGACTGTCCAGTGCGAGCGGAATATTTCATTCTTTTTGGAAACTGCGCGCTATCCACGCGAATTTGCCCGTGATCCGGGAACACGCCGCAGAAACGCGGATCATCGACGCCTTGGAATCGGCGCTGAAGGCGCACAGCGACGGGCGCTGGCGCGCCGAGGCGATCGCAATTTTGACCAACGCCGTGGCCAAGGCAGGACCAACCGCCGTCTTGGACGGTCTGAGCAGTACATGTTTCGCAGGCGCCGACCGCTTCGCGCCGGAAACGACGCTGCAGCAACACCTGACCGATTGGATTGACCGCGTCGCACATATCGTCGGTCGAAAGCCGGCCGCGGCTGGAAATTAGACGAACATGGAGGCTAGATCCGTGCCGTCGAACGCCGCCCTGACGGCGTCGTAGTTGATGACTTTTTGATGGGCCGGGCGTGCTGCCTGTTTGCGCAAGGGCGCCAGATACTGCCGGGGGCTCGGCGCGCCAATGAAGTTGCGTATGTTCGCCAGTGCGCCGGCCAAGTCCGCTTCCAGGTCGCCGTAGTCGACTTCCATATAGGGATGGCTGGCAAAACGCCGCACCGCTTCGCGCCGCCGCTGGAGATGCCTTTCGAAGAAGGCGCGGCAATGAGCCACATCGACCTCGATATCCTCAGAGTCATTCGGCGGAGCGCTGGCGTCATCGGACCGGATCAACCATTTGTCGGTGCGTTGCGCGTAAAGAAGCGAAAGGTAAAGATCAAATATCGCGTTGCGCGTCAGATGAACAATCTTGATCCCCGTTTCGTCGGCCAGTCTATCCCAAATGTTCGCTCGCCCCGCTTCCCTGCAGTGCTCGTAGAACAACTTGAAACCGACGGCGTCGCCAGGCAAGGCGAACAGCATATCAAAGACGAATCCCTCAATGTCCTCACGCTGCAATCTGGCCAGATCCTCCTCGTCGCGGCCGGTCAACCGCACAAAAGGCGCAAACGCGTTCGGCTCGGTTGCGAAATTGAATTTGGCCACTTCGCCAAAGCACCGCACGAGAGGCGGGCGCGCCAAGGATCTCGCGACGAGATTGGAGCCCGTCCGGGCGGTGCAGACAATCACAAATTTATTAAGCGGCCCCTCGACGGATGTCATGTATCACTCGTTGTCCAACATGCGAAGCATCGAGCCTGCCGCAACACCCGTGGCGGTCGCAGCGCATTGGCTTGTCATCACTCTGCGATAGCGGCCCCCCAGCAGGGCCGGAAGCCTTCGCGCCAGCGACGCGCTGCATAGCAAATCGGCTTTCCCAGATAAAGTCCCGATGCGCAATCACGGCACGGGGCGCGCGGGCCGCGCCGATTTGGCGCAAGGCCCTTGCCCGGAAAGTCAGGCAGGATAACTAAGGGCCACGTTGAGTTGGTCCTGGAGCGCGAAAGCCGGTGGAGCGGATATGTGACGACGGCAGGGACCTGAGCTTCATCTTCACGACGATCGCGCGCAACAATTGCGCGCAACGGTTGATCGACTCCGCGTTGCATTTTTTTCCCAGGATGAAGATTCTCGTCGCCGATCAGAACACGCCCACCGAAGAAATGGAGGCGTATTATCGCGACCGGGGCGTGGAAGCGCACTGGGTCCCGTTCGATTTCGGCGTCAGCGCCGGCCGCAGCCTTCTTGCCCGCAATGTCAAGACGCCGTTTTTGGTCTTCGGAGACGACGACTACGTCTTCACCGAGTGCACGCGGTTTGCCCCCGTGATCGACTATCTCAAGGCCCGCCCCGACGTCGCTGTCGTCACCGGCACATGGGTGGACAATTTCGTCGGCAAGAACGGCGAAATGTTTCGCGAACCTCGCCGTTACGAAGCCTACATGTATAAGGATTCCTCGACCAGAGGCTTGATAGCGATACCAATCGATCACGTCAGGCCCAGGGTGGATATATTCAATGACGAATATTTTTATGAATGTGATCTGGGACTGAACTGGGCGATGATGCGAACGTCGTTTTTCGACGATGAGCGTTTTCTATGGGACAAGCAATTCAAGACCAACGGTGAACATGAGAATTTTTTCTTGCAAATCAAGGAGTTTGGCGGGGGGCGTGTGATGTTCTACCCCCTGATGGAATGCGACCATCGCCCGGAGGCGCCAAGCGAGTATATGCGCTTGCGCAACCGGGAAGACGGCTGGGCGGCGTTCGGGCGAAAATGGGACCTGGACTGGTTTCTTCTCGCAGGCCAGGTATTTCATCAGTATAAAAACTACACGGGTACAGGCATCAGGTATGCGTCGGCCACCGGCGGCTTTGCCTCGTATCTGCCGAAGAGGAACGACGATTACCTGAGGATTTGGGCCAATGGATCGGCCATCGCCTGCGTGAGCGACAGCGCCGCCCTGCGGGACGCCAATCTGCGGGAACGTCAAGCCAGAGAAGAGAGCGGCAGGCGTCTCGAGGCGCTGCGCGAGCGCCAGCAAAAGACCGCCGCTGAAAACGAGCGGTTGCTGAAAGTTGCGGCCGATTTGCGCGCGCGGCTGAAAAGCGGCCAGCTGACTCGCACCTCGACGAGCCCCGACCAGCAGGCGGCGCAGGGAACAAAGGTTCTCATTAATGAAAATCAGCGATTAGCCGCCCTCGTCGACCAGTTGGAGGCCGCGGCAAAGGCGGCGCCGGGCCCCTTGTCCGAGCCTCGCGCCGGGAAAAACGACGCCGCGCCCGTCGATGAATTGAGTTTGGCGCAGGCCAACAAGGAATTCAGGGAAAAGAATGCGGAGCTTCGTGAGAGGGTCGCCAACCAGAGAGCGGAGGCGCTGAGACAGCAGGCAGTGATCGACGATCTGCGCAGGAAACTGAAGGCGCCATTGGCCGGCAATCAGCCCTCCCACGCCGACCAGGAGAAGGAACTGTAGATGCCACCGGAAATCGCCGTTGCAATTTGTACGTTCAATCGGTGCGATCTTCTGCGTAAGTGCCTTGATGGATTGACAAAGCAGACCATCGATTTGGCCCGAATGGAAGTCATTGTCGTCGACAACAATTCTACAGACGGCACCGCCGGCGTTACGCACGAGTTTGCGAGCGCTATTCCAAATCTGAAATATGCATTTGAACCAAAACAGGGCTTATCGAGGGCTAGAAATCGAGCGATCGACGAGGCCAGCTCCGCGATTATCATTTACATAGACGACGACGCCATCCCATACGCCGACTGGGCCGAGAAATTCATTGAGGCGTTTGAGAGATTCAGAGATTTTTCCGTAATCGGCGGCGAAAGCGTACCCATATTTGAAGCAGATCGGCCCGCGTGGCTCGATGACGACCTGCTGAGATCTTACTCTTGTGGATTGAATTACGCGGACGATTACTATCCAATTCTGGGCAATGAGTGGCTGGTTGAGTGTAATATTGGTTACAGAATAGACTCTTTGAAGTCCGCCGGAGGATTCTCGGAAAGGCTCGGCAGGAATGGCAGCCTTTTGCTTTCCGGCGATGGTGCGGTAAACGAGTTGATCGTTCATGCTGGTGGCAAAATGTTGTACACGCCATTTGCGAAGGTTCTACATTTGGTGCCTGCGGCGCGCCTAAATCCAAAATGGATAGCCCAAAGAAAATTCTGGGGCGGAGTTTCGGAGGGCATTGTGGCGGAATACGTCAAAGACGCGACTGGAAAATCGGAACCGTGGAGAGATTTATTTTTGCCGTCTAAAATTCATGAATGGGAAGGTGTTGTCAACCTGCCTACTGATCAACACTTTAAATCTCACCTTAATAGGATATTCAACTTAGGCTATCTGCTTGCAAAAATGGGGATGATTTCGATCTAGATCTCCTCAAGAACACTCTGGCTTTTGCGGGCGATCGGCTCGCCCGACAATGTCAGCACGGTGATTCTTGCAGCCAGCAGAGGCATCTTTTATACAGGATAAATTGGGTTGGATCGCCTTGTCTAAGGAATTCCATCCACGCGCGTCGGTCGCCCCTAGCCACCCCTGCGATCTGCATTGAAGCCAGGCTTTGCACCAGTTTCGGCGCGATCGCTTGGTCGGTCAGAATACACTCGAACGCCGCTTCGTCACCCAGCGCCAGCAGGGCGAAGGCGTGCGCCAGCACCACGACGGGCCGCGGCTCCTTGTCGATGAGTCTGCGGGAGACCTGCGCCGCCGTCTGGAAATCCAGGGCATAGAGCAGAGCGCCCAGGTATCGCAGTTTCAGGTGAAACGGAAACGCGGCGTCGAGCGGAGGCTCGGTAAGGACGGGAAGGGCTTCCTCACCGGCGCTCCTCGCGGCCGTCTGGAAACGCAGCAGCGCTTTTTCAAAGCGCAGCTCGACCAGGTCGCGCGATCGTTCCAGCCACAGATGCGTGGCCAAATCGATGACCTCGTCGATCGAGATCTCGCCGGTCTGGTCGCTGTCATAGGCCGTGAAGTCGGTGTCGAAGAGCGGGCGGCCGTCCTCTGCGAAGTATCGGAGGTTGATGGCGTGGTTTCCGGCCTCAAAGCCGTGGAAGAACGCTTCGGCGTCCGCCCGCCCCGCGCGCGGACCGGGTCCCGCGCACATGCCGTTGACCGCCTCGTCGATTCCCTGGCGATAGGGATTGACGTGGTCGTCGACAAACCGCGGGACCTGGGCGTTGAACCGCGCGTAGAACCGCATGCCCAGCACGGACAGGGACAGGTTCTGGCGCTCCGGCTCGACGAACTCCGGCGACGAGGCGATGCCGCAGCGGAAGCGGAAATCACACAGCAGGTCGCCGCCCAGGAGCCGGGTCGGCTCCAGGATCTGCACGCTGACGTTCCCGGCCCCGAACACCGCCTCGTAGCGGCGCAGCATGCGGTCGTAATCGAAATAGTCCGGCAAAGCGTCGCCGGGCGGCAGGGGAGGAAAGATCGGGCCGACCGGTTCGTCGCCGGCCTTGAGCCGCGTCGAATAGTGGCTGACGGCCACCCTGTCCTGGCGGCGAAGGTAGACCACGATGCGCATGTCGTCGGCCAAGGCGCCCACAAGCGACTTCAGACGCGCGACCTCTTCCTCTTCGACAAGGCGGCTCTGCAGATGTTCGGCGCTGAAGAGCAGGGTCGTGACCTCGCCCGCATCGCGGATCTCGCCAGCCAGGGACGCCACGAGACGCTTGCGGAAACACGCGATATCGCCCGGCGCCGACACGCCCAGGGCAAGGCGGACGTCGTCGATCTTGTCGTCGTCGAGGGCATAGGCCGCCAGCGCCATGTGGTTGGCCGACCCCAGGCAGGCGGGATAGAGGATGCCCTGCCGTGCAAGCAGAGCGCGATTGGCCGTGCAGAACGCCTGGATGCTCGTCGTGCCGGTTTTTTCGGCGCCGATATGGATAATCGCCTTCAAAGTTCTTTCATCCCGCGTTGCCGTCGGCGTTTCATCTGCATTAAGCGCCTGACCCAAAAGAGGTTGCGCTAGCCTTGGTGTTTCGTATCCAACGGCCCGTCGCGAGTCGATGGGCCTGATGCGCGCCCGAATTTCAACCCCAGGACGCATGCCGGCAACGGCCCGCGCCGTTCAAGGGGGTCGGGCCGAGCGTCAGGCGCCCGCGTCGCGCCCCGCAGCCCACCGGCGTCGCCCGACGCTCGCGCCGATATCTGGCCTCAAGGCGCCGCGTCCGGGCCGCCCGGCGTCGCGATGCGCCTGGCGGCGTCCGCGTTCCACGCCGACACGCAAGGGATACGCGCCCTGTCGCAGCGGTGGGCGTATCGCTCGGCGATCGTGCGGATCTCTTCGAGCAAGCCGTCGGCCAGGGTGATCGGCGCCAGGCCCAGGGTGAGGAAGCGATCGTGGGTGACCAGCAGGTCGTTCTCGTCGTCCTCGCGCCGCGGGTTAGGCACGAAGTCGACGCGCGCGCCGGTCAGGTCCGATATGATCCGCGCCAGGTCGCGCAGCCGGTGAGTCTCCGTCATCTGGTTGAGGATGTTGACCCGCTCGCCGCTCTTGGGCGGATTTTCCAGGGCCAGCTGCAGGCAGCGGACGGTGTCCTGGATGTGGATGAAGGCGCGGGTCTGCCCGCCGGTGCCGTGAACCGTCAGCGGATGGCCGATCGCCGCCTGCATCACGAACCTGTTCAGCACCGTCCCGTAATCGCCATCGTAGTCGAAGCGGTTGATCAGGCGCTCGTCGCACTCTGTTTCCGCCGTCTGGGTGCCCCAGACGATGCCCTGATGCAGGTCGGTCACCCGCAGCCGGTCGTTCTTGTTGTAGAACAGGAAGAACAGCTGATCCTGGGTCTTGGTCATGTGATAGATGCTGCCCGGGTTGGCCGGGTAGAGTATTTCCGTCTGAACGTCCCCCTCCGGGGTCTTGAGGTTCACGCTCAGATACCCCTCGGGGATGCGCATGCCGGCCGTGCCATAGCCATAGACGCCCATCGTGCCCAGGTGAACGAGGTGAATATCCTGGCCGCTTTCGACGATCGCGGCGCAGACATCGTTGGTGGCGTTGAGGTTGTTGTTGACGGTGTAGCGCTTGTGCGACGACGACTTCATCGAGTACGGCGCGGCGCGCTGTTCGGCGAAGTGGATGATGGCGTCCGGCCGGAAGTCTTCGATCAGGGTCAGGAGCCGATGATAGTGCAGGCCCACGGTGAAGCTGTGGGTCACGATCTCCTGGCCGGTCAGCTCTTTCCACGCCGCCGTGCGTTCGCCCAGCGGGCGCACCGGCGTGAGCGATTCGACCTCCAGCTCTATGTCGATATGCCGCCGCGACATGTTGTCGACGATCTGGATCTCATGGCCGAGCTTCGACAGGTGCAGGGCGGTCGGCCAGCCGCAAAAGCCGTCACCGCCAAGAATGATCACCCGCATGAACCGCCCACTCCATTCCCAGCCCGGCGGCGAATCCAAGCCGTCCCCAGCGGCGGTGCGCGCCTTGGGCCGCGTGCGTCGTGTCGGCGCTCGCCGCAGAAGCGGCCGTACTGCTGCATCTGGCGGCGGGGGTCAACCGGCCCGCGCCGAACACCGCGAGCCATGTCCGTCCAGGGCGATCGCCGTCCGCCGGGGCTGGCGGGGCCGGCGGCGCGATGGCATGGATAGGGCATGCATGTAGCGATGATCGGAACCGGGTACGTCGGCTTGGTGTCGGGGGCGTGCTTTGCCGATTTCGGCCACACGGTGACCTGCATAGACAAGGACGCCGACAAGATCGCCCGGCTCATAGACGGCGTCATGCCGATCTACGAGCCGGGGCTGGAGGCGCTGGTCGAAAGCAATGTCCGCCAGGGGCGCCTGTTCTTCACGACCGACGGGGCGGAGGCGGTGGCGCGGGCCGACGCGGTGTTCATCGCCGTGGGGACGCCCTCGCGGCGCGGCGACGGTTATGCCGACCTCACCTACGTCCACGCCGCCGCCGAGGAGATCGCCCGCCAGGTGGAGGGGTTCACCGTGGTGGTGACCAAGTCGACGGTTCCGGTGGGCACGGGCGACGAGATCGAGGCCATCCTGCGCCGGGTCAATCCAGGCGCCGACGTCGCGGTCGTCTCCAACCCGGAGTTCCTGCGCGAAGGCTCGGCGATCGGCGATTTCAAACGGCCCGACCGCGTGGTGGTCGGCATCGAGGACGAACGCGCCCGCGCGGTGATGATCGAGCTCTACCGGCCGCTGAGCCTGAACGAGACGCCGATGATGATCACCAGCCGGCGTACGTCGGAGCTGACCAAGTATGCCGCCAACGCCTTCCTGGCGATGAAGATCACCTTCATGAACGAGATCGCCGACCTGTGCGAATCGGTGGGCGCCGACGTGCAGCAGGTGGCCAGGGGCATCGGCCTGGACAAGCGGATCGGGCCGAAGTTCCTGCATGCCGGGCCCGGCTACGGCGGTTCCTGCTTTCCCAAGGACACCCTCGCCCTGGCGCGCACCGGGCGCGACGCGGCGAGGCCTCTTCGGCTCGTGCAAACCACCATCGACGTGAACGATGCGCGCAAGAAGGCCATGGCGGGCAAGGTGGTCGCGGCCCTGGGCGGCGATCTGGCCGGCAGGACCATCGGCATCCTCGGCCTCACCTTCAAGCCCAACACCGACGACATGCGCGATGCGCCGTCGCTCGATATCGTGCCGGCCCTGATCGCGATGGGCGCGACGGTCCAGGCGTTCGATCCGCAGGGCCAGGAGGCGCGCGCGCTTCTGCCCGACGTGGATTTCAAGGATGACGCCTATGAGGCGGCCAGGGCGGCGAGCGCCCTGGTGATCCTGACCGAATGGGACCAGTTCCGGGCCCTCGACCTGCGGCGGCTCAGGCAGATCATGCAGGCGCCGGTGATCGTCGACCTGCGAAACGTCTATCGTCCCGAGGAAGTGAGGGCGGCCGGCTTCACCTATGTGAGCGTCGGCCGGCAATAGGGCGCGTCAGGAGACCTGAAGGCAGGAAAAAGGAAAGATGAACCACGAAGTTCACGAAGGACACGAAGGTTGATCGACGGCGGAGCCGTCACTTGGGGTGTTGGTTGCGCCTCCGGCGCGGGAGGGCGCGGCGATCGGGCGACGGCTTTGCACGGGTAGACAAACTTCGTGTCCTTCGTGTTTCGTCTAATACCGGCTCTGCGCCGCACGGCCACACCAGGGCGCGTCAGGAGACCTGAGGGCAGGAAGAAGGAAAGATGAACCACTAAGGACACGAAGGACACGAAGGTTGATCGACGGCGGAGCCGTCACTTGGGCCCCCGGTGTTGGTTGCGCCTCCGGCGCGGGAGGTCGCGGCGATCGGGTGACGGCTTTGCACGGGTAGGCAAACTTCGTGTCCTTCGTGTTTCGTCTAATACCGGCTCTGCGCCGCACGGCCACACCAGGGCGCGTCAGGTGACCTGAGGGCAGGAAGAAGGAAAGATGAACCACGAAGGCCACGAAGGACACGAAGGTTGATCGACGGCGGAGCCGTCACTTGGGGTGTTGGTTGCGCCTCCGGCGCGGGAGGCGCGGCGATCGGGCGACGGGTTTGCACGGGTAGGCAAACTTCGTGTCCTTCGTGTTTCGTCTTTCTTCCTTTGGCCGTTCAAGGGCCGCCGTCGTCGACCCTGACCGTCGCCGGACGCTCGATGATCCGTGGCGAGGCCAGCTTGTCGAGATAGTGGACGAGACCGTCCCAGGGCATGGCATTGGCGCCGCGCACGCGATCGAAGTTGGCGCGCGGGTCGTAGACGGCCAGGTCGGGCACGAAGTCGGTCGCCTGGAGCGAGCCCATGGCCGCCAGCAGGGCGGCGGCGGCGAAGTATTCGTCGTGGCGGGCGCCGACGAGCGCCAGCTGGGCGTCGGCCAAGTCCTGCTCGCTGATCAGCACGTCGAGGGTCGTGCGCAGGCCCACCCTCGCCTCCTGGCGCGTGCCCTCGAACGCGATGTTGGCCGCCTCCACCTGTTCCTTGTCCGCGGCCAGGCTGGCGCGGGCGCCCACGAGCTGGTTCCACGCCTGCGACACGGTCAGGAGGACCTGGCGGCGGGACGTCTCGATGTTGATGCGGTCGACGTTGTTGTTCTCCGCCGCCTGACGGATCTGCGAGGAATAGTAGCCGCCCGAGAACAGAGGGAAGCTGGCCGTGGCGCTGGCGGTCAGGTCGCGGCTGTAGTCGGTGAACGGCGTCACCGGCGGCGGGGGGCCGAAAAAGGACTGGGCCCCGGTCGAGCCGCCATAGTAGCCGAGGGTCGCCTGCAGGGACACGCTTGGCCGGGTCTGCGCCTTGGCGGCGGCCACCTTGGCGGCGCTGGCCTGTTCGGCGTAGTCGGCCTCGCGGATGCGCGGATTGTTCTGCTCGGCCATGTCGAGGGCCTTGTCGATGTCGCCCGGCAGCAGTTTGCCGAGCGAGGGCTCCGGCTCCAGCTTGCCGGGGTTCTGGCCGACGACGGAGAGATAGGTCGCCCGGCTTGTCGCCAGGTTGGCGCGGGCGCTGGCCAGCTGGGCGCGGGCCGCCGACACCCGCGTCTGGGTCTGGGCGACGTCGGTGCGGGTGATGTCGCCCACCGCGAAGCGCGCGTGCGACTCGTCCAGCTGGCGTTGCAGCAGGGCGACGTTTTCCTGCGCTATCTCGACGCTCTCCTGGTCGCGGCGGACATCGACGTACACCTGGACCACGTTCTGCAACGTCGTCTCCTCGGCGGCCCGCAGGGTCTCGCGACCGGCCAGCACGCCGGCGACCGCCGCACTCACGGCGGCGGCGATGCGGCCGCCCGTGTAGAGCGGCTGGGTGATCTGCAGGGAGTTGGTGTTGGTCTCGGTATGGCCGGGCAGGCGGCTGGTGGCCCCCACGGACGCGGCGTTGTTGATCTCGTCGGTGACCGCGCTCTGCACGGTGATCTGCGGCCGGTAGTTGGCCATGGCCTGGACATAGGTCTCGTCCAGCGCCCGCTGGGTGGCGCGTTGCGCCTGCAAAGTCGGGTTGGACTGATAAGCCAAGGCCATGGCGTCGCCCAGGGTCTCGCCACGTGCGATTCCGCCCGCCGCCAAGGCGATACACGAGGCGACTAGCAAATCCCGGCGCCCGCTCACGATCGGCATGCCTTGTCCTTAACACGCCCCTCGGGTGCGACCTGTCGGGTCAGAAGACGAAGGCGCGCCTGGGCTCGAATCCAGCCAGAACCGGCGGAGTCGAGTCGAACAGGGCGCGCGCGCCGATCGTCCCCCCGCCGCGCACATAAAGCATGGCCCGCCCCACCGGGCCGTCGCGTTCGATCACCGCCAGTCGGCCGCCGGGTCCCAGGGCGTCGATCCAGTCGCCGGGCGCCTTGGGAATCGCCCCTTCGCACATCACGACATCGTAGGCGCCCGAGATCGGCGCGGGGTCGCCCGCGTCCCGCGAGGTGACATCGAGGCCCAGCGCGGCCAGCACCAAGGCCGCATAGGGCGCGGACATCGCCAGGGCCCGCTCCCCCGACTTCGGCCGCACCGCCTGGAGCAGCTTGGAGACGTCACGCGGGGTCAGCATCCAGCGGCCGGGCGCATACTCCACCTCCGCGTCGGCATAGGCCTGGTAGGCCTTGCCCGGCGCAAGCAGGCTTTCGCGCGGGATCACGCGCATGGCGTCGATGATCGCCAGGTCGGTGACGTCCTGGGTGCGGACCTGACTGTCCACCATGATCGTTCGTTCGGCCGCAAAGTCGGCGCTCATCCAGGTCCCCAGGATCGACGTAGGCTCATCGCCGCTTATAGGTCGCCGGAGAGGGGCGAGGCAATCGGCGGCTGCACATCGTCCCGCCGGGGTGGTTGCCGCTCGCGGCGGCATCTGATAGCCATCGTCTCCCCTTCAGATGGCCTGATGGCGGAGTGGTTACGCAGCGGACTGCAAATCCGTGCACCCGAGTTCGATTCTCGGTCAGGCCTCCATCTGACCCGAGCGGCGCGCCCGTCGTATTTTTGATCACCCCATCGCGCGCGGCCGACGAGTCTCCTGGCCCACGCCGTCGCATCTGCCGGGTCCGGCATGCCGAAAAAAAATAGTCGACGCCTTTGAACGCCCCACCGCGGCGGCGGAACTACATCGTGACGGCGGCCTGGGCGCCGGCGGCCGTGACCGCGTCGCTCGAACCAGGCTCTTGCGCGAGCGCGCCGGCCTTTGTTGTCGAGTAACCCCCGCGGGGTAAGCCGCCGCTTGACCCGGCGGCTCTCGGGGGCGCGGCGTAGACCCCCCGGCTCCGCCCGCGCCCCCGATCGTCAAGGGCTCTGCCGGTCCGCAGACGGCGGGCGCAGACGGCGGGCGGGAGCGAAAATCACCGGTGGCCGGAACGGCGAGAGGAAGCGCGGCGTTGCCTTCGTCGAAGGAGACAAACTCATGACCGCCGCCGGCGCGCGGGTGGACGAGAAGACTCCGGTGGGGCGCGATCGCGACCCCATGGGCGTCGTGGTCTCCCAGATCATCCTGGCGTTGGGCCTGTGCATCGTGCTGGGCGTAATCGCCATGGCGGTCGTGTGGTCCAGTTCGCCATCGAGGCTCGCCAGGGCGCCCGCCTCCTGGCGAGGGAGCCATCACTTCCGCGCCGTCGCGCGCGACGGCGCCGCGCCACGCGTGGCCGTGAGCCAGGCAGCGAAACGCTTGACGTCCGCCCGGTCGCCTGTACATTGATTATTCCCAATGTTCGGTCGGTGGCTCCTCATGTGTCGCGGCGGCGCAAGGCGCCTCAAACCGCGTGAGCCCGCGGGGCGATCGTCCATTGGAGAGTCTCGGCAGCCCACCCTCCCCCCCGGGCTGCCCTAAGCCCCCGGTGTGTCGCTGACACACGGGGGCTTTAAACGCGCGATCCCCGATCGCCCCAGTCCCCGAGCGCATTGGCGAGGGCGCGCATGACACTGTCCCAGTCTCCCGGCGCCGGCTGGCGAAACAGGCGGACAGTGGGATACCACGGGCTATCCGCGCGGTTCAGCAGCCAGCGCCAGCAGGTGTCGTAGCGGTTCAGCAGCCACACCGGCTTGCCCATGGCGCCGGCCAGATGAGCGACCGACGTATCGACGCTGATCACCAGATCCAGGGCGTCGATCAGCGCCGCGGTGTCGGCGAAGTCCTCTAGCTCCGCGGTGTGATCGATCAACGTCATCCCCGCCGGGGGATCGGCGCCCTGGACGGAGGGGGCGCCTTTCTGCAGCGAGACGAACGCGATCCCGCCAACCTCGGCCAGCGGCGCCATGGCGGAAAGGCTGACGGAGCGGCGGGCGTCGACGGCGGCGAACTCCGGGTAGCCGAGATGGGAATTGCCGGCCCAGACCAGGCCGACCCGGGGGCCCGCCAGGGCGGAGAGCCGCCGGCGCCATCCGGCCGCGGCGATCGGATCGGCCGACAGATAGGGAATGGCCGCGGGGATGGCCTCCACGGTCGCGCCGAGCGCGAGCGGCAGGCTCATCAAAGGGCAATGCAGATCGAAGGCGGGCGCCGGTTCGCCCCGCGCGATGACCTCGATTTCGCAAGGCAGCGAGCGCATCAGACGTTTCAGCGGCGGCTGCACTTCCATGACGACCCGGCCCGCGCCGGCGATCAGGCGCGCGTAGCGGCAGAACTGCAGCGTGTCTCCCAGGCCCTGTTCGGCATGGAGCAGAAGCGTGCGGCCATCGAGCGGTTCCCCAGACCACTGGGGCGCGGCGAACCCCCGCGCGCCGCCGGCCATGTGTCTGGTGCGCCAGCGCCATTCGTACTCCCGCCACCCCTCGGCGTAGCGGCCGGCGAGCAGCAGGCTATAGGCGCGATTGTTGTGCGCCTCGGCGAAATCGGGGCGCAGGCGCAGCGCCTCGCGATAGGCGCTGTCAGCTTCGCCGAGCCGGCGCAGGTCGTGCAGGGCGGCGCCGAGATTGAAGTGCGCCTCGGGCGCCTCGGGCGCGAGCCGCGCGGCGAGGCGCAGCACCGGCTCGGCCTCGGCGGACCGCTTCAGGTGGTTGAGCACGGCGCCGAGGTTGCGATAGGCGTCGGGCGCCTCCGGATCGAGGCGCACGGCGTCGCGCAGAACGCTCTCGGCCTGCGACCATCGACCGAGGTCGCAGAGCAGCACGCCCAGATTATTGAGGGCGTCGCGATTGTTCGGCCGCAGGCGCAGGGCGGCGCGATAGCCGGCCTCCGCCTCCGTCGTCCTTCCCTGTGCGGCGAGCACGATGGCGAGGTTTGCGTGCGCCTCGGCAAAATCCGGTTTGAACGTGATCGCCGCGCGAAACCGCGCTTCGGCTTGGGTGAGTTTGCCGAGAGCGTTGTAGGCGAGACCGAGATTGTTGCAGGCGTCGGGGTAATTCGCCTGCAGTTTCAGGGCCCTGCGGTAGGTGGCGACGGCTTCGTCGTGCCGGCCCTGCGCCGCCAGCGCGATCCCCAGGTTGTTCAGGGCGTCCGGATATTTTGGATTGAGGCGCAAGGCCGTCGTCAACGCCGCCCCCGCTTCGGCCGGCCGGCCGCGCTGGTTCAGGACCAGCCCGAGGTTGTTGTGGAAGTCGGGTCTGCGCGGCGTCTTGGCGATCGCCTGAGCGATGTACTCTTCGGCGACATCGTTGCGGCCGACCTGATGGGCGAGCACGCCCAGCAGGTGCAAAGCGTCCGGGTGCGCGGGCTCGGCGGAAAGCACCTCGCGGTAGGCCTGTTCCGCCTCCTGCAGACGGCCGGCCTGGTGTGCGGCGAAACCGCGGCGATAGGCGTCGGCGACGGAAGGGGTCGGTGCGGTCACAAGTACGGGTTGGAGAATGGCTTCAAGGCCGGGGACGGCAAGACAGGGTGAAGGTGTCGTTCTCCGCGGCCTCGGTCACCCGGGTCTGCAGCGAGCCGCAGCGGTAGGCGACCCGGCAGACCGATCGCGGCGGAATAAAAAGCGGCCTGATGTGTGGCGGCTGATAATTGACCGCGGCGCGCGTGCAGAACGCCTGGCAGTAATTGGCGTTCGCACCGCAGGTCTGGGCGAGCCTGGCGGTGAAATCGATCGGCCTCGTCGCCTTCGCCGGGCCGAACACGGCCGAAAAGACGACGATGGGAGTCACTTCGGCCACGACCGGTGTTGCGATCAGACCGCCGGCGCCCCCCAGGAGCACGACGGTCGCCAGCAGCGACGATAGTTTCACCTCAGATCTCCTCATCCCGCGCGCGCTTTAACCACGCCATCGACACACGAGCCAGTGGCGCGTCGCGGGCCCGGACCCTCGCGCCGTCGACCCTCAGTCGTCGCGGTGTACGCGCTCGCGGCGTTCGTGCCGTTCCTGGGCTTCGAGGCCCAGAGTCGCGATCGGCCGGGCCTCCAGGCGCGCCAGACCGATCGGTTCGCCGGTCTCTTCGCAATAGCCATAGACGCCTTCTTCGATGCGGCGTAGCGCCTCGTCGATCTTGGAAATGACCTTTCGCTGCCGGTCCCTGGTGCGCAGTTCCAGGGCGCGGTCGGTCTCCGACGACGCGCGATCCGCGAGGTCGGGATGGTTCTCGGTTTCGGACTGCAGGTGACTGACCGTCTCGCGCGCCTCGCGCAGGATATCGTCCTTCCAATCCAGCAGCTTCTTTTTGAAATAGTCCAGCTGCCGCTCGTTCATGAACGGCTCGTCCTCGGAAGGACGGTAGCCCGGGTCTCTCAACTTGACCGACGCCCCCGACATACAAAGCCTCGCACCCGTAAACCGCCACAACCCGTTTCTGCGTCGGGTGTCGCGCTTATAGCAAATCAAACCACCGCGGCAACGACGCTTGCCCGGAAATATGCAATCGGCGGCGAGGCGGCGCCCCACGCCGGGCCGCCAGCACGGGTTCTTAATTTGTTCTTGCTGTAACCTCGACTCCGCGTACTAAATCAGGACGCCAGGCTCGCGGACGGCGCGGGTGGCTGTTAGCGATGCGCATGATCGAACATTCTGCTTTCATTCGCGTGCGTGGCGCGCGCGAGCACAATCTGAAGGACGTCAGCGTCGACATCCCGCGCGGCGAGCTCGTCGTGCTGACCGGCCTGTCGGGCTCGGGCAAGAGCAGCTTGGCGTTCGACACCATCTACGCCGAGGGGCAGCGCCGCTATGTGGAGAGTCTCTCCGCCTATGCGCGTCAGTTCCTCGAACTGATGAGCAAGCCCGACGTCGACCTGATCGAGGGGCTGTCGCCGGCGATCTCGATCGAGCAGAAGACGACCAGCCGCAACCCGCGCTCCACGGTCGGCACCGTCACCGAAATCCACGACTACATGCGCCTGCTGTGGGCGCGCGTGGGCGTTCCCTATTCTCCGACCACCGGCCTGCCGATCGTGAGCCAGACCGTCAGCCAGTTGGTCGACAAGCTCAACGCCCTGAGCGATGGCGAGCGGCTGTACCTGCTGGCGCCGGTGGTGCGCGCCCGCAAGGGCGAATACCGCAAGGAGATCGCCGAATGGCGCAAAGCCGGTTTCCAGCGCCTCAAGATCGACGGCGTCTACTTTCCGATCGAGGATGCGCCGGCGCTCGAGAAGACCTTCAAGCACGACATCGACGTGGTCGTCGACCGCCTGGTCACGCGCGGGGGGCTGGAGAGCCGCTACGCCGACAGCCTGGAGACCGCTCTGCGGCTGGCGGACGGCATCGCCGTGGCCGAGTGGGCCGACAAGGCGCAAGGGGATGAGGAGCCTCGCCGGCTGATATTTTCGGAGAAGTTCGCCTGTCCTGTGTCGGGGTTCTCGATCGCCGAGATCGAACCGCGGCTGTTCTCTTTCAACAATCCGGCCGGGGCCTGCCCATCCTGCGATGGCCTGGGCATGAAGCTGGCGTTCGATGCGGACCTCATCGTCCCGGACAAGGACAAGAGCCTGCACAAGGGCGCCGTGTCGCCTTGGGCCAAAGGCCCCTCCCCGCTCTACACCCAGACGCTTCAGGCGCTCGCCCGTCACTACGGGTTCTCGATGGACATTCCATGGTGGAAGCTGCCGGACGGCGCCAGGCAGGTGATCCTGCACGGGTCTAAATCGACGAAGATAAAGTTCGTCTACGACGACAACGCCCGCAAGTACGAGGTCGAGAAGACGTTCGAGGGCGTGCTTCCCAATCTGGAGCGGCGCTGGCGGGAGACCGATTCCAGCTGGGTGCGCGAGGAGCTCGGACGCTACCAGGCGGAGACGCCCTGCCCGGTCTGCCATGGCGCCCGCCTCAAGCCCGAGGCGCTGGCGGTGAAGATCGCCGAGCGCAACATCGCCGAAGTGTCAAGCATGGCGATCCGTCCGGCGCGCGACTGGTTTGAATCGCTGGAGGATCAGCTCACCGACAAGCAAATGGAGATCGCGCGGCGGATCCTGAAGGAAATCAACGACCGCCTGCGCTTCCTTGTCGACGTCGGTCTCGAATATCTCAACCTTTCGCGGGGATCCGGCACGCTGTCGGGCGGCGAGAGCCAGCGCATCCGCCTGGCCAGCCAGATCGGGTCGGGATTGACCGGCGTGCTCTATGTGCTCGACGAGCCTTCGATTGGCCTGCACCAGCGCGACAACGCCAGACTGCTGGTCAGTCTCAAGGGCTTGCGGGACCTCGGCAATTCCGTGCTGGTGGTCGAGCATGACGAGGAAGCGATCCTGTCGGCCGACTATGTGATCGACATGGGACCGGCGGCCGGCGTGCACGGCGGCGAGATCGTCGCCCAGGGCAAGCCCGACGACATCATGGCCGATCCGCGCAGCCTGACCGGCCAGTACCTCACCGGCCGGCGCGAGATTCCCATCCCCGCGCGGCGCCGCGCGATCTCCAGCAAACGGATGCTGCGCGTGATCGGCGCGAGCGGCAACAATCTCAAGGCGGTCACCGGCGAGATACCGGTGGGAACCTTCACCTGCATCACCGGCGTGTCCGGCGGCGGCAAGTCCACTTTCACGATCGAGACCCTGTACAAGGCGGCCGCGCGGCGGCTCAACAATGCCTCTGACGCGCCCGCGCCGCACGAGCGCATCGAAGGGCTCGAAAACTTCGACAAGGTCATCGACATCGACCAGAGCCCGATCGGACGCACGCCGCGCTCGAACCCGGCCACCTACACCGGCGCCTTCACCTCGATCCGCGACTGGTTCGCCGGACTGCCCGAGGCAAAGGCGCGCGGCTACGGCCCGGGACGATTCAGCTTCAACGTCAAGGGCGGACGCTGCGAGGCCTGCCAGGGCGACGGGCTGATCAAGATCGAGATGCATTTCCTGCCGGACGTCTACGTCACCTGCGACGTGTGCAAGGGCAAGCGCTACAATCGTGAGACTCTGGAAATCCACTTCCGGGGCAAAAGCATCGCCGACGTACTCGACATGACGGTCGAGGAGGCGGCGCAGATGTTCAAAGCGGTGCCGCCGATCCGCGATAAGATGGAGACGCTGAAGCAGGTCGGGCTGGGTTACATCAAGGTCGGGCAGCAAGCCACGACGCTTTCCGGCGGCGAGGCGCAACGGGTGAAGCTTTCGAAAGAGCTCTCGCGACGGGCGACGGGCCGGACACTGTATATCCTCGACGAGCCGACGACCGGGCTGCATTTCGAAGACGTGCGCAAGCTGCTCGAAGTCCTGCATGAACTGGTCGACCAGGGAAACACCGTCGTCGTCATCGAACACAATCTCGATGTCGTGAAGACCGCGGACTGGGTGGTCGACTTTGGTCCGGAAGGCGGCGACGGCGGTGGTGAAATCGTGGCCACGGGCACACCGGAGCAGGTGGCCAGGGACAGACTCAGCTGGACTGGGCGCTATCTGAAGGAGGCCCTGGCGCGACATGCGAAGCGCTCGGCGCCGGCCAAGCCCGCTCGGCGGCGGGTCCAGGCGTGAGGACCACCCGCATGGGTCCCCATCGGAACCCTAGCGCAGACTGTTGTCGGGCGCGGCGACGCCCCACGGCGGTCGAACATCGGTCGACGCGCCGGTGATCGCCAGATAGGCGCGCGCCTGGCAGCAGCAGAACAGAATTATGGTCAGGAGAAGGTACCCGGCCGCGAGAACCGCCAGCACCCCGGCGATTCCAATCAGCACGCTCCGCTGCAATATCCCGCCGTTTCCGATCGTATTGAACGCGAAACTGAAGAGCAATTCATTGGTTGTGAAATATAAGATCATTATGAAGAACAAGATAACAGAAATTATGAAATAACAGCACATCAAATACCAAAACCGACCCCGGGCCAAAGGCCAGTAGGCGCTGAGATGAAACCGGTGTTCGGCAAACGTCTCGACCGCGATCAAGGAAAGGCGGACGCACAACCAGATCTCCAGGCAAACGGTCACGCTGGCCCCGAGCACCCCGATCTGACGAGCGAGGGTCGGCGCCGCCGCCATGATCGGACTGGCCAGGGCGATGAGCGCGCCGGCCGGCACGCCGCCGAAGATGGCAACGAGGGAAAACGCCATCACGCTGATGGCGGCGACGCGAAGCTCGTCTCGTCCAAGCCTAAGGTAGAAGAAGCGCTTCTGCTCCGGGTTCAAGACGGCGCGAAAGGCCGCTATCGCCGTCATGCCCAGCACCACGAAGAACAAGGCGATGAGAACGAGCGCAAACGGACCGTAGTGACGAAAGATTTCCCAGATCGTCCAGCGGGCGACGCGCGTGGATACGACGACCTTTTGCCCGGTCGCGATGACGCCCGCGGCGACGGAGAACCACACGAGCCACATCAGCCCCCAGATCATCACAGCGCGTGGCGCGCGCCGGATGACCCGAAAGCCTTCCGTCGCGGCCTCGAACGGAGAGTGCGCGATCATGGGGCGACGGCTGATTCCGATCATAGGTTGGCGCGGCGATGGTAGATGTAGGTCATGAGTCCGTTGTTCAAGGGAAGCCAGACACCCCCGATGATCAGGCCGGACAGAGCGCTCAACATCCAGGCGCCGGGGCGCTCGGCTGCTCCGCTCACATGCGCCTCTCCAAGCGCCAAGGCGGCGACGCCGGCCGCGGGCAGGCCGATCGCCAGGCGGGCGCACACCAGAACCCAACCGATCCGGCGGGTGAGCGGCCAGGTATTCAACATCAGGACCCGCCCGGCGGCGACCGTGGCCGCGGGCGCGAGCGCCACGCGCGTCATGGCCCACGACACGAGGCCTATTCCGAGCGCGGCGACCGCGCCAAGCACCACCCGTCCACGCTCATCGATCGCCGGCGCCCAGGTGCGAACATCGGAGGCGTCGAACCCCCTGCCCGCGAAGGCGACCGCGTAACCCGACGCGAGGAACACGACAAAAAGCAACGATGCCAACACCATGAAGAACGCCAGCGTCAGCAGCCAAACGACGGCAAGACGGCCCGTGGCGGCGATGCGCGCACCCGCGCCCTGCGGTGTCGCGATCCGGTAGAGCTCGGCGGACGCGACGAGCGTCCCGGCTAGGGCGAGCGCTGTCCATTCGGGGGCTCGCGCCGGCGACAGCGCCATCGCCCAAGTCAGGCAGGCCACGATCAGGATCGACGAAGCACGCCGCCAAGCGGCCGGCGTGAACGTCAACGCCGCGCGCAAGTCCGCAGCCAACCACAGGTACGCTTGCATTGAATACTCAGGAAACGGTGGCGTCGAGGTCCGACCCGGACAAATCGCGAATGGCTCGCGCCCAGGGAACGCAAATTAAATCGTATCTGCGTCCGGTCAGAGGAACGCACATCAGTCCAACACTCGCAAGCGGAGAAGCGACGATCGAGCGAACACAAGAAAGACAGGCCAACGCCCAGGTCACAGCAACGAACGGCCGGCGCCGCATCAGCCGCAATCCCGCCCCCGCTGCATCCCCGATCGAAAGTTCGGCCATCGCCCGCTCCCCGAGCCCATACCAACCAGATTGCATGACGACGTTGCACCCGCGAGCGGACTTCCGCAAGCGCTGCGGCGAGCGTAGATGTGCAAGCCATGTCGGACCCCCTTTTGCATATCATCGGCGGCGGCCTGGCCGGCTGCGAGGCGGCCTGGCAGGCGGCCAACAGCGGCGTTCCTGTCGTCCTCCACGAGATGCGCCCCGTGGTTGGGACGGCGGCCCATCAAACAGACACGCTGGCCGAGCTGGTTTGTTCGAATTCCTTCCGGTCCGACGACTTCGAGTATAACGCCGTGGGTCTCCTGCACGCCGAGATGCGGCGCGCCAATTCTCTGATACTCGCTTGCGGCGACGCGAACCGCACTCCCGCCGGCGGCGCCCTGGCCGTCGATCGCGAACAGTTCGCGCACATGGTGACCGAAAAGATCACCCACCATCCACGGATCCGGCTGGAGCGCGGTGAAATCGCCGCTCCCGCCGAAGACTGGACGAGCGTGATCATCGCCACAGGTCCGCTGACGTCTCAGACGCTCAGTCGCCGCATTCTCGGGATGACCGGCGAGGAGCACTTGTCGTTCTTCGACGCCATCGCGCCGATCGTCCACGGGGACACGATCGACATGAGCATCGCCTGGAAACAGTCGCGCTATGACAAGGAGGGACCGGGCGGCGATGCGTCGGCCTATATCAATTGTCCGCTCGATCGCGAACAGTACGAGAGCTTCATCGACGCATTGTTGTCCGGCCCGAAAACGGAATTCAAGGCATGGGAAAACGTCCCCTACTTCGACGGCTGCCTTCCCATCGAGGTGATGGCGGAACGAGGACGGGATACGCCGCGATACGGACCGATGAAACCGGTCGGTCTCACCAATCCCCACCGGCCGCATGAGAAACCCCATGCCGTGGTGCAGCTTCGCCAGGACAACGCCCTGGGCACGCTTTGGAACATGGTGGGATTCCAGACCAAGCTGAAGCACGCGGCGCAGGCCGCGGTGTTCCGGACCATCCCCGGCCTGGGCGCAGCGGTATTCGCGCGTTTGGGCGGTTTGCACAGGAACACCTTCATCAATAGTCCCCGACTTCTGGACGGGATTCTACGTCTGAAGAGCGACCCGCGCGTGCGCTTCGCCGGCCAGATCACGGGAGTGGAGGGATACGTGGAGAGCGCCGCGATCGGTCTCCTCGCGGGCCGCTTTGCAGCCGCTGAAATGAACGGGCGCCTGCCCATTGCTCCGCCCGCCACGACAGCTTTGGGCGCCCTTTTGGGGCACATCACGGGAGGGCACCTGGATGCCGGCGCCCGCTCGTTCCAACCGATGAATATCAACTACGGACTTCTTCCCCCGATGGAGGCCCCGGCCCGTTCCGATAGTGGACACCGCTTCGCGCGTGGAGAGCGCGGCCGCGCCAAAAAACGGGCGATGAGTCTGCGCGCGCTTGCCGACCTGGAAACCTGGGCTCTGTAACCGACTGGGGGGTCGCCGCGCTCGCCAGGAGCTCAGAGCCGCCCACGCAGGATGGCGAACAGCAATCTCGCCCTGATCTCCAGCGGCGATGGATTCCGCGCACGCGCCAGCGTCGCGCAGGCCACGGCGGGAAAGGCCGCGACACTGACCCGGCGCGCGGCGCGAGCGGCCAAGTCGAGGTGGCCGGCCAGATTCGCGGGAGGAACAGCGCCGCCGCGTCGCCATTGGATCAGCCCCCACACGCGCCCGGCCAGCGCCGCCGCTTCCGCGTCGACGTCCGGATCGAGGGTGCGAGTCGCCAGAACGGTCGCTGATCCGCCCACCGCATCCGCCCAGGCCAAAGGATCGGTCAAAGGGTCGATCCGCGCATCGATCATCGCTTCAAGAAGGCCGCGCGGATGGCCGCGGCGCCGGACCGATTCGGCCAAGGAAAGAGCGGCCGGATGGCGCCGCACAGCGAATCCCGCGTAGATTTCGTCAAGCACCTCGCGCCACCAAGTCAGGCGGATTTCGGCCAGCAAAGGGGTGGACGTCAGCCGTCCGGCCCGCTCCAGTTCCTGGTCGAAAGCGTAGATCGCGACCACATCGGCGCGCGCGGCAGGATCGCCGACAAATCGGCTGGCGAGCCAGCGGACAGGATCGGCGCGGCGGACGGCGTCGTCGATATCGCCGTCCGCCGGCAAGGGTCAGCCGTAGAGCGTCTGGAACATCGCCATAGAGGTCAGCATCGGCAGCGACAGCAAGGTGTTGGTGCGCGAGGCGAGCATGGCGATCCGGGCGGATTTGGCCTTCGCTTCGGCGGTGGCGTCCTTGATCCCGAGCGCGATCTTTTGGTTCGGCCAGATAATTCCCCAGACATTCAGGAACATGATGATCGCCAGCCAGACGCCGATGCCCATCAGCAGCGACGCGCGCGCATCCGGACCGCCATCGGCATGCATCAGGCCAAAGCTGAAGACCGATTCCGCGTAGGCTCGACCACGGAGAAGAGCGACGCCGACGCCGGCCAGAACCGTGAACAGCGCCGCGTAGCGAAACCAGAACAGCGCTTCGGGCGCGATGTATTTTGACACGGCTGGCTTCAGTTCAGCCGGAATGTCCGGCATTTTGCGAATCTGGACGAAATTGAAATAGTATAACAGGCCGATCCACAGGATGCCGAACACGACATGCATCCAGCGGAACACCGCCTGCCAATACACAGGTCCCGTTCCCTGCGGCGACTGAGAATAGGCGCCGATCATGATCAGCGCCAGCACAGCGCTCAGGATCATGGTATTGCGGAAGTTCGAGAGTAAGCCGGCCATCAAAAAACCCCTCTATGAGCCCTGCCCTAAGGCGCGAGGCATAGCGCCTTTCTCACTGCCCGCAAAGCCGCTCAGACCGCGATCAACGCGACCGCGAAGCGCCGGCCTTCGGAGGCCAGAACATTGTATGTTCGCGCGGCCGCGGCGCTCGACATGAATTCGAGACCCAGACCGGCCTCCCGGATGGTCTCCCGCACGCGGCGCGGCGGCTGAGCTTGCTCGGGACCGGTTCCCAGGAGCAGGAACTCGGAAAGCTGAGCACCGCCTGCCACCACGGCGGCCAAATCTTCGACCTGCAGATCGGCGAGGGAGCCGGGACGCCAATCGCGAGGATCATCGTCGAGGATTAGTAGCGAGCCTGGCCGCCAAAGGCCGGAGACGCGAAAGCCGCCGCCGCCAAGCGCATCGATCGAAGGCGGACGTCTCACGACGCCCCTCAGGGGCGCACCGGCTGAGGCGCGGTCGGTTTGGCTTCCTCGTCGTCGCGCTTGGCGCCCCACAGCAGGATGATTGGGGAGGCGACATAGATCGAGGAATAGGTTCCGATGACGATGCCGAACAGCAGCACGATGGATAATCCTCTCAGAGATTCTCCACCGAAGATTGCCAGGCCTGACAGCGCCAGCAGCGCGGTAAGGCCGGTAATCACGGTGCGTGACAGCGTCTCGTTGACCGACAGGTCGATAAGGTCGCGCAACGGCATCCGCTTGAACTTGCGCCGATTCTCCCTCAACCGATCGAAAACGACGACCGTGTCGTTCATCGAATAGCCGATGACGGTCAGAAGGGCGGCGATCAAGTCCAGACTGAATTCGAGACGCAAGAGCAGAATCAGCCCGAACGACAGGATCAAGTCGTGGAACAGGGCGACAACCGCTCCAAGCCCGAACTGTAGTTCGAAGCGGAACCAGATATACAGCAGCATCAGGCCGATCGCGGCCAGCAAAGCTTCGACGCCCTTGGCCTTGAGCTCGCCGGATACCTCCGGGCCGACCACGTCCGTACGGGAGTACGTGACCTCGCCGAGCGCTTGGTTAATCGCGCCCTTTACGCGCGTCACCACGGCGCCGGGGCTCGAGCCGGATGGCGTCTGGAACCGCACGACGGCATCGTTCGGCCGTCCGAAACTCTGCACTTGGACATCGCCGAGATTGAGCCGGGTGAGAGCGCTGCGAACCTTGGCCAGATCGACGGGCACGGGGCCGGAGTTCAGCTCGAGCACCGTGCCCCCCTTGAAATCGATGCCGAGATTTAGACCGGGATAGAAAGTGCCGACCACGGTGGCGATCACAGCGATAACTGAAAGCGTCGCAAATATCCGCGAGAGGCTCACGAACGGAAACTTCGTGTCGTGCGGAATCAATTTGATCAGGGGCCACATGCGCGAGATCCTAGCTGATCGGCAACGTCTTGGGCCGGAAGGCGCGGAACCACCAGCCAATCAGAACCTGGGTGATCAGGACGGCGGTGAACAGAGACGTGATCACGCCGATCAGCAGGGTCAGGGCGAAGCCCTTCACCGGACCGGCGCCAAGGTTGAACATGATGATCGCGGCGACCACCGTGGTGGCGTTGGCGTCGATAATGGTCGTCATCGCTCGCTTGAATCCCGCGTCGGCGGCGCTCATCGCCGGCCGGCCGCCCCGCACTTCCTCGCGCATGCGCTCGTAGATCAACACGTTGGCGTCGACGGCGACCGCCAGCGTTAAAACGAGACCCGCAATCCCCGGAAGGGTCAAGGTGGCGTGTGACAGGCTCATGGCGCCGACGATCATCAAACCATTGACCACAAGGGCGATGGCCGCAAAGACACCGAACAGGCCGTAGGCCAGGATGATGAAAATAAAGATCAGCGCGGCGCCGATCAACACCGAAATCTGTCCGGCGCGGACGGCGTCCGCGCCCAGTTCCGCCCCGACGGTGTGCTGCTCGATGGCGTTCAACGGCGCCGGCAGGGCGCCGGAATTGAGCAAGAGGGCGAGGTCGCGGGCCGACTCCTCGGTGAAACCGCCGGTGATTTGCCCACTGCCTCCGACGATTGCCGAACGGATCGTCGGCGCCTCGATATACTTCTTATCGAGAACGATGGCGAACGGCTTGCCGATGTTCTGGCTGGTGACTTCGGCGAAGCGCTGCGTGCCGATGCCATTAAAACTGAACTCGACATCGGGACTGTTGGTGTTTGGGTCGTGACCCGCCGAGGCCTTGGTCAACATTTCGCCCGTTACGACCGACCGGCGTTTGACGATCATCGGCGGCCCGCCGGCCTGGTCGCTCTGGAGGACCTCGTCCTCCGCCGGTATGCGACCCGCGGCGATGTCGGCGGGCGACACCGTGGTGTCGACCATCTGGAAGGTAAGCTTCGCAGTCTTGCCGATGATCGCCTTCAGCTTTTCCGGGTCGCTTTCGCCAGGCGCCTCGATGACGATTCGTGACGACCCCTGGCGAGTGATCACGGGTTCCTTGGCCCCGAGCGCGTCGATCCGCCGGCGGATGGTCTCGATCGAAGTCGTCACCGCATTCCGCGCGGCCGCTTCGGAGGCCTGGGCAACGTACGCGACCGCGATATGTTGATCCGGCCGTCGCTCGACCGTGACGTCGCGACCGCCGCTGGGCAGCCGCCCGCCCAGTGAATTGTTGAGCGCTTTGAAAGCGGCGTCCATTTGCGCTGCGTCGGTGATCCGTACCGTGACCTGATCGCCGACGAGTGCGAGATCGGTAAAGGCGATCTGTTCCGTACGCAGCTTGGTGCGAACGTCTTCGGTAAGATTGGTCACGCGCTCCTTTTGCAGCGCGCCGGTGTCGACCTCCTCCAGCAGATAGGAGCC